>JBJHBP010000004.1:0-132153 GCA_050485545.1 Gammaproteobacteria bacterium
TGGCGGAATGGCTCCCTTCGGTCCGCTTTAGTTCCGCCAAAGGCAACCCGCAGGCAGCCTGCAGTGCCATTCAGCCGAAGTTGATCTTCGCTTCGAGGTTACTGCGTGAGTCGGCGTTCGACAGCGCCTCCTCCATGCTGATCGTGCCGTTCCTGTACAGCTCGAACAGCGCGTCGTCAAAGCTCTGCATGCCAGGCTCATGCGTGTTCTTGAACGCCTCCTTCACCGAGGAAATGTCGCCCTTGAGAATCATTTCCGACAGATGCGGTGTGTTCAGCATCAACTCCACAGCGGCGACGCGTCCGCCCTCCTTGGAGCGAACCAGGCGCTGCGAAATGATCGCCCGCAGGTACTGCGACAGGTCCATCAGCACCTGCCTGTGCTGATCGTTGGGATACATATTGACGATGCGGTCCAGGGTCTCGGGTGCATTGTTGGCATGCAGCGTCGCAATCGCAAGATGACCGGTACCCGCCAGATTCAGCGCGGCCTGCATGCTCTCGCGGTCGCGGATTTCGCCGATCAGAATTACGTCCGGCGCCTCGCGCATCGCACTCTTCAGTGCCCTGGCATAGGAATGCGTATCCAGACCGACTTCGCGCTGATTGACGATGGACTTGTGATTGGAGTGCAGAAACTCGATCGGATCCTCGATCGTCACGATGTGCGAAGCCGAGTTGCGATTTCGGTGATCGATCATTGCGGCCAGCGTCGTCGACTTGCCTGAACCGCTGGCGCCAACCATCAGCATCAGACCGCGACGCAACAGCACCAGATCCTTGAGCTTGTCCGGCATGCCCAGCTGATCCAGATTGGGCAGCTCGGGGGTGATGAAGCGCAGCACCATTGCGACATTGCCGCGTTGGTGAAACACGTTGACGCGGAAGCGGCCCAGTCCCGCTTCCGATACCGCAAAGTCGATTTCCAGATCGCGGGTAAAGGATTCAAGCTGACCTTCGTCCATAAGTTCCAGGGCAGCCTGGCGCACCATTTTCGGCGTCAGCTCCACCTGATTTACGGGCATGATCTTGCCATCGATCTTGATCATGACCGGCGCATAGGTGGTGAAGAAAAGGTCCGAAGCCTTCTTATCCACCATCAGCTTGAAAAGGGGTTTGACGTTCATGATAGATCGCGATTGCAGTCCTGCGCGATGCCGCTACAACAGTGTCGCAGGACGGGGCTCAGAACCGTGCCGCCTTTTCCTCTTGCGCCAGTTGCAGGCTCTGCGAATGCTCGACCGAGGATGCATCTTCGCGCTTGCTTTGCAGCTTGATGCGCAACCGTAGCTCATTCTTTGAGTCGGCGTTGCGAAGTGCTTCGTCGTAGGAGATTGCGCCGTCCTCAAAGAGCTGGAACAGCGCCTGGTCGAACGTCTGCATGCCAAGTCGCGTGGACTTGGCCATCACTTCCTTGATCGCAGCTACTTCGCCGCGGAATATGAGGTCGTTGATCAGCGGTGACGCGAGCATGATCTCCATAGCGGCCACACGCCCCATACCGCTCTCACGCGGAATCAGACGCTGTGAAATCATCGCTGTAATGTTGAGCGACAGGTCCATCAGCAACTGATGGCGGCGCTCCTCCGGAAAGAAATTGATGATGCGGTCCAACGCCTGGTTGGCGCTGTTCGCATGCAGGGTAGCAACACAGAGATGCCCGGTTTCCGCGAACTGGATACCGTACTGCATCGTCTCCCGGTCGCGTATCTCGCCGATCATGATCACGTCCGGCGCCTGACGCAGCGTATTCTTGAGCGCATTGTGCCAGCTGTCGGTATCCACACCGACTTCCCGGTGAGTCACCACGCAACCCTGATGCGGATGCATGAACTCGACTGGATCCTCGATCGTGATGATGTGCCCGCGGCTGTTTTCATTGCGATGACCGATCATCGCAGCCAGCGTCGTCGATTTGCCCGAACCGGTGCCGCCAACGACCAGACACAGGCCGCGCTTGGTCATCGCAACGTCCTTGAGCTGCGGCGGCAGCTCAAGCTCGTCGAAGGTCGGAATTTCGGTAACGATGCGGCGGATCACCGCACCGACATTACCCTGTGCGATAAAGGCACTGACGCGGAATCGGCCAATGCCCTGCGGCGCGATCGCGAAATTGCACTCCTTGGTTGCATCAAACTCCTTGGCCTGCTTGTCATTCATGATTGAACGCACGATCAGGGAGCTCTGTGCCGGCGTCAGCGGGCGATCAGCGAACGGCTTGATTGTGCCATCAATCTTGATGGCCGGCGGAAACTCAGCCGTAACAAAAAGGTCCGAGCCACTCAGCTCAACCATCTTGCGCAACAGATTTTGGGTCAGACGTACTGCCTGGTCGCGCTCCATGACAACGCGCTCCTCGTGTTATGCGAACCTAGAAGTTCTCTTTGTTGGCCGCCCTGAAGCGAGCCTCCTCTTTGGTAATCAGCCCCCTCTTCAGCAATTCCTGAAGGTTCTGATCCAGCGTCTGCATGCCCTGCGACTGCCCCGTCTGGATGGCCGAATACATCTGCGCAATCTTGCCCTCGCGGATCAGATTGCGAATCGCCGGAGTACCTATCATGATCTCGTGGGCCGCGACCCGTCCACCGCCAACCTTTTTCAGCAGCGTCTGCGAGATGACCGCTCGCAGGGACTCCGACAGCATGCTGCGCACCATTTCCTTTTCTGCAGCCGGGAATACGTCAACTACGCGGTCGATGGTCTTCGCTGCCGAGCTGGTATGCAGCGTGCCGAATACAAGGTGGCCCGTTTCCGCGCCGGTGAGTGCCAGCCTGATGGTTTCCAGGTCCCGCATTTCACCGACCAGGATCACGTCCGGATCCTCGCGCAGCGCGGAACGCAGAGCCTGGCTGAATCCAAGCGTGTCACGATGCACTTCGCGCTGATTGATCAGCGATCGCTTGCTCTCGTGCACGAACTCGATCGGGTCTTCAATAGTGATGATGTGATCGGGCTTGTTGTCATTGATGTAGTCGACCATCGCTGCAAGCGTGGTCGACTTGCCTGAGCCGGTAGGACCGGTAACGAGCACCAGACCTCTGGGGTGCATCGATACGTCCTTGAAGATACGTGGCGCCCCAAGGTCATCCAGCGTGAGGATGTCCGATGGGATCGTCCGGAAAACGGCCGCGCAACCACGATTCTGATTGAATGCATTGACCCGGAATCGCGCCAGTTTCGGAATTTCGAACGAAAAGTCAGTTTCCAGGAACTCCTCGAAGTCCTTCCGCTGTTTGTCGTTCATGATGTCGTATACCATACTGTGCACTTCCTTGTGCTTCAGTGCTGGCATGTTGATGCGCTTTACGTCACCGTCGACTCGGATGATCGGTGGCACGCCGGCAGAAAGGTGCAGATCCGAGGCACCGTTCTTGACGGCGAAGGCAAGTAGTTGCGCAATATCTACGGCAGCCATAGCGATCCTTAAGAATTACTCAAGCCAAGGCGAGCCCGACCGGAAGACGCTCATAGTATAGCGAGCGGCCACAGGCAAAGCGTGACTGATATCACGGACCATCTTGCTGAAATACAGCGCCGAGTGCATGCCGCACTCGAGCGGTCCGACCGCGCTGCGACCTGCGTCACTGACGGGCCCGACTTCACTGTCGACCACGTCACGATAGTTGCAGTCAGCAAGCAGCAGACCGTTGCCGCAATTCGTGCAGCCTGTCGAGCCGGACTGCGCCATTTCGGTGAGAGCTATGTACAGGAAGCCGAGTCGAAGATCCCTCAGATCGATGAGCCGGGTATTCAGTGGCATTTCGTCGGCCACATCCAGGCGAACAAGACGCGTCAGATAGCCTTGCTGTTCGACTGGGTACATACGGTGGATCGCTTTCGAGTGGCGCAGCGATTGAGTGATCAGCGGCCGCACCATGCACCTCCACTGAATGTGTTGCTTCAGGTGGACCAGACCGGGCTTCCCGGCCGCGCGGGCATCAGCGAAGCTGAGCTTCCGGCATTGGTTCGTGCGGTGTCCGCGCTGCCCAGGCTGCGCGTCCGCGGCCTGATGACATTGCCGCCAGCAGGCGCCGACGACGAGGCCGTGGCCGGCCACTTTCACCGCCTGCGCGATACCGCTGCCCGCCTTGACACGACCGGAGTGCCATTGCGGGAACTGTCCATTGGCATGTCGGACGACTTCGAGCTCGCGGTCGCCGCGGGAGCAACCTTTGTCCGTATCGGGTCGGCGCTGTTCGGAACTCGCCCAACCGACCGCTCCGCGACAGGCAACAACGATGCCGAACACCCACAGGTTCCACCACGAGGCCGTACCTCATGATATCTTTGCCGGGCTCGAAGACGACCAGCCAATACAGCCATGCAGAACTCACTCATTTTCATTGTCAAGACGCTCTCGGATCTGTACCTGCTGACATTTCTGCTGCGATTCATCCTGCAATGGGTGCGTGCCGATTTCTACAATCCGCTGGCCGAGTTCATTCTTCGCGTGACAAATCCGCTGGTGATTCCGGCGCGGCGCATCATTCCGAGCGCTGGTGGCGTCGACGTACCAACGCTGGTCGTGATGTTCGTGATTCAGGCCATCGCAACATGGCTGCTGTTCACAATCGCAAACTTTTCCGTGCCGCTGAACACCTTCCTGATGTACGTGGTGCTCGGGCTGATCAGCCTGACACTGTGGTTCTATACGGTGAGCATCATCGTCCACGTGATTCTTGGCTGGCTGGGACAGACCTACAATCCCATCGCCGGCATACTTCGAGACATCAATGAGCCACTGCTGGGTCGGGTACGGCGCCTGTTGCCGCCGATCGCCGGGCTGGATCTGTCGCCGCTGCTGGTCATCATCCTGATCCAGGCCATCGCGCGGATGCTGCCCATACCCGGCTTGCTGCGATAGCGGGACAATGCACCATGGCCGGCAGTTCGCTGCGACCTTGATGCCTGTGTTATAAATTGACCAAGGCTTCGTAACACAGGAGGCAACAGGTATGACTCCAGGGATGCGATCGATTTTCTGGTTGTGCGCTCTCACCCTGCTCTCGGCATGTGATCAGGGAGCGCCGACAGCCGGCAACGAAGCTGGCACGCAGGTTCTGTCGTCAACCGAGAGTTCCAGGGACTTCGGTGACTATGTGCTGCACTTCAACGCGCTTGCCACCGATCAGCTCACCGCCGACGTTGCTCGCCAATATGGCATCGTACGCAGTCCCAACCGCGCTCTGCTCAACGTCAGCATATTGCGCAAGCCCGACCAGCCGAATGGCGTTGGAACGCCCGTGTCAGGAAGCGTATCGGCGTCCGCCATCAATCTGGCGGGACAGTTCCGCAATCTGACCCTGCGCGAGATTGCCGAAGGCGATGCGGTCTACTACATCGGTGAGGTACCCGTATCATCGGGAGAAACACTTATCTTCACGGTGGACGCAACACCGATGAATGAGAGCAGCAGGTTTTCCGTCCGCTTCATGAAGCAGTTCTTCGGCGACTGACGAACCGGCAGGCCACAGCCGGCAGGGGTTGCCATCAGGTTCCCCGAACGCGATTCCTGATTCGTATCACGTCGGCATGGGGAACGTACAGCAGCCCGGCCACCTTGCGGATCAGGTGGTCTTCATGCCTGTCCAGGACGCTGTCGGCCAGGGCAACCTGCCACAGCATTTCGACGATGCGCTGCTTTTCTTCCGCGGCAAGGCACTCATGCAGCTGTCGGGTAAACGACTGCAGGGATGCAGCATGATCGGCCTCGGTACGCGCCTCCTCGATCAGCAGCCGCGCCTCATCCTCGGACAGTTCGAAGTGTGACCTGAGCAGATCGAACACGGCCGTATTGGACGTGATGTCTTCCTCAAAGTCCGCTCGTGCCACCTCGACGAGCAGCACGGCAGTGGCGAGTTCCACACCGTGCCGTCGTTGCTCCGGACTGGTTACCTGTCCGCCCGCACCGGCCGGGCCCGTTCCGAGCGCACGGTCGATCAGCTCACTGAGCGCCTTCAGCACGCCGCGATCACCCGTCTGCCTTCAGGGACTGCTGTCATCGCCGCCACCTGACGGCAAAAAATCCAGCGACGCGGAATTGATGCAGAACCGCCTGCCGGAGGGCGCAGGACCATCGGTGAACACATGCCCCAGATGAGCGCCGCAATTCGCGCACCGTACCTCTTCCCTTACCATGCCGTGACTGCTGTCGCGATGCCCGGATACCGCCCCCGCCTCGGCCGGCGCCCAGAAGCTCGGCCAGCCGCTTCCCGAATCGTACTTCTGCTGTGACGAGAACAGCTCGGCCCCGCAACACACACACAGGTACGCTCCAGACTCACTGTGCTGGTAGTACTGACCGCTGAAGGCCGGCTCTGTGCCAGCCTGCTGCGTCACCCGGAACTGCTCCGGCGTAAGTCGGCGTCTGAGCGCCTCGACATCAGGTTGCTTCTCTGCGGACATGGGTGTCTCCTGTTGGTCGGGGGCCATCATGCGCCAGCGGCTGGCCGATCGCTGCTAAGCCACATCGGCAGCCAGCAGTCGGTTGATGCGCTTCACGAAGGCAGCCGGATCGTCCAGCATTCGACCTTCGGCCAGCACCGCCTGTTCATACAATAGCAAGGCGAATTCCCCGAAGCGCGTGCCATCGGCCTCCTGCTGCATGCGTCGCACGAGGTCGTGGCCGAGGTTCAGTTCCAGATCCGGCACCGCCGCCGGCGCTTCATGTCCCGCCGCTTTCAGCAGATCGCGCATTCCGTAGCCAAGATCCTGGTCACCGAGTACCAGACAGGACGCGGATTCCTTGAGTCGATCGCTGGCGCGGACTTCGCCGACTCTGTCGCCCAGCGTCTGCTTGACGCGGTCGAGCACGCCGCTGCTTTCCTTCTCCCCGGTGTCATCCTTCGCCGACTGTTCTTCGTCCTTGCCACCCGGCAGATCAAGGCCGCCGCGTGAAACGTCCTTGAAGGTCTTGCCGCGAAATTCGGTCAGATACTGCATCGCCCACTCGTCCATGCGATCGGTCAGCAACAGCACCTCGATGTTGCTGTCGCGGAACGCCTCCAGATGCGGGCTGGACTTCGCGGCCGCCACCGAGTCGGCGATCAGGTAGTAGATGCGATCCTGTTCTGGCGCCTCATCCACATACTGGGCCAGACTGCGCACTTCGCCCTCCCCGGTGCGGGTGCTGTTGAATCGCTGCAGCTCGGCCAGCCGATCGCGGTTGGATGAGTCTTCGGCCAGGCCCTCCTTGAGTACCGTGCCGAACTCCCGCCACAGCGTCGTGTACCGGTCCGCGTCGTCGGCAGCCAGTTTAGCCAGCATGTCCAGTACACGCCGGGTCAGTGCCGAGCGGATGGCCGCAACCTCGGGACTGTGCTGAAGCATTTCGCGGGAAACATTCAGAGGCAGGTCAGCGGTATCAAGTACGCCGCGGACAAAACGCAGGTAGAGCGGCAGAAAGTGCGTTGCGTGGTCGGTAATGAACACCTTCTGCACATAGAGTTTGATGCCTCGCGGCGCCTCACGATTCCACAGATCGACAGGCGCCACCGACGGGATGAACAGCAGACTGGTGTAGTCACGCTTGCCTTCGACGCGGTTGTGGCTCCAGGTCAGCGGCTCACTGAAGTCGTGCGAAATGTGCCGATAGAACGACTTGTATTCCTCCGCACTGATTTCGGTTCGCGGACGGCTCCAGAGCGCTCGCGCCTGATTGACAGTTTCCGGTTCCCGGTCGGGCGCTTCACGCAGCCGCACGGGAAACGCGATATGGTCTGAGTACTTGCGGATCACGGTGCGCAGGCGGCCGGGATCGAGGAACTCCGCGGCGTCATCCTTGAGTCGCAGCCTCACCGTGGTTCCGCGCTGCTCACGCTCGACGCTCTGAACGCGAAACTCGCCCTGCCCGTCGGAAACCCAGCGGACGCCCTCAGCCGCCGGCACTCCGGCCTTGCGACTCAGAACCTCGACCTCGTCGGCGACGATGAAGGCCGAATAGAAGCCGACACCAAACTGCCCTATCAGCTGCGAGTCTTTTCTGCTGTCGGCTTCCATCTGCTCGATGAACCGCGCCGTGCCGGAATGCGCGATGGTACCCAGCTGCTGAACAATGTCGTCCCGTGTCATGCCGATGCCATCATCGGTGATGCACAGCAGTTTCTGTTCGGGGATCAACTCGACGCGAATCGCCAGATCGGCGGAGTCCGCGGCCAGTTCGGGCCGCGCAAGCGCTTCGAACCTGAGTTTATCGTTTGCGTCAGACGCGTTGGAGATCAGTTCGCGGAGGAAGATCTCGCGATTGCTGTAGAGCGCGTGCACCATCAGGTGCATCAGCTGTTTCACTTCCGCCTGAAATCCGTATGCCTGTTCCGCCGCATCGTCGGCCATCGACTCCTCCCGTTTGCCATTCGTCCGCAGAGACATCCGGGTAGGATGGGGCCGTCCGGCGCCAAATCAAGGGCCGATAAAGCTGCAGCCTGGCCGCGACCATGGCCAGCAGGTCGTCCAGCTCGTCCAGATATTGCAACAGTACTTCCATGATGAGACGGCATTATCGGCAAACGGCGATGCGCATCTCTGTGAATAAGCTCTCAAAAGCTCTGCCTGGCTGGCGACAAAGCGTTTTACTTATTGTAAGTTCATGCCATGCAACGAATCGTGGTACTGAACACCAAGGGTGGAGCCGGGAAAACGACGGTGGCAACCAATCTCGCCGCCTGGTTTGCATCTACCGGACAGAACGTCGCGCTGATGGACCTGGACCCGCAGGGATCCAGCACGCGGTGGCTGCGCAAACGTGCCGCCGAGTATCAGCCCATACATGGCATCGCCGCGCATGAGCGGTCCACGAATGTCACACGCAGCTGGCAGCTGCGCGTCCCGGCTGAATGCAGCACGGTCGTCGTCGATACACCGGCTGCCATCGTCTCCCAGAGTCTGCCGGAAATCACGCGCGGCGCCGATGCCATTCTGGTGCCGGTCATGCCGTCGGAAAACGACATCCACGCATCCGCGAAGTGCATTGCAGACCTGCTGCTGGTGGCGAAGATCCGTCGTTCCGAACGACGCATCGGCATCATTGCCAATCGTGTCAGGATCAATACGCTGGTTTCCCAGTCGCTGATGCGCTTTCTGGCCAGTCTGGACATTCCACTGATCACGACACTGCGCGACACGCAGAACTACGTGCGTTCTGCCGAACTGGGCATTGGTGTTCATGAGATGCCACGCTGGCGGGTGTTCAAGGACCTGGCCGACTGGGAACCGCTCACCGAGTGGCTGCAGCCGACGTCTGCCAGCAGCGGCTTTACAGCGAACAGCAGCCTGGCAACCGCCTTTCGTCGTGACGACCTTTCCTGATCGGCCTCGGGCACAGGTCAGCGCCCGCCGTCCAGGATCAGTCCCGACCGGATCGATCCTTGTCGTCGGACTTCCAGTTCTGGCGAATCTTGTCCGCCCAGTTGTTGTAGCCCTTCCAGCTGTAGATCGAAGGATCCAGCGGCGCGCGTTCCACGGGTGCCTTGTCTCCGGTGCGTGACAGCCAGCGCCGATAGGCGTCCCAGCTCTGCCGCTCGCTGTCAGCGACTTGCGGCACCGTGGGAGACGCTCCTGAACCGGCCCCGCCGCTTGCCGAAGCAGCGGACTCGTGGCGGTGATAGAGAGGCGGTCGGAAGAGATGTGATTTTTGTTGACTCATCGCACCAGACGACAGTCCATTTGCAGGTGCGAAAAAGGTTAGCGCTGCAACAATGAGAATCACAGGAACTGAGTCACAGACAACTGCCGAAGAGGCTGGAGTGATTCGCACAGCGACAGCCCAGTTAACGTAATCAACGAAGAAAATCAGGACACGATTCGATAACAGGGCACGTAGGTTGCCGGATCAGACAGTCGCATGCGCCGCGATGCGACGAAATCCCCAAGGAGCTGATCGAGCGCGGAAATGACGTGCCTGTCACCGCGCAATTCGAACGGTCCGTGTTCCTCAACCAGACGGATTCCCTCCTCGCGAACATTGCCGGCAACGATCCCGGAGAACGCCTGGCGCAGATTGACGGCCAGTTCACTGGCCGGCAGGTCCGCGCTGAGATCAAGTTTTGCCATGTTCTCGTGTGTTGCGTCGAATGGCTTCTGAAAATCCAGCCCGATCTTCAGCAGCCAGTTGTAGTAGTAGGCATCATCTGTCCTGACCCGGAACTCGCGCACCTGCTCGACGCCCTGACATACCAGCCGAGCGACTTCAGCGGGATCACCAAGCACGACACTGTAGAGGCGCTGTGCCTCCTCTCCCAGGGTGCGACCAATGAAATCGTCCATCAGCTCGAAGTAGCCACGGCTTGAGACCGGACCGGAGAAAATCACCGGCAGACACGCCTCCTCGTTGCCCTGGCTGAGCAGAATGCCCAGCAGATAAAGGATCTCTTCCGCCGTCCCTACACCGCCTGGAAACACGACAATGCCATGCGCCACACGCACGAAGGCTTCCAGCCGCTTTTCCATGTCGGGAAGAATCACGAGTTCGTTGACGATCGGGTTCGGGCTTTCCGCGGCGATGATCGTAGGCTCCGTCAGCCCGAGATAACGGCCATCGCGGATACGCTGCTTGGCATGCCCCAGTGTCGCGCCCTTCATTGGCCCTTTCATCGCACCCGCACCGCAGCCGGTGCACACATCAAGTCCGCGCAACCCCAGCGCGTAGCCGACTTCCTTCGTGTAGTCGTATTCGACGCGACTGATCGCGTGACCGCCCCAGCACACCACCAGTCGCGGCTCCATGCGCGGGTGCAGCACGCGCGCGTTGCGCAGAATGTGAAACACGGCATCGGTAATGCCGGAGGAATTTTCAGGATCGAAGCGCCGGCTGTTGTGAATCTCATCGTGCGTGTACAGCAGATCGCGCAGGACCGCGAAGAGCTGCTCACGTATGCCGCGTACCATCTTGCCATCGACGAACGCGCTGTCCGGCGCATTGCTCAGACGCAGCGCAATACCGCGCTCCTGCGGCACGATCTCGATGTCGAACTTCTCGTTGGCACGCAGTATGCGGCGAACGTCATCGTCCTCGGCACCCGAGTTCAGAACAGCCAGCGAACACTGCCGCCAGATCTGGTACAGGCCACCTGCGCCGGCGTCACGCAACTGCAGCACTTCGGAGTGCGACAGAATTTCAAGGCTGCCCTGCGGCTCGATCAGCGCATCCATCGCGCGTCCTTTCGCCTCAAGGGCGTATCTCGATTGGTGTCCCCTCGCGGGTCATCAGCCAGATATCGATCATGTCCGAGTTGGACACGGCTATACAGCCATCGGTCCAGTCCCAGCCCTGATAGCGGCTTTCTTCGTAGCGGGGTATGTTCGGCGTACCGTGAATCATGATCGCGCCGCCCGGATCCACGCCCAGGGAGCGGGCATGGGCCCGATCCCGCTCGTTCGGATAGGAAACCAGTATGGACAGAAAGTAAGCGCTGTCGGTGTTGCGCGCGGTGAGCTGGTAGCGTCCTTCCGGCGTCCGATAGTCGCCTGATCGCTCCTTGTGCCCTTCCGGCATCAACCCCAGAGAGATCGGAAACGTGCGCAGCGCCTCGCCATTCTTCATCAGGTGGAGGACGCGGTTCGATTTGTCCACCAGTACCAGATCGGCAGTCTGAATGTGGGAAGCCAGAGCCGGCTGAGCAGCAGCCGGCGCGACCGGAAGACACAGCCATGCACCCAGCAGAAGGGCGACCCGGACCCGCGTCATCGCCATCGACATCGGCGCGGCATTGGCCCGGTAATCGCTGACATCACCAACTTCGCTCAACCCTGCTTCCGCAATGCGGCAATGCGCTCCTCAATTGGCGGATGCGACATGAACAGGCGTTTGAATCCTGCCATGTGGCCGGAATTGATGCCGAATGCCTGCATGGACTCAGGCAGATCGCTGGGCTGATGAATCCGGCGCAGCTTGTCGAGCGCACTGATCATGTTCTCGCGTCCAGCCAGCTTCGCGCCACCGGCATCGGCACGGTATTCACGCAACCTCGAGAACCACATCACGATGGTACTGGCGAGAATGCCGAGCACGATCTGCGCAACGATGCTGACAATGAAGAAGCCCGGGCCAACGCCACGTTCGTTGCGGAACACCAGCCGATCGACAAGAAAGCCGATGACGCGGGAGAGAAACACGACAAACGTGTTCACCACGCCCTGAATGAGGGCCAGCGTAACCATATCCCCATTGGCGACATGGCTGACTTCATGGGCCAGGACCGCCTCGACCTCACGCTCGTTCATCCGACTGAGGAGGCCGGTGCTGACCGCCACCAGTGCCTTGTTGCGATTCCAGCCGGTGGCGAATGCGTTCACATCCTGTGAATCGTAAACAGCCACCTCCGGGCAGCCTATGCCCGCAGCCTGCGCCTGTCGCTGAACCGTATTGAGCAACCAGCTCTCGGTGGCATTGCGCGGTGTGTCGATGACGCGGGCACCGGTCATGCGTTTGGCCGACCACTTCGAGATGGCCAGCGAGATGAACGAACCGGCAAAGCCGATGACCGCGGAGAAGATCAGCAGCGCCCGAAGGTCCAGATTCGTTCCGGTGTCGTCCAGAATCGACTGTATGCCCAACAGACGCATGACGACCGCAAGCACCAGCAGTACTGCAATGTTCGTGGCAAGAAAGAGCGCAATCCGCTTCATGAGGTCTCCAGTCAGCTATCCATGCAGGTTCTCATATATGGACGCCAATTAGAGCATTACAAGCGCTTGCGGTTCCAGCTCCAGCCTCGGCGAAGGTGGCAGCAGCCGTCGCCGGCGCCTTCGGCACTGGTAGAATCCGCGTCCAGTCTGGCCCTCGGGCCGCCCCCGGGTATCGGCTCCGCTCAATGACGCCATCCGACGAACTGTCACTGTCCAGATTCCGTGCGCCGCGCTACTGGCCGGCGTGGCTGCTCTGGCTGCTGATGCGCTCGGTAGTACTGCTGCCGTTCCGATGGCAGATTCGCATCGGCAAGGCGCTCGGACGCCTTGCCGGTCGATTCAATACCCGTGAACGTCGCAATGCGTTGCGCAATCTGGAAGTCTGTTTCCCGGAGCTGTCCGTCGAACAGCGCCAGACGCTGCTCCGGCAACACTTCGAGGCCATTGGCGCATCCTTTGTGGAAATGGGGCTGGGCTGGTTTGCACCCATAGAGAGGCTGCGCCGGCTGGTTGTAATCAATGGCCGCGAGCACATGGAGAAAGTTGTCCGCGACGGTCGCGGCGCGATTATCTTTACCGCCCATTTCACCACGATAGAAACCTGCTGCGCGCTGTTCCAGGATCTGATCCCGGGCTGCGTATTCATGTACCGGCCGCAGGACAACGCGTTCGTCGACACCATGATCCGACGCGGACGCAGTCGCTTCGCCGGCGAGCAGATCCCCCGCGACAACGTGCGTGCGCTGCTGCGAGCCCTGAAGAACCGCAAGATCATCGCCTATGTGCCCGACCAGAGTTACGTTGGCAATCAGGGCGTTCTGCTGCCGTTCTTCGGTGAACCGGCGATATCGAACGTAGCGACCAGCAAGTTTGCGCGGCTGTCCGGCGCGCCGGTGCTGACATACTTCTTTCGCCGCCTGCCCGACGATTCGGGCTACGTCATTGACATCAGTCCGCCGCTGCAAGGGTTCCCTGCAGACGACCCGGTGGAGGACACGCGCCGGTTGAACCAGCTGCTCGAGGACTACATCCGACGGGCGCCTGATCAGTATCTGTGGACCTACCGCAAGTTCAAGGGCCGGCCACCACCCTATCCGGACCTGTATCGAAGTCGCTGATCAGTCGCGGTAACCGCCCTTGAGCGCCCGCCAGTCGTCCTCGGCGAACAACATGCCGGTCTCCAGCGCGACCTTGCGAAGCGATCGCTGCAGCCGGGCGATCCCGGCCTGGCGCCACCGCCCCGGCCGCCGGATGCCAGCTTTGTCGAAGTCGACCAGATATACCCGCCCCTCTGAATCGAGCAGGATGTTGTGGGCGGTCAGGTCAGGGTGATCGACACCATGACGATGAAACTCGCGCACCATCCGTCCAATGCGTGCCCACTGCTGTGGCGGCACACGCCCTTCCCGGAGGAAGGAAGCCAGGGCACGCGCACCGGTCAGATATTCGGTAATGATGTCGGCCTGATACAGAGGGCCATGGCGGACCACGCGCGCCGCAACCGGTCGCGGCACCGGCAGACCGATGTCGAACAGCTGGCGCAGCAGCCGCCATTCGCGGAATGCCCGCGTCCGCTCCAGACCCAGCCACAGGTAGTGGTCGTGTACGAAGCGGGACACGATCCCGCCGCGATGGTAGTGCCGCAACACCCAGGTCTGTACGTCGTGCCTGACGACCAGCACCGTTCCCCGCCCCAGCGCCTGATCCACGACCGCGTCGCGGCTCAGCCAGTAGTCACGCTCGAACCACTGTTCCGATACCGCCTGCTCGCCACCATCGAACAACATCGCAGCGCTACCGCTGTGCATAACACCGGATTCGGACTTCATCGCCGCGCCTCGTCGGCGCTGATGCCGGCAACTGCACCGATACCGCCAGCGGCCGCCACGACAGCCGCGTGCACCGTCTCCACGTCGATGCCGCGCAGACAGTTCAGATGGGATAGCGGACAGGTACGCTGCCAGCAGGGGCTGCATTCGAGGTCGAGATGGATCACTGTGCGTTTTTCGGTGAGCGGCGGTGTGAAAGCGGGCGATGACGAGCCGTAGATCGCGATGACGTGAGTATCGACCGCAGCAGCGATGTGCATCAACCCGGAATCGTTGGTGACGGCCACACGGGCCTGTGCGAGCAGATCCACCGCATCGCCCAGTGATGTGTCACCGCACAGGTTGCGTACCAGCGGATGAGCCGCGTGCGTCCGGATCTGCTCGCCCAGTGGCTGCTCCCTGGCCGATCCCAGCACGACCACGGCCCAGCCATCGCGCCCCAGACGCCGCGCCAGTTCAGCGAATCGATCGGTGGGCCAGCGTTTGGCCTCGCCGTATTCCGCACCCGGCATCAGCGCCACCAGCGGCCGCTCGCCGGGCAGCCCGAACCGTACCGCGAGCTGCGCCTGGTTGGCCTTGTCCACGTGCAGCGATGGCACCAGCAGATCGGCCACAGGCAAAGGTTCAGCGGATGTATCCGGCGCCAGCGCAACAAAGCGCTTGACGGTCTGGTCCAGCGCGTCGGCGGCGAACGGTCGGATGTCGTTGATCACGCCGTAGCGGAATTCGCCCCGATAGCCGGTGCGCACCGGTATCCCGGCGAGCCACGGCACCAGCGCCGCCTTCAGCGAACGCGGCAGCACGATGGCGCGCGCATAACCTGCCGCGGCCAGCCCTCTGGCGGCCCGCCAACGCCGACCCAATGCCAGCTCACCATGGGCAACCGGCAACTCGACAGCGCGGCGCACCTGGGGCATGCGCGCAATCACCGGCGCCGACCAGCCTGGCGCGAGCACGTCGATATCCCGGGTCGGCTCGCGTCGCTTCAACTCGCGGTACAGTGCCTGGGCCATCACCATATCGCCGACCCACGACGGCCCGACCACCAGCAGGCTGGAAGTCGTGCTCACGAACGCTCGGCCAGACGGTCCAGATAGGCGCGCACGCCGGCTTCCACTCCCCTGAATGGCGTATCGCATCCGGCGTTGCGCAATGCGCTCATGTCCGCTTCCGTGAAGCTCTGGTAACGACCCACAAGGCTCTGCGGAAACGGCACGTAGCGAATCACGCCACGGCCACACCAGTCGATAACCGCCCGGGCCAGGTCATTGAAGGTCTCGCTGTGGCCGGTACCGACATTGAACACGCCGGACACATCGGGATGCTCCAGGAACCACAGGTTGACGGCGGCAACGTCATCGACATAAACGAAATCCCGGCGCTGCTCGCCGGCTTCATAGCCGTCGCTGCCCTCGAACAGCCTCGCCTCGCCATCGTCGCGAATCTGGCCATACAGATGGCAGGCAACGCTGGCCATACCGTCCTTGTGCGCTTCGCCTGGACCATAGACATTGAAGTAACGCAGTCCGACGATCTGCGACCGCGCACTCGCCAGGCGCCGGCGCACATACTGATCAAACAGCAGTTTCGAATAGCCGTAGACATTCAGCGGCCGCTCGGCATCCGGCTGATCCTCACGAAACACGCGGCCGGCACCGTATACAGCCGCCGACGATGCGTAGATCAGCGCGACGCCTTCGGCCAGGCAGTAGTCCAGCAGCCTTGTGGAGTATCGATAGTTGGACTCCATCATGTAGCGGCCATCCCACTCGGTGGTTACCGCACAGGCACCCTGATGCAGCACCGCGCGCGGCCTGAAGCCGAGTCCGCTTTCCAGTCGGGCGGCGAACAGGTCGCGATCCCAGTAGTCGCTGATGCTGCAGTCGACCAGATTCGCGAACTTGCGCCCGTCGGTCAGGTCATCGACAACCAGGATGTCGGTCTCTCCGGCACGATTGAGCGCACGTACCACATTGCTGCCGATGAAGCCGGCGCCGCCGGTGACTACGATCATTCCACCTTCCCGTTCCAATTGAAGTCTGGCAGCAGCTGACGGTACACGTGCAGGTAGCGATCAGCCATGCGTTCGGCCGAAAACCCCTGCGACCGGACGCGGTTGGCCTCACCCATGGCGATGCGCGAATCCGGCCGCTCGTACAGTGCCCGTATTGCATCCGCCAATGCATGCGCATCGCCTGGCGGCACGAGCAGACCGTTCTCACCGTCGGCGACCAGCTCCGGTATGCCGCCAGCCCAGCTCGCAACGATCGGCAGTCCGAACTGCATGGCATCGATCAGCGTCGATCCCAGCCCTTCACTCAGGGAAGGAAATACGAACAGGTCGAAAGCGGCAAGATAATCGCCGACATTGGCCGACCAGCCGGCAAAGGTGACATTCGGCAGATGCGCCGCAGCGCGCCGCATGGTCACTTCATCCCTGCCCGATCCGACCAGCACGAAGTGTAGCCGAGGATGCGACTCGGCAAGCATGCCGGCTGCCTCGATCAGCACCAGGTGCCCCTTGCGCTCGTCCAGCGCGCCGATGGTACCAACCAGAAAACGCTCCGGGTGACGCTCGCGAAAGGCGCGCACCCATGCCCGGTCGCTGCGCAGATCGCTCGAAGCGCTGGGAATCTCATGAAACGCCAGATCGGAGTCGTACGACCGCATCACGGTGCCTATTGCGCGCGACAGCACCACCACCGCGGCTGCGCGCCGGTAAATGGCTCGTGTGAATACGTCCGTACGCGGCCGGTTGTCCACGCGACGGGTGACGACGTAGGGAGCTGGCCACCGACAGCTGCGCAACATGGCGACCTGCGCGCCATGCGTTTCGTGCGCGTGGACCAGGTCCGCGTCGGCGATTGCAAACACCGCGCCAACACGCGTGCGCACGGCCACAACTTCGACATCGGGGACGCCGCTGAGGCGCGTGGTCAGGGGCTCGCCCGCGCGCGCGACCAGTCGCTGTGATCCGACCTGTCCCTGCAGTGCACGTATCAGCAGTTCGGTCTGTCGTTCACCGCCACGGAACCCGCGCGCCAGATTGACATGGCAGATTCGCGGCAATCGCCCGGCCGGGCCATCCCGCAAGCTGTCAGGACCCGTCGGCGACAAGCGTGTAGTTCGCACCGCAGTAAGGACACTTGGCCTCACCGGTGACTTCGATGGGCAGATAGACCCTGGGGTGGGAATTCCACAGATACATGCCGGGCCGCGGACAATGCAGCGGCAGTTCGCTATCACGAACCTGGTAACTGCGCTCTGCATTCGGCGCAATGAGATCTTCGTCCACCCTGCCAGCGCGCAAACGCACAGTGCGTCCTCCTGAATCTGCGAGATGCGGATTATACGGCATCCCACCCCTGCCACCGTGCCCGGCCGCTGGCGCTGCGCCGGTACCGGAAGGGCCGGAATTGCCCGACATCGAAAAACTGCTTACCCTCGCAAGGCTCCGCCCCGGCTGACCATCACGGCGACCATCGCTGATCCGCATGACCATACTGCTCTATCACCGCAATCTCAGCCTGACCAGCGGCACCGGTCAGCTCGTGCACATGCAGGCCCGACACCTGAAGCAGCGAGGCGAGAAGACATTGCTTGCCTGCCAGCGTCGCGGATTCAAATTCTTTCTGCGTACCGGCCTGCCGGCCAGAAGTCTGTCCGTGAGTCGCGTGCGCAGGCTGGCGGCCCGCGACGGCTGCCTGCTCGTTGACCATGGCATGCTGATACCGCAGGCCGACATCGTTTTCGTGCACAACGTCGTGACGGAAGCCAATCGTTATCTGAATCGACAGGATCTTCAGGCCGACGCCGCCCATGAACAGGGCTTTTTTCGCGATCTGGATCCACACACACGGCTCATCGCCAACTCCGATATGACGCGCAAGGCATTAGCCTCATGCTTCGAACTGGAACCGGATCGCATCACCGTCGCCTATCCGGGGTTCCGCTCCGACCGATTCTCGTCAGCAACCACACGGCAGCTGCGTGCCCGCGCACGACGAAAGCTCGGGGTTGCCGAAAACGTGCCGCTGATCGGCTTCGTGACATCCGGCGACTTTCACAAGCGCGGTCTCGACCTCTTCCTGGAGGCGGCCAGGCGCATACTGGCGGCGCGAGACGATGCGCGCTTCCTCGTTGTCGGCTCACGCAGACTGCCCGACGAGGCGGCAGCTGACAGACTACACACCGGGGGTGCGCTGCTGTATCGGGCGAAGTCACATCAGCCGCAGCTGTGGATGTCGGCACTGGACCTGTTCCTGTACCCCGCCCGCTTCGAGGAGTTCGGCATGGTGGTTGCCGAAGCGCAGGCCTCGGGCATTGCGGTGCTTACATCACGGCGCGTCGGCGCCGCCGAGTGCCTGCCTGAAATCTACCGACCGTGGCTGATGGATGCACCGGACCCCGCAGCACTTGCGGACAATGCCCTGGCGCTGCTGGATCAGCCGGACACGCGACAGGCTCTGGCCGACGCTGGCGCGGCCAGCGTGGCGGCGCTCGACCAGCATCACTACGCGCGCCTGACGGTTGACGCAATTCTCGATCAGAAACGCACGCTCAGATAGAGGCGCAATCCGCTGATGTCGTGAAAGTTATCCGGACTGCCGCCCTGCGGATCCGAAGGCAGCAGATTGTCCCGTGCCACCTTGTCGCCATAGCGCACGTCCAGACCAAGATCCCAGCGTGGCCACAGGTCCTTGTACTGCGCGCCGAATCCCGCGTAGTAGCCATAGGCTGGTGTTGCCAGGTCCAGCCGCGCGGCACCGATGAATGCGCCGACGGCGAACCGTCGTGATATATGGAAACGATAGTCGAGCGCCCGTGCCGCAAGCAGCAGATCATCATCGATGCGGTCGGCCTCCAGACGGGCACCGATATCGCTGCGCTCACCGACGTCCCGCCGCACACCGACGGCGACAGCCAGCCCGCTGTCGCGACGCTTGACGGTGTCGTCGCGCAGCGCGATCTTCGATTCCACCCGGTTAACGCTGGCACCCACATCGACGAACACCTCGGCCAGGGACGGCGTCGCCAACAGCATTACGCACACGGCCAGGCATCCGGTTCGTCGGGTTCGTCTCACGGGTCAATACCTCACAAACGCACCGAGCATGGAAAACGAATCACCGAACACGGTCCGGCCCACGTACAGCTCGGTGCCAACGAAGAATTGCCGCCAGGGCCGGCTGTACCTGACCTCCAGCAGTCGTGCCCGACTGTAGTCAGGCGCCGTATAGGACTGGTTCTCGAGCGTCCGGTACACCGCAGTGATCGAACCGCCCCCCGTAGCATGCCGGACGAGCCGCAGCATCATGCTGCGTGCACCGACGCCGTCTCCGACGACGCGGTAATCAGCTCCCCAGTGACCCAGCACATTGCCCTTGTGAGACAGCCCGTCCTGATACGTACTATGGACATACCACGCGTTCTGCCATTCACCCAACTCCGCCACCAGTTCGTAGCGGTTGAACAGGCTCGGAAAATGAATGCCGCCGGACAGTGTCGCGTTGCCGGGGCGAATATCGCTCTGCGCGGACGTGTCCTCACCGCCGTACTCGAAGTAGACGGCGAACGGCACCCTGCCCGGCATCACCAGGCGCGTCGTGATGGAAGCAACCTGATTGCCGAACTCGTCGTCCTGCGACAGGCCATTGCTCGACAGATTGTCGTAACGCGACGGGCTGAACAGCGCCTTGATCAGGTCGCGCGGATTCAATCCACCGCGCGCCCCGCCGCCAAACTGCATCAGGCGATTGATCCCGATCGACCAGCCGTCAAAAGGCTGCAGGGACACATGCATGCCGGCCAGAGACGGACGGCCGGCGGTGAAGCCGTCCTCGAACACGATCCGCTCGGAATGGCTCATGCGACCGACGAACACCTCGTAGCGCAGGCGCAACCGGGTCAGCGGGGCGTAGTTGGAGACGGTCAGTGAAGGCATGGTTGCCGCCTGCGTACCGATCAACATCGGCCCGTCCGTCATCGGCGACCACCATCGGTCGCGGTATCCCAGGTCCACCTGCGCGAACTCACGACCGACACTGATGACGGTCCCGGTCGGCGTGATCTCACCGCTGTGGGCGAGCACACCCTTGTTCACGAGCACAAAGTCGCCGGGCTGCCAGTGCGACTGCAGCGAAAATCCGTAGCGGCTGCTGGTGGACATGCCATGCCGTGACGGCAACGCCGTGTCCGGACCATCCGACGCGTATACCGTGGCGCTGGCATGGTTGATGCCCATGGAACGCATATAGCCGGCCAGGTAGTTCCTGACTTCGGCGCACAATGCCGGATCGACTTCGCACGCGGCCGGCAAGGCATCGAATACGGATGCGGCGGACAGCGGCCTGCTCACCACCGGCTCACCGGCGAGTATCATCAGACGCTCGATACGGCTCTCGATCTCCGGGGAAAGCTGCAACGGCAGGTAGGGACTCACGCCGCGAGCCGCCATCGCGGCAGCCGACAGGAGCCAGAGAAGCAGTACCGGAATTGCGTAACGCCGTGCCATCACGGCGCACATCGTATAGACGTTTGACCCTGTTCGCGACTGTTGCCCGTCGCCGACACCCAGCGCCGCGGACGCCGGAAAACCATTGCAAGGCCGGAACAGGTTACCCGAACACGTCCGCCCAGATCGCGGTGACCCGAGACCGCAGCGTTACGAACTCCTGATCGGAGACGACACGGCCGCGCTCATCCAGCGCCAGCTCGTGCACCCGCCGTCGCAATGCCAGGTAATCCTCACGCAGCGTGCGGCAATGTTCAGCGGCAACGAGCCCGGTCTGTTCCAGCGCCTCCAGCTGGCGAATGTTGTCCGGAAAGGTGACAAGGTCAGGATGGTCGCCCGCATGTGCCAGCACCCAGTAATCGACCAGAAATTCGATGTCGGCGATGCCACCGGGATCCTGTTTCAGATCGAACTCCCCGGCGGCCGCTTCCGACAGCTCCTTGCGCATGCGAAGCCGCATCCTGAGCACCTCGTCGCGCAATGTCTCGCGCTTCACATGACGCACCAGCACGTCGCGACGCCTGGCAGCGAAGGCCTGCACGACCGGGGTCGCGCCGGCCAGCGCGCGACTGCGCAGCAGCGCCTGATGCTCCCAGACCCAGGCCTCTGAACGCTGGTAGCGCGTGAATGCATCCATGCTCGCGACCATCTGCCCTGATGCACCGCTGGGACGCAGGCGCGTATCGACTTCATACAGCCGTCCCGAGCTGGTCTGAATGGTCAGAAAGTGGATCAGCCGCTGGGCCAGTCGGGCGAAGAAGCGCACATTGTCGATCGGCTGCGGGCCATCGGTTTCCTGGTGGGAACCGGTCGAATCGTGCAGGAATACCAGATCCAGATCGGAGCCGTAGCCCAGCTCCAGACCGCCCAGCTTGCCGTACCCCACCACGGCAAATCCCGAATCGTGCAGATCATCAGGCTCGCCATGCCGCGGCCTGCCATAGCGGGCAACCAGCTCCTGCCATGCGGTCTGCAGCGACAGATCGACGACCAGTTCGGCAATGTCCGTGAGACGATCGCTGACCTTCATCAGCGGCAGGTTGCCCAGCCGATCGGCAATCGCGATCCTGAAAACCGCAGCGCGCTGGAACACGCGTATCGCGTCGAGGATGCGCTCCACGTCGTCAGCGTCCTGCGCACGCGCCCGCTGCACCTGCTGCTCCAGCATCTGCTCCAGTTCCGCACGACTGGGTGGCGTCTTGGTAACACGTGCATCCAGCAGCTCGTCGAGCAGCAGCGGATGTTCGGCCACCTGACCGGCGATCAGCGCACTCTGCGAAGCCAGCCGCAGCAGACGTTCCAGCGCCGACGGGTTCTCGTTGAGCAGCGCCAGATACGCGCTGCGGCGACAGATGGCCTGCAATACCGGCAGTACTCGACGCAGCGCCAGCAGCGCGCTGTCAAGGGCGGCCAGCAGCGGCACGATGCGTACGATCACCGCGGACAGACGCTGACGGCTGGCTTCATCCATGCGCTGATACAGGCCACCGGAGCGGAATTCGCCCAGCGCGGCGCCCACTTCCGGTGCGTCCGCGAATGGCAGAGCGGCCACATGTTCGGCGATGCCACCGCCCTCCCAGGCCGTGCGCAGAGCATCGCCGTCATCCGTTTCGCTTCTGTCGGCGCGGTTCGCATCCCATGCGATGCGCTCGAACTCCGCGGCCACGTTGCCGCGGTGTGCGCTGAGGGTTCTGGTCAGACCGTCCCAGTCAGCCTCACCCATCGCGTACGCGAGGCGTGCCCGCGCCTCCTGGTCGCGCGGCAGATCGTGAGTCTGACGGTCTTCCATGGCCTGTAGGCGATGTTCCACCGTACGCAGATAGCGGTATGCGGCGACCAGCGTGGCGACAGTCTCGCGACCCAGCAGCCGTGCATCGCCCAGCATGGGCAGCACCCTGAGCAGCGAGGGTTCGCGCAGCGCCGCGTCTCTGCCGCCGCGCACCAGCTGAAACGCCTGCGCGATGAATTCCACCTCGCGGATGCCACCCGGGCCCAGCTTGACGTTGTCGGCCAGTTCGCGGCGCGTGACCTCATCGCTGATCAGCTTCTTCATCTGCCGCAACGCGTCGAACACACCGAAATCCAGATAGCGCCGATACACATAGGGGCGCAGAATTTCTTCGAACAGGTCAGCCGCGAACCTGTCCCCGGTCATCAGGCGCGCCTTCACGTACGCGTAACGCTCCCAGTCACGACCGTGGCGGACGAGATAAGACTCGAATGCCGGCAGGCTGACGACCAGCGGCCCGCTCATGCCGAACGGGCGCAGTCGCGTGTCGACGCGAAACACGAATCCGTCTTCGCTGACATGGTCCAGCAGACGGATCAGCGTCTGACCAAGCCGACGAAAGTACGGTTCGGCGGAACCCGGCTCATGGTCGGCGTCGGCGCCGTGCGGATACAACAGCACCAGATCGATATCCGACGAGAAATTCAGCTCCCTGCCACCCAGCTTGCCCATCCCCAGCACCAGCAAGGGCAATGGTGTGCCATCGGCATCCAGCGGCGCGGCGTGGCGCCCCTCGAGCTGCGCGGTGGCATGCGCCAGTGCTGCGCGAACCATGCCATCGGCCAGCGCCGACAGTTCGGCGAACTGCACCTCCAGTTCCGCCCAGCCGGCAATGTCCCGCCAGGCGATGCGCGCCAGCTCCACATGACGCGCACGCCGCAGCGTGCGCATCGCCTGCGTCTCGCTCATTGCCGCAAGCTCCAGACGCTCCACCAGGTCATCGGCCGTCAGCGGCGACGTATCGGCCAGGCGCGCATACAGCGCCTCGGGATCACGCAACAGCACCGACAATGTGAAGTCACTGAGCAGCACGACGCGCGCCATGGAATCGGCCACACGCGCATCGGCAGGTTCCGGCAGCCCGGCGACGCGCTCGGCGATTCTGTGCAATCGCGGTTGCAGCTCGGCAGGCAGATCGTCAGGAGCAGCGAGTTTCAAGGCAACGGCATCTCGGCAGAAATCAGCGATGACTGTACCCCGGATTATTCATGAACGGAGGTGTGCTCGGCGATAGCCGGGCTGCTGCGGGGCAACCCCCTTGTCCCGGGGGCGGCGGAAGAGCATCCCTGCGCCTTGGCCGCGGCCATCCATGGCCGCGGACACCCCGGGAAAGGGGGTTGCCCCGCAGCAGCCCGGCTTTGACGGTGTCGCCGTTCATGAATAATCCGGGCCGACGGCGCGGTGGTTTCGTGTACCTGAAAAAGGAAAACCCCGCACGAGGCGGGGTTTTCCATTCAGAACAGCAGCAGACGCTGCGATTACATCATCCCGCCCATGTCGTGATGATGGCCTCCCGGCGCTTCCTTCTCGTCCTTGGGCTGCTCGGCGATCATCGCCTCGGTGGTCAGCAGCAGGCCCGCCACCGACGTTGCATTCTGCAGCGCCAGACGCGTGACCTTGGTCGGGTCGATGATACCCAGTTTCACCATGTCGCCGTATTCACCGGTCGCCGCATTGAAACCGTGGTTGCCCTTGCCTTCAACAACCGCGTTCAGCACCACCGACGCATCACCGCCGGCGTTCTGCACGATCTGGCGCAGCGGCTCCTCGACGGCACGACGCAGAATGTTGATGCCAACGTTCTGATCGTCGTTCGCGCCCTTCACCGAATCGATACCCTTCACTGCGCGCAGCAGCGCAACGCCACCGCCTGGTACCACGCCTTCCTCGACAGCTGCGCGGGTCGCGTGCAGCGCGTCTTCGACGCGGGCCTTCTTTTCCTTCATCTCGATTTCGGTTGCGGCGCCGACCTTGATCACCGCCACGCCGCCGGCGAGCTTCGCCACGCGTTCCTGCAGCTTCTCACGGTCGTAATCAGAGGTGGATTCCTCCAGCTCACGGCTGATCTGCTCGACACGACCCTTGATGTCGGCGGGCTTGCCGGCGCCATCGATGATCGTGGTGTTTTCCTTGCTGACCTGCACCTTCTTGGCTTCGCCCAGATCCTCGAGCGTGGCCTTCTCCAGCGACAGGCCCACTTCCTCGGAGATCACCTGGCCGCCGGTCAGAACGGCGATGTCCTGCAGCATGGCCTTGCGACGGTCGCCGAAGCCCGGCGCCTTCACGGCCGCAGTCTTGACGATGCCGCGGATGTTGTTGACCACCAGCGTGGCCAGTGCCTCACCCTCGACGTCTTCGGCAATGATCAGCAGCGGACGACCGGACTTGGCAACACCTTCCAGCAACGGCAGCAGATCGCGAATGTTCGAGATCTTCTTGTCGTAGATCAGGATCAGCGGATTGTCCAGCTCGGCCGACTGGCTCTGCGGATTGTTGATGAAGTACGGCGACAGGTAGCCACGATCGAACTGCATGCCTTCGACGACTTCCAGCTCGTTCGCAAGACCGGTGCCTTCCTCAACCGTGATCACGCCTTCCTTGCCGACCTTGCCCATCGCTCTGGCGATGATCTCACCGATCTCCTCGTCGGAGTTGGCCGAGATCGTGCCAACCTGCGCGATCGCCTTGTCGTCTTCACACGGCTTGGACAGCTTGCGCAGTTCCTCGATGATGGCCTGCGTGCCCTTGTCGATGCCGCGCTTCAGGTCCATTGGATTGAAGCCTGCCGCGACGGCCTTCAGGCCTTCACGCAGCACGGCCTGGGCGATTACCGTGGCGGTGGTGGTGCCGTCACCGGCGAGGTCGGAGGTCTGCGACGCAACTTCCTTGACCATCTGCACGCCCATGTTCTCGAACTTGTCTTCCAGTTCGATTTCCTTGGCCACCGAGACACCGTCCTTGGTCACGGTCGGGGCGCCGAAGCTCTTCTCCAGCACCACATTGCGGCCCTTCGGGCCCAGCGTCACCTTGACGGCGTTCGCGAGGACGTTCACACCCTTCATCATGCGCTGGCGGGCGTCGTCCGAAAATCTTACTTCCTTAGGAGTCGCCATGACTCTATCTCCCTGAATTTGTTTGCAGATTGACTATGCGGTAGCGATCGGCGGGCGCTCAGCCCTCGATCACGGCCATGACGTCGTCTTCACGCATGACCAGCAGTTCTTCGCCGTCGACCTTGACCTCGGTGCCGGAATATTTGCCGAACAGCACCTTGTCACCGGCTTTCAGGTCCGGGGCGCGAACGTCGCCATTGTCCAGAACCTTGCCTTTGCCAACCGCGATCACTTCGCCCTTGATGGGCTTTTCTGCTGCGGTATCGGGAATCACGATGCCACCGGGGGATGTACGCTCTTCCTCGGTGCGTCGGATCACGACACGATCATGCAGGGGCCGAATTTTCATCGCTAGGTCTCCCTTAACAAGCTTTTGATTTAAATTGGAAAATTCTAAAAATACCGGTGCGGTACCACGAGAATTGCTAGCACTCGGTTCAACCGAGTGCTAATGATAGGGGCGACTTTGCCGATTTCAAGCCCGAACCCCGAACTATGCAGGCCGATTTGGCGTCTGAGTCTGCGACGGAAGTCATGACAGCCCCCGGCAAGGCCCGCTATCCTTGTGGATTGATCAACCGCACCGGACTCCTGTGTTGAACGTCAGTCTCTCTTCCAGCCAGTCACCGGATGAACTTCCGGGCCATGGTGCCGGTCATCTGCTGGTGATGACCACCTGCGCCGATGGCGAGGCGGCGGACCAGCTTGCGGCGGTGCTGGTCAGGGAGAGCCTGGCTGCGTGTGTGAACACCGTGCGCAACATCACTTCCACGTATCGGTGGGACGGCAGGATCCAGCAGGACAGTGAGGCATTGCTGCTGATCAAGACCACGGCGGAACGTTTTCCCGCTCTGGAGCAGGCCATACAGGCCAACCACAGCTATGAGGTGCCGGAGGTGATTGCATTGCCGATCAACGGCGGCTCGACCGCCTACCTTGACTGGCTGTCGGCATCCACGGGCGGCGCAGACAGGAACGACCGATGACAGATCACTACCGCAACCCGTCTGCCGCACCGACACTGCGCGTGTTGGTGCCTGCGGTCGTGGCGATGGTGCTGCTGATCGCGACGGCGCTGCTGTGGTCCGGCTCCCGGGCACAGCAGGTACTGCATCCGGAGGTCGCCTTTCCCTATACCGTCGAGGCGGACGGGCAGCGGCTGCTGGTGAATTTCGAGATTCTCGACGGCTACTACCTGTACCGCGACAAGTTCGGCTTCGAAACCGACACCGCCGGCGCTCGCCTGCTCGGCGCCCGCATGCCGCAGGGACGCACTCACAGCGACGAGTTCTTTGGCGAGCAGGAAATCTATCGTGGCCGGTTCCAGATCGAGATTCCATACAGCCGCAGCCGCGAACTGTATGAACTGACGCTCGACATGACATTGCAGGGTTGCGCGGACATCGGTCTGTGCTACCCGCCGCAGTACTGGAGCCGCGATGTCGCTGTTCCGCCCGGACCTGTTGTAGCCGGTGGCACGATGTCGCAGCCGGTGATGCTGGGTGAGCTGCTGCTGGGCGAGCGCGGCCGTGCCGCGGCCGACGACGTACTGCCGCCCGAGCAGGCGTTCGTCATGAACGCCATCGTGGCCGGCCCCAACGAACTGCTGGTGAGCTGGGACATACAGCCCGGCTACTACCTCTATCGCGACAGCTTCGAATTCCGCACCGACAGCGACATCAGGCTGGGCGGTGCGGCATTGCCTGCCGGCGTGGCGCATCACGATGAATTTTTCGGCGACGTCACCGTGTACTACGACTACGTGGAAGCCACGGTGCCATTCGCGCGCGCCACGCCGGATGAGATCCCGCTGCTGATCACCGCCGTCTTCCAGGGCTGCAAGGAAGACAGCATCTGCTATCCGCCAATCGAACAGTCCATGTCGCTGACGCTGCCGGCTGCCAGCGTGTTCGCCACCACGCTGCCGGCGGCGCCGGTCAGCGAGCAGGACCGTCTGGCCAGCCTGCTGCTGGCGGACCAGTGGTGGCTGGTACTGGGTACTTTTTATGGCCTCGGGCTGCTGCTGGCGTTCACGCCCTGCGTACTGCCCATGGTGCCGATCCTGTCGGGCATCATTGCCGGTCACAATCAGGTGTCCACGCAGCGCGCCTTCCTGCTGTCGCTGAGTTTCGTGCTCGGCATGGCGGTGATGTATACGGCCGCCGGGGCACTGGCTGCGGTGGCGGGCGGGCAGATTCAGGCGGTATTCCAGAAACCCTGGATCATCGGTCTGTTCGCGGCACTGTTCGTTGCCATGGGACTGGCCATGTTCGGCCTGCTCCGGGTTCAGATGCCTGCCGCAATCCAGACGCGGCTGGCCAACCTTGCCAATCGCCAGACTGCTGGCACGTTCGCCGGCACCGCTGCAATCGGCGCGCTGTCGGCGCTGATCGTCACCACCTGCGTCGCGCCGCCGCTGGTTGCCGCGCTGGCCGTGATCGGCCAGACCGGCGACGTCATGCGCGGTTCCACAGCCCTGTTCGCGCTGAGTCTGGGGATGGGTACGCCGCTGCTGGCATTCGGCGCATCCGCGGGCAAACTGATGCCCAAGGCAGGCCCGTGGATGAATACCGTGAAAGCCGCGTTCGGCGTGATGCTGATCGGTGTTGCGATCTGGATGCTGGAGCGCGTGTTGCCTGGCTCCGTCACGTTGGTGATGTGGGCCCTGCTGGTGTTTCTGACCGGCGTGTTCATGGGCGCCTTCGAGCCGTTGCCGACCGAGCCGCCAGCATCGCGGCGCCTGGGCAAGGGCCTGGGTGTACTCGCCTGTCTGTATGGCGTGCTGATGCTGGTTGGCTGGGCGCTGGGCGGCAGCGATCCGCTGCGTCCGATACCGCAGGGCGCTCTGGTTGCCGGCAATTCGGCAGCGGTGCAGCCGCTGCCGTTCCGCAACATCGACTCCGTCGCACAGCTGGAGTCCGAACTGGACGCAGCGCGGCAGTCCGGCCGCCCGGTGATGGTAGACTTCACCGCCGACTGGTGTGTGTCCTGCAAGGAAATGGAACGCTACACGTTCACCGCCGGATCGGTGGTGGATGCACTTGCGCCATTCGTGCTGCTGAAGATCGACGTGACCGCCAACACCGAGGCCGACCGCGAACTGCTGGGTTATTTCTCGAGCTTCGGTCCGCCGACGATTGCGTTCTACGATGCCCATGGACGCAGACTCGACGGCTTCACACTGGTCGGGTTCGTCCGTGCGAACGAGTTCGCCACACATGTGAATACAGTTGCCGCCCTATGAGAAGCCGGTTCACCGCTCCCACACTGATGACGCTGGTGCTGAGCCTGGCGGCCGTGGCCGGCTACATCGCGTACCGCGCCACCATCGCACCGGGCCAGTCCGGCAGCGCCACGGATATTGCGGCAGAGGCCGGCGCGCTCGCTGAACGGCTGCCGGACTTTTCGCTGGCCAATCTGGATGGGCATCCGCAGTCCATTCACGACTGGCATGGCGAGCCGCTGATCATCAATTTCTGGGCCACCTGGTGTGCGCCCTGTCTGCGTGAGATACCGCTGCTGAAGACCGTGCAGGACGACAATGCCTGGCTGCGCGTGATCGGCATCGCAATCGACCGCAGGCCCGAAGTGCTGGCGTTCGCCAATGACATGCAGTTCAACTACCCGGTGCTTCAGGGCGAAGCCGATGCGTTCGAGGCCGCCGCCTCCTTCGGTGCCGAATTCATCGCCATGCCGTTTACGGTGTTCGCCGACGACCACGGCTATCTGCTGGGGGTGTACACCGGCGAATTGCATGCTGAAGAACTTGAGAACGTGGTCGCCGTACTGGACGACCGCCGCAGCGGCCGGATCAGCCTGGATCAGGCCAGACAGCGAATCGCCGGCCTGATGTAGTCCCTGTAACGCCCGCCACGCGGTGCCCGCTCCGCAACGCGTCCGTGAGGATGGGCGATCCGCCGAATGTTGACGCGATGTTCGCAAGATTGCCGCCAATGTCGGCGAAATCGAGTTAAACTGGCGCCCATTTCGCTGACACCGGAACCATGGCGCACATCCTCCTGCTCAACGGCCCCAACCTGAACCTGCTCGGACAGCGGGAACCTGGACTGTACGGCGCCGCAACCCTGGAGGACATCGAGGGTCTGGTTCAGCGCGAAGCGGGGCGGCTCGGCCACGCCGTCGCAACATTTCAGAGCAATGCCGAACACGCGCTGGTGGAACGAATCCACGAGGCGCGAGGCACGGTCGACCTGATCATCATCAATCCGGCTGCGTTCACGCACACCAGCGTAGCGTTGCGCGATGCGCTGCTGGCGGTCGCAATGCCGTTCATTGAGGTGCACCTGTCGAACATCGCGGCACGCGAGCCGTTCCGGCAGCACTCCTACTTTTCCGATATCGCGATCGGCACGATCTGCGGTTTCGGCATCACCGGCTATGAACTGGCGCTGCTGGCTGCCGACCGCTATCTGGCGGCCAGGGTACAGGCGCGGTAACCGTTTCGGGGAGACAGGCATGGATATACGCAAGGTCAAGAAGCTGATTGAACTGCTGGAGGAGTCCGGCATATCGGAAATCGAGATTCGCGAAGGGGAGGAGTCCGTGCGGATCAGTCGCTATCCACAGGCGGTGCCCGTGGCTGCCGCACCGGCCATGGCTCCGACGGCGCCGGGCGCACTGCCAGCGGCTTCGGCGGCACCGGCAGCCGAAGCGGCGCTGCCGACTCCGCCGCCACGCGGCCATGAAGTCACTTCCCCGATGGTCGGCACTTTCTATTCCAGCCCCAGCCCGGGCGCGAAGTCCTTCGTCGAGATCGGCTCGCAGGTGAAGTCCGGCGATGTACTGTGCATCATCGAAGCCATGAAGATGATGAACCAGATAGAGGCCGATGTATCCGGACGTATCGTCAGCATCAACGCCGACAACGGCTCTCCGGTCGAGTTCGGCCAGACGCTGTTCGTTATTGAACCGTAGGCCGGCGAAACCATGATGCTAGGCAAGGTACTGATCGCCAACCGCGGCGAGATTGCGCTCAGGGTTTATCGCGCCTGCCGAGAGCTGGGCATCAAGACCGTGGCGGTTCACTCCACCGCTGACGCCAACCTCAAACATGTACTGCTGGCCGATGAAACCGTCTGCATCGGTCCACCGCAGTCGCAGGCCAGCTACCTGAACATGCCCGGCATCATCGCGGCGGCGGAGGTAACCGATTCTGTAGCCATCCATCCCGGCTACGGATTTCTGTCCGAGAATGCCGACTTCGCCGAACGCGTCGAGGAGAGCGGTTTCATCTTCATTGGCCCGCGCCCGGAAACCACACGCGTCATCGGCGACAAGGTCGCGGCGATACGCACCATGCGTAAAGCCGGCGTGCCCTGCGTGCCGGGTTCCGACGGTCCGCTGACCGACAATCCGGAAGAAAACGCCCGGCTCGCCCGCGACATCGGCTACCCGGTCATCATCAAGGCGGCGGCCGGTGGCGGCGGTCGCGGCATGCGCGTCGTGCACAGCGAGGCTGCGCTATCCAGCGCCGTTTCCATCACCAAGGCCGAGGCAAAGTCCGCCTTTGGCAGCGACCAGGTGTACATGGAGAAGTTTCTCGAGCGGCCGAGACACATCGAATTTCAGGTGCTGTGTGACACGCAGGGCAATGCCGTGCACCTGGGTGAACGCGACTGTTCCATGCAGCGTCGCCATCAGAAGGTCGTCGAGGAAGCCCCCGGGCCTGGCATCACCAAAGAGCAGCGCGACAAGATGGGGAAGCGCTGCGTCGAAGCCTGCCTTGCCATTGGTTACCGCGGCGCCGGCACATTCGAGTTTCTGTACCAGGACGGCGAGTTCTTCTTCATCGAAATGAACGCGCGCGTGCAGGTGGAGCATCCGGTGACCGAGATGGTTACGGGCATCGACATCGTAAAAATGCAGCTGCTGATTGCCGCCGGCGAACCGCTGCCGTTCAGGCAGAAGGATGTGCGCTGGTGGGGACACGCGATCGAGTGCCGCATCAATGCCGAGGACCCGAAGACCTTCATGCCGTCGCCCGGCACGGTGAACCTCTGGCATCCGCCGGGCGGTCCCGGCATTCGCGTCGACAGTCATCTGTACAGCGGCTATGCGGTACCGCCTTACTACGATTCGCTGATTGCGAAAATCATCGCACACGGCGAGGATCGCCAGTCGGCCATTGCCCGCATGTCCACCGCACTGGGCGAGATCGTCATCGACGGCATTCACACCAACGTACCGCTGCACGAGGAGATTTTCCAGCACACCGCCTTCAAGAACGGCGGCACCGACATCCATTACCTGGAGAATCGGCTGGGACTGAAATAGCTCCCCGCCGAACCCGGATCCAACCAAGGTGCAGCAGCGCGAACTCCAGTTGCAGCTGAGTGCGTCGCGGATACCCGCGGCCGAAGTCCTGCTGGAACTGGCGGGTGCGGAGGTGGTGTCGCTCAGCGACGCCGGCGACGACGCGCTGCTGGAGCCGGCCCCCGGACAGACACCACTTTGGCAACAGGTGCGCGTCCGCGCGCTGTTCGACGCGGATCTCGACGTCGAACCGGTGCTGCGGGCGCTGCGCGAACATTTTCCGGACGCATCGCACCTGTCCACGCGCATGCTGGAAGCGCACGAACTCGCTCCGCACCCCGAACCTGTGGCGGCCCGCCGTTTCGGACGCCGGCTTACGGTGGTTGCGGCCGACCAGGACTGCCGCGATGCCGTCATACCCGTGAGACTCAGCATGGGCCTCGCATTCGGCACCGGCGCTCATCCCACGACCGCGCTTTGCCTCGAGTGGCTGGATGCGCACCTGATGCCCGGCAGCCGCGTGATCGACTACGGTTGCGGTTCCGGCGTGCTCGCGCTGGCCGCGCTGGCTCTTGGCGCACGCCACGTGCTGGCCGTCGACAACGAACCGCAGGCGCTGATCGCCACACGCGACAATGCACGCCTGAACAATCGCGACGCAGATTTGTGGACAGGCGCACCCGAAGTGCTCGCCGCCGTGCTGGCAGGCCAACCGCCTCCGGACCTGATCATCGCCAACATTCTCGCCCGCCCGCTGATGGACCTGGCCGGTTCGTTCGCCACCTGGCTGCAACCGGGTGGGCGTGTCGTACTGAGCGGCGTACTCGAGACGCAGCTGGATGCGCTGGAAGACGCCTATCGACCGTGGTTCGAGCCGGTCAGCCGCGTTACGCGGGACGAATGGGTGCTGTTCGAGGCACAATCTCTGACTTGATCGTTCACTGACCTGTTATCGCGCAGGATGCCGACATGCTTTTGACGCGCTGTCCCGGCTGCCGCACAACGTTCAGAATCACTGTTCAGGCACTGGAAGCGGCCGACGGGCAGGTTCGCTGTGGGCGCTGCTCAGAGGTGTTCGATGCGCGCGAAGCGCTCAGCGAGCTGCCTGCGGCCGGGGAAGGAAGCGAACTGTCCGCGGCGATCCAGCCCGAGGCAGATGTCGTTGCCGGGGCCGATGCCGGGACGAACGCGGACGCGGACGCGGACGCGGACGCGGACACCGACACCGACACCGACACCGACACCGACGCAACCTCGGTCACGTCGACGGACACATCGTCCGCGGAAGCGGTTGAGGCAGCTGCAGAAGATCCACTGGCGCGCACCGACGAGTTCCATGTTGCCGCCAACGCTTTCGCCGAGGCTGCGGCTCAAGCCCCGGAACCGGCATCCGAGCACGGCGACGCACCACCCGAAGATGCGAACGGCACGCAACATCTCCATGATGCCGACCCGGACACGGAACCCGCAGAGCGGTCGCCGCAGAAAGATGCACAGTCCCCGTTCGCCGATCACTCATCGGTTGCCAGCGTCATTGCCGAGATTCGTCGCCAGCAGCATAGCGGCACAGACGAAGCGGATGATGATGCATCCGTCGCCCATCGAGACGACGAAGGCAGCTTTGCTGACGACGCAGTTGACGTCGGCAGTGAAGCCGATTTCGCTGCCGGAGACGCTGATGCGCGTGACGACGATGCCATGCCACCAGAGCAGGTCGATGCCGTCCTGGATGGCACCCCGGACAGCGCATCGGACACACCGGCACGCCCGGCCTGGCTTGCCGAGCGCACACCCGAGAAACAGCCTTCACGCTGGTGGACAGTGGCAGTTGTGGCAACGATCGTCGCGCTGGCTGCGCAGTTCCTCCACCACTACAGATCGGACCTGGCGACGCATCCCGCGCTGGGTCACCTGCTCAGTGACAGTTACTCACGCCTTGGCATGGAGATCGTGCCGAGCTGGGATCTTGCGCAATACCAGATCATGGAATGGGTTGCCAGCGCCGAGTCCGACGAACAGGTTTCGTCGAGCCTCAACATCACCGCACGAATCCAGAACCGTGGCCCCAATCCGCAACCGTTTCCCTATGTTCACCTGAAGCTCAAGGATCGCTGGGACATGCCGGTGGGCAGCCGGGTGTTCCGCCCCGCGGAGTATCTGGATGCCGTGGAAGCGGGCGCATTGATGCAGCCAGGACAGACCGCCAGAGCACGGCTGCGGGTCGTAGACCCCGGCGAAGATGCGTACGGCTTCGAACTTGATGTATGCGTCGATGCTGCACCGGGCGGACTGCGCTGCGCCACCGACGAAGTATTCCGTTAAGGCGCTAACGCCGGCAGTCGTCGCTCAGCAGACTTCACTCGATTGGCAGTGAATGACGACGTTTCTTTCGTGCTATCATCTGCGCCGCAAAGTCAGCGACGTCGATGGCACAGGTGCAAGGGGACGGCACCGATTCACATTTCGTCGCCTGCCGATTCCAAAGCTGGTCACAGCGGTGGCCGAAAAGGTTGCAGACGCAGCTTCACGGCAGTGAATCGTTTTGACTTTCAAAAAATCGGCACACTCTGAACGCGCGTTCGAGGGGGCAACGCAGTGGCTGCGAAGTCGAGCAGAAAGCGAACACCAGGCAGGAAAAAGACGGCCAGTCGAAAGAGAGTGAGCAGAAGCGCCGCTCCCGAATCCAACCTGGTCGGCCCGCGCAACAAACCTTTGAGCAAGCTCACCGATGATGCCCTGCGCGGTTACTTCGCGAGCCTGAACGGACACAAGCCCTGCGATCTTTATCAGCTGGTGATGGGTGAAGTCGAAAAGCCGCTGTTTCGCGCGGTGCTCGGCTATACCAGAGGCAATCAGAGCGAAGCGGCCGAAATTCTCGGCATCAATCGCGGTACGCTGCGTCGCAAGATCAAGGCGTACGCGCTCAACGATGAGTAAGCAGACGCGATTGAACTACACGCGAGTGAACTTCAGATGAGCACCCGCCGACGCGCCCTGTTGAGCGTCTCCGACAAAACCGGCCTGACTGAATTCGCACAGGGACTGGTGCGCCAGGGCTTTGAACTGGTGTCCACCGGTGGCACGGCGCGAATCCTGCGAGAAGCGGGCCTTGAAGTCGTCGGCGTTTCCGACCTCACAGGCTTTCCCGAAATGATGGACGGTCGGGTCAAGACCCTGCATCCGGCGGTGCACGGCGCTCTGCTGGCACGCCGGGACGTGGACGATGAGGCCATGGCCGAGCATGGCATCCAGCCGATCGACGTCATCGCCGTCAATCTCTACCCGTTTCGGAAAACCATCGCCAATCCGGATGCCACGCTGGCCGATGCCATCGAGAACATCGATGTGGGCGGCCCGGCCATGATTCGTGCCGCAGCCAAGAATCACGACCGTGTCACTGTCATCGTCGACAGCGGTGACTATCCCGCCGTGCTTGCCGCCCTGGAACAGGGCGGCCCTGACGCCGTCACACGACGCAGGCTTGCCGCCAGGGCCTACGCCCATACGTCGTCCTACGATGCCGCGATCAGCGCTTATCTGTCGGCTGCCGCGACGGCCGACCCGTCACCTGCTGGCGGTCGGCGCGGCGACGCTCCCTTTCCGACCGACCTGTCCATTACGCTCACCGGCGGTGAATTACTGCGCTACGGCGAGAACCCGCATCAGCAGGGCGCAGTCTATCGCCTGCCCGGAGACATCGCCGGAACGCTGCCGGCAGCGCGGCAGCATCAGGGCAAACCGCTGTCCTACAACAACTACGCCGATGCCGATGCCGCGCTTGAGTGCGCACGGGCGCTGGATGGCACGGCCGTGGTGATCGTGAAACATGGCAATCCCTGTGGTGCGGCGCAGGCCGACTCACTGCATGACGCCTATCTCAGCGCCTACAGCACCGACCCGACCTCGGCGTTCGGCGGCGTAATTGCATTCAACCGGCCAGTCGGAGGCGACGCCGCGCAGGCAATCGTCGAGCGTCAGTTCGCCGAAGTGATTGTAGCGCCCGGCTTTTCGGACGACGCCCTGAAGACATTCACAACCAGGCCGGGCATCCGGATTCTGGAAGTGGATGCCCGACCTGCGCCTGCCAACGCGCCGGTCCTGCGCAGCATCGCCGGAGGCGTTCTGGTTCAGGACTGCGATACCGGCAGTCTGGATCAGGTTGTTCTGCGCACGGTCACACGTCGCGCACCCACAGAACAGGAACTCGCCGATCTGCGATTCGCATGGATCCTGGCGAAGTATGTGAAATCCAATGCCATCGTCTATGCGGCCGGTAGCAGAACGCTGGGTATCGGCGCCGGCCAGATGAGCCGCGTCGTGAGTTCACGTATTGCCGCGCTGAAGGCGGCCGACGAAGGAATTTCGCTGGCCGGCTGCGTCATGGCATCGGATGCTTTTTTCCCGTTTCGCGATGGCCTGGATACCGCCGCCGAACACGGCATCCGCGCCGTCATCCAGCCCGGCGGTTCGCTGCGCGACGATGAGGTCATCAAGGCCGCCGATGAGCACGACATGGCAATGGTGCTCACCGGCATGCGACATTTCCGGCACTGACACCGGGATGGCAGCGTAACGTGCACGGGAATCCCCTAAAAATACTGATCGTCGGCGGCGGGGGCCGCGAGCATGCCCTGGCCTATCGGATGGCAACGTCGCCCATTGTCGACGAGGTCATCGTGGCTCCGGGCAATGCCGGCACCGCAACCGAGCCGCGCGTACGCAACGTCGCCGTGGCTGCCACCGATGTCGATGGCCTGGTTGCACTGGCACAGCGAGAGGCCGTGGATCTCACCGTCGTCGGCCCCGAACAGCCGCTGGTCGCCGGCATCGTCGACAGCTTCAAGGCACATGGTCTGGCCTGTTTCGGACCGGTTGCGGCTGCTGCGAGACTGGAAGGCTCCAAGGCATTCGCGAAGGCGTTCCTGACGCGGCATGGTATCCCGACCGCCGCCTACGCTCGTTTCGACAGCCTGCAGCCGGCGCTCGACTACGTGTGCGCCAAGGGGACGCCGATCGTCATCAAGGCGGACGGGCTGGCAGCCGGCAAGGGCGTGACTGTCGCGGCAACGCCGGCGGAAGCCGAGCGCGCGCTGCGCGACATACTCGAGGCGGGCGCCTTCGGCGCTGCTGGTGCCGAGGTTGTGATCGAAGCCTTCCTGGAGGGCGAGGAAGCGAGCTTCATCGCGCTGGTGGATGGGACGGACATCCTGCCATTGGCCAGCTCGCAGGATCACAAGGCCCGGGACGAAGGTGACCGGGGGCCCAATACCGGCGGCATGGGCGCCTACTCCCCCGCGCCCGTGGTCACGGACGCCGTGCACCAGCGTGTCATGGATGAGATCATGATCCCTACCGTCAGGGGCCTGGCCAGCGATGGCATTCCGTATCGTGGCTTTCTCTATGCCGGCCTGATGATCGACGCTGCAGGCAATCCCAGTGTGGTGGAATTCAACTGCCGGCTGGGCGACCCCGAGACTCAGCCCATTCTGTGCCGTCTGAAGTCCGACCTGGTACTACTGCTGCTGGCCGGCATGGAAGGCAAGCTCGGCTCGACCACCGTTGAATGGGATGCCAGGACGGCGATCGGTGTGGTGCTCGCAAGTGGTGGCTATCCCGGCACCTACCGCAGCGGCGACGCGATACACGGTCTGGCAGGGATTGATGATCCATCAGTGAAGGTATTCCACGCCGGCACGCGTCAGGACGAACAGGGACGCATACTGACCGACGGTGGCAGGGTGCTGTGCGCCGTCGGCCTGGGCGACACGATAGGCGACGCCCGCGACCGGGTGTACCAATCGATAACCGGCATCAGTTGGGATGGCATGTTCTTTCGCCGCGATATCGGCCATCGGGCGCTCGCCCGCGAACAGCGCGGTCAGGACAGCGGGCGGCAGACCTGAGACCTGCCGCAGAATCTGGAGCGGATGCGTACTCCGCCGGCAGATTGCCGGCGGGCCTCGAAATTCAGCGCCCTGTCGTCAGCGCTTCATCGCCTCAAAGAAATCGGAGTTGGTCTTGGTGTCCTGCATCTTGCTGAGCAGGAACTCAATGGCCGCCAGTTCATCCATGGAATGCAGAACCTTGCGCAACACCCACATCTTCTGCAGCTCGTCCGGCGACGTCAGCAGCTCTTCCTTGCGGGTACCGGAGCGGTTGATGTTGATGGACGGGAAAACGCGTTTTTCGGCGATGCGGCGATCCAGATGGATTTCCATGTTGCCGGTGCCCTTGAACTCCTCGTAGATCACGTCATCCATCTTCGAGCCGGTATCGACCAGCGACGTGGCGATGATCGTCAGGCTGCCACCCTCCTCGATATTGCGTGCGGCACCGAAAAAACGCTTCGGACGTTGCAGCGCATTCGCGTCCACACCGCCTGTGAGCACCTTGCCGGATGACGGCACGACGGTGTTGTACGCACGTGCGAGACGGGTGATCGAGTCGAGCAGGATGACGACATCGTGTTTGTGCTCGGTAAGCCGCTTGGCCTTCTCGATGACCATCTCGGCAACCTGCACGTGGCGCGTGGCCGGCTCATCGAAGGTGCTGGAAACCACTTCGCCGCGCACGGTGCGCTCCATCTCAGTGACTTCTTCGGGCCGCTCGTCAATCAGCAGCACGATCAGCATGCAGTCGGGATGGTTCGAAGCGATGGCTGCAGCGATGTTCTGCAGCAGCATGGTCTTGCCGGCTTTCGGCGGTGAAACGATCAGTCCGCGCTGACCCTTGCCGATGGGAGCGACCATGTCGATGATTCGCGCAGTGAGATCCTCGGTGCTGCCATTACCCTGTTCCAGCTTCAGTCTTTCTCTGGGGAACAGCGGCGTAAGGTTCTCGAAGAGCACCTTGCTCTTGGCGTTTTCCGGCGCTTCGTGGTTGATCTGCCCCACCTTGAGCAGCGCGAAGTAGCGCTCTCCGTCCTTCGGTGGACGGATCAGACCGGACACCGTGTCACCGGTGCGCAGGTTGAAGCGGCGGATCTGACTTGGGGAGACGTAGATGTCGTCGGGGCCGGCAAGGTATGAACTGTCCGACGAGCGCAGGAAGCCGAAGCCGTCCTGAAGGATTTCCAGTACGCCCTCGCCGAAGATGTTTTCTCCGTTCCTGGCGTGTGCCTTCAGGATGGAGAAGATGATGTCCTGCTTGCGGGAGCGGGCGAGGTTTTCCAGCCCCATGGACTCACCGAGCTCGACCAGTTCGGAAGCCGGCCGCATTTTCAGTTCGGCCAGGTTCATCGCGTTCCGGGACAACTCGAGTTCGGCCGCGGGAATCACATCAAGATCCTCATCGTCCGGATACTCCTCTCGTCCTGATTTCTTGCGCCGCGAGGAACGCTTGCCGTTACCGCCTTCACGTGGCTGCTGACGCGGACCATTCTTGGAACGCGTGCGTGCTGAGTTACCCAAGAATCCCCTCACAGGTGTCTACCAGATGTCATCCAATAATTCCTGCCGGCGCCCATTCAGGCACCGGAACCGTTATTCACGGACCGGTCCAGATGAGTGGACAGGAACGTTTCGAGCTGTGCCCGGGAGACGGCCCCGACCTGCTGCGCGACAACGGAGCCGTTGTTGAACAGCAACAGAGTCGGGATGCCGCGGATGTTGTATTTCGGCGGCGTCTGCGGGTTTTCGTCGATGTTGAGCTTGGCGACGCGCAGACGATCCTTGAATCGTTCGGCGATATCGTCGAGCACCGGCGCGATCATCTTGCATGGGCCGCACCACTCTGCCCAGAAATCGAGCAGAACAGGCTTGTCGGCCTTGATGACGTCGGATTCAAAGGTGGAATCGGTAGTGTGTACGATCTGATCACTCACGTAGTTAATCCTTGGATATTCCAGGCTTGGATACTCTGGCCCCCCGGCCACCACCCCGAATAACCGGACCTTCAAGGCCGGACCTGCCGTTTGTCTGGACCTGCCCCTGCCGGCCATGTCTCAAGCGACTGACGTTAGGGGAAACTCCGCAGGTGACGGTGCCCGGCGGGTCAGGCACAATGTCGCTGCTGGTCGCTTCCTTGTGAGGCTCGCGGGAGTTCTGTGGAAGTCTGCGCGGGTGAGTACCCTGCTCAATGGCCTATTTTGGACCGCCAACTATGAAATTTGCAAGTGTCAGATACCAATACCGCTAAAGAACCTGAACCGGGCGCCCATCTCAGCGACCTGAAGTTTACCGATCTGCCGCTGTCCGAACCGCTGATGAGCGGCATTCGTGACGTGGGCTTCACGCTGTGCACCCCGATCCAGAAGAGCACGCTGCCGATCGCGCTGCAGGGTCGCGATGTGGCCGGCCAGGCGCAGACCGGCACCGGCAAGACCGCCGCCTTCCTGCTGGCACTGTTCCATCATCTGCAGAACACCGCCGCACCCAACAGCAAGCACGGCCCTCGCGCTCTGGTGCTTGCGCCCACCCGGGAACTGGCGGTACAGATTTACAACGACGCCGTGGTGCTCGGCGCGCATCTGCCGTTCCGGCTCGGTCTTGCCTACGGTGGCACAGACTACGACAAGCAGCGTCGCGCACTGGAAGAAGGTCTGGACGTACTGATCGGCACGCCCGGGCGCATCATCGACTACTTCAAGCAGGGCGTATTCAGCTTCGAGCGCCTGAACGTACTGGTGCTGGACGAAGCGGACCGCATGTTCGACCTGGGATTCATCAAAGACATCCGCTACCTGCTGCGACGCATGCCGCGCCGCGACCGGCGACTCAACATGCTGTTCTCGGCGACGCTGTCGCACCGCGTGCTCGAGCTCGCCTACGAGCACATGAACGAGCCCGAGCTGGTACGCATAGAACCTGAGAAAATGACGGTCGAACGGACCCGCCAGAGCATCTACTTTCCGTCCAACGACGAAAAGGTACCTCTGCTGATCACGCTGCTGCGCAGGATGGACGCACAGCGAACGATGGTCTTCGTCAATACGCGCCGCGCCGCCGAGCGGCTCCAGGAAGAGCTCAACGCCAACGACATCAAGGCGGCGGCGCTGTCCGGCGACGTGCCGCAACGCAAGCGACTGAGCATGCTGCGGGACTTCCAGGCGGGCACCCTGCCGGTGCTGATAGCCACCGACGTAGCTTCGCGTGGCCTGCATGTTGAAGACGTCAGCCACGTGTTCAATTTCGATCTGCCGCAGGACCCGGAAGACTACGTGCATCGCATCGGACGTACCTCACGCGCCGGCGCCAGCGGCGATGCCATCAGCTTTGGCTGTGAGGAATACGTGGTGACGCTGCCGGACATCGAAGCCTATATCGGCCGCAAGATTCCGGTGGAGGCGGTTGCCGCCGAAGACCTGCAGCAGATCAGCCGCGCGCCTGCCCGCAAGCGCGGTCCGCGGCCTGGCGGGCCAAGATCAGGCGGTGGCCGCTCCGGCGGCAACTCCGGCGGCGCATCGCGCAACCGGTCGCGCCATCGCGCCTGAGTACGCCGCGCTTTCATATCAACTCGCCGATGTTCTCGACTGCCGCAAAGCCGCCGACAGGAATGCCCGGCAGCTGCGAATCCGGTCGTGCTATCGCGATGGTGTGGCGGATGCCGAAGGCGCGGGCCGCCTCGAGAACCGCGATGCTGTCCTCAACCAGCATCGTGCGTTCGGGGTTCAGCGGATGCTGTTCGCAGAGGCGCTGCCAGAACGCGCGGCTTTCCTTCGGCACCCGGTAGTCATGCGAGGAGATCACCTCGTCAACCAGGACGTCGAGTCCGGTCTGCGCGACCTTGACTGCAACCGCGGCCCGATGTGCGTTGGTGACGATTTTCAGCGCCTTGCCGCGTGCGCGCACCGACTGGAGAAACTCGCGCGCGCCCGGAAGGTAGCGGATGCGGTCGCTCTGCGAATGCTTGAGCAGGGCCAGATCCATGCCCAGCGCCTCACCCCAGTGATCGAGGCAGTACCACTCGAGCTGACCGCGCAGGGCGTGGGAGCGCTGCATGACTGCCGCGACCGCCTGGTCGACTGTCAGCCCGGAGACGCTGGCATAGCAGGCCGGCACGAGATGCCGCCAGAAGAAATTGTCAAAGGCCAGATCGAGCAGCGTGCCGTCCATGTCGACCAGCACCGTATCGATGCGCTCCCAGTCGACGACCACGGGCAACGTGCCCGGGGGGTCTTGCAACCTGCCACTCATACTCATGGGACGCAAACCATCCTGCCTGTTCGGCGCAGGCAATCAGCTGCCTGACCCGACTATCATGCTACCGGAGATGCACGAATGACACTGCCGATCGACAGCCGCCTTCTGGACCAGGTCCTGACCGTGGCCCGTGAAGCGGGCGAGGCGATTCTCGCCGTGTACTCGCGGGACTTCGCGGTTGAGTTCAAGGACGACAGTTCACCGCTGACCGAGGCTGACCGCGCGGCGGATCGGGTCATCAGTGCCGGCCTTGCGCGTATCGATCCGCAGATACCGGTGCTGTCCGAAGAAACCTTTGATCCACAGGACACGACACGGCTGGACTGGCCACGCTACTGGCTGGTCGACCCGCTGGACGGCACCAGGGAGTTCATCAAACGCAACGGTGAGTTCACCGTCAACATCGCTTTGATCGACGGCCACGACGCAGCGCTTGGCGTGGTGCTCGCGCCCGCGACAGGGGTGTGCTACTACGGCGCGCGCAGTCTCGGCGCGTTCGCGCAGGACGCGGACTCACCGCCGCGCGCCATTGCGGTGTGCCGCGGCGCGCCCGAACCCGTACGTGTTGTCGGCAGCCGCAGTCATGCCGGCACCACACTGGCCGGCTACCTGCAACGCCTCGGGCCGCACGAAGTCGTATCCATGGGCAGCTCGCTGAAGATCTGTCTGGTGGCGGAAGGTCGTGCCGACATCTATCCGCGACTGGGCCCGACCAGCGAATGGGACACGGCGGCCGCCCAGGCTGTGCTGGAATGTGCCGGTGGAGTTATGATGGATGACGCGGGACGGCCGCTGCAGTACAACACCAAACGCGACATACTCAATCCGCACTTTTTCGCGTACGGCGACCGGAGCCGCGACTGGCTGGGCCCCTTGCGAAACTAACCCATGGACCAGAACGTAGACACAGAAACTTTCCGCAACGCCGATCGGCTGAAGCAGTTGCGCGTCGAACACCAGGATCTGGACCAGGTGATCAACAGACTCGCCAGCGATCCGCAGGTGGATCAGATCATGCTGCGCCGCCTGAAGAAGCGCAAACTGCTGATCAAGGACCTGATTGCTCACATAGAGAGCGATCGCATTCCAGATCTCAACGCCTGACCGACTGCGACGGCTTTCCATGGACCTGATTGCTGACATCGGCGCAACCAATTCACGATGTGCCCTGCTGGACGACCGGGGGCGCATGCTCGCGGCCGAGGTGTTCCGCAACGTCGACTTCACCGGCGTGGAAGGGCTGCTCAGCATCTATCTCGACCACAGGCGCGCCAGCGACAGGCCGCGCCGCGCGGCACTGGCGATCGCCGCGCCCATCGTCGGCGACGAGGTGCGGATGACGAACATCGACTGGCGCTTCTCGCAGCTTCAGTTGCGTGACAGATTCAGTCTGTCGCGCCTCATGGTGGTCAACGATTTCAGCGCCGTGGCCTGGGCACTGCCGGACATTTCTGCCAACCATCGGCAGCAGATCGGTGGCGGCACTGAAATCTCGCGATCGACCTTGGCTGCACTGGGCCCGGGATCGGGTCTTGGTGTGGCGAGTCTGGTACCCACCGCCGACACATGGGCACTCGCCAGCGGCGAGGGTGGCCACGTATCACTGGCTGCCGCCAATGAGGAGGAGGATAGCGTCATCACGCTGCTCCGACAGCAGTTCGGGCACTGCTCCGCGGAACGCGTGCTGTCCGGACCCGGCCTCGTCAACCTGCATGCCGCACTCAGTCAGCTGGACGGCCGTGCGCCGGCAAACCGGCCGACGCCTCTCGAGATCACGACACTGGCTGCACAGGGAGACCCGCTGGCGCTCAAAGCGGTGGCGATGTTCTTCGATATCCTGGGCACGGTGGCATCGGACCTCGCGCTGACCGTCGGCGCGCGAGGCGGCGTCTACATCGGAGGCGGCATCGTGCCCAGCCTGCTGACCGCCTTCTCGCGATCGGGCTTCAGGGCTCGCTTCGAGTCCAAGGGCCGCTACGGCGCCTACCTGAAAGCGATCCCGACCTTCGTGATCACCGAAAAGCTGCCCGCGCTGCGTGGACTGCGCCGACTGCTGGGCTACCGCTAAACACCAGCGATACGCCGGATCCGGATGATTCATAAACGACGACACCGCCAAAGCCGGGCGGAAGCGGGGCATCCCCCTTTCCCGGGGTGTCCGCGGCCATGGATGGCCGCGGCCAAGGCGCATGGACGCTCTTCCGCCATCCCCGGGACAAGGGGGATGCCCCGCTTCTGCCCGGCCACCCCAGGCGCAAAGCGTTCATGAATATTCTCCGGACTGGCGACGCCGTCCGGACTTGCCGACCGGCAGCGAAGTATCCGGCAGGAACGACGCGCTCACCTCGGCCGCACCGGACGCCGAGGTGTCACGACGCTGCTGCGCCCTGCCCAGCGCCAGCGACAATACTCCCCACAGGGCCGCCAGCGGCAGCACTGCGACGGCCAGTCCGACCAGCGACAGGCCCGATGCCCGCATCAGTCCGTTCAGCAACGCACCGGCGATATCTCCACCACGATAGACGAAGACGTCGATCAGCGACTTGGCCTTGTATTTTTCAGCCGGCGTCACGACGCTGAACAGGGTTTCCCGCGCGGGCCGTGAGATTGCGTAGCGGGTGGCGCGATGCATGGCCTGGAATACGGCCAGCACACCATACAGCGGCCATATCGCCAGCACGGCGAAACCAGTGACCGTCACCAGCGGCAGCAGCGTCAGCGTCCAGCCCACGCCCAGGCTGCGAATCAGCCGCGTGGTGATGAACACCTGCGTAATCAGTGTGGCGAGCTGCGCGAGCAGATCGAACTGCGCAAAGCTGCCCACGCGGGCACTGAAAACATCGGTTCGCTCCAGCACCACCTGAGCCACCGTGAAGTAGATCATCGTGTTCGCGATCGCCATCAGCACGACGTAGCCGGCTATACCGGCCAGGTAACGCGACCGCGCGACGGCTTTCAGGCCATCGGCGTACGCGCCACCCAGAGGTTCACCGACGCCATTGGCCGCCGGCGCTTCAGACTGCGTGCCGTTGCCGGGATTCAGCACCGACAACTTTCGTTCCAGACACAGCATCGCGACGATGGCGGCCGAGAACAGCCCCGCGCCGGTCAGCATCAGCGCAGGCGCGAGATAGACCGACTCGGTGCCGCCACCGGCCAGTGTCGCCACGGAACCGCCGGCGATGGCACCCAGGGTTCCGCCGATGCCGATGAATGCGAACATGCGTTTGCCCTGGTCGGTGGTGAACAGATCCACCATCAGCGCCCAGAACAGCGTATTCACGAACAGGTTGATGACGCTCAGCCAGATGTAGAACGAATAGCCGACCACGAGCGCGAACGTGGTGCCGGCATCGGTACCGATCAGCCCGCCGCTGCCCATTGCGTCGATGATCAGCAGGACGGCGAACACGATCAGGCAGGCCACCACGAACAGGTAGCCGTAGGTGAGAAAACGACGTCGATCCCAGCGACTGACCATGCCGCCGAAGGCCAGCACCAGAAGCAGCGAGGCAAGGCCGCTGGCAATGAACAGCCAGCGCAGATCGTCCATGCCACGCGAGACGCCCATGGCCTCGCGTACGGGACGCAGCAGGAAGTAAGCGCAGAGCACGAAGAAATAGAACAGCGCGGCGAGCAGCGCCAATGGCAACTCGCCGCATCTGAAGTTCAGCAGACGCGCTGTCAGTCCCCCCAACTATCAACTCCGCAGCCGCGCGACCCCGACACAGCCGGGCATCACGCGCAAGAATGCTTCTGATGGCACAGTGGCCACCGCTTTTGTTCACGAACCAGGTTTTCCCGTCCCGGCGGACGCGCCGCAACGGGTCTGACCATTCGCGACCCGGCATGCCGTTTTCCGGATCCGTGGCGATTCGATCACGCACAACACGATTAGTGCCCGGAAATGCAGTCCCTCGCACCCTGGGGCCGCGCTGCCGCCCGACGCTGCGCCGTGCCGCGCCGCGCCAGTCATCGTGAGACGGCTGACAGGCGTTGCCGAGTTTGTGACCTCGCGCGGTGAACTGCAACCAGTGTCGGTGCCGTGCGCCGCCGCACCTGCGCTATCGGCGCACACATCAGGCCCCGCTTCTGCGATCATTGCGCCGCAATGGATACGCATGGCTGGCAGTTCTGGATCGATCGCGGCGGCACTTTTACCGACATCGTTGCACGGTCACCGGCGGGTACGCTGAGCACGCTGAAGCTGCTGTCCGACAACCCGGAGCAGTACCACGATGCCGCTTCCGAGGGTATTCGCCGCATGCTCGCGGCCCAGCCTCGCCACATGCGCCGCATCGAAGCGGTGAAAATGGGCACAACGGTGGCCACCAATGCGCTGCTGGAGCGCAAGGGTGAACCCACGGTGCTGATCACGACCGCGGGCCTGCGCGATGTGCTGCGCATCGGCACCCAGAATCGCCCCGACATCTTTGCGCTCGACATCCGTCTGCCGCGGATGCTCTACACCGACGTGGTGGAAGCCGACGAAAGAATCGCCGCCAACGGCGAGGTCGTCACGACACTGGACGAATCCGGGCTGCACGGAAAGCTGACGGACATCTACGCCGACGGTATTCGCAGCGTGGCGATCGCCTTTCTGCACGGATATCGCTTTCCCGACCACGAACGGCGTGCACTGGTCATCGCCAGCAGCATCGGCTTCGAACAGATTTCGGTGTCTCACCAGGTGAGCCCCCTGATGAAGCTCGTGCCACGCGGCCATACAACACTCGTCGACGCGTACCTGTCTCCGGTGCTGGACCGCTACATCCGGCGCCTGCGCGAAGGCCTTGCCGACATACTCGGCGACGCATCGCTGCTGTTCATGCAAAGTCATGGCGGACTGGTGCAGGCCGATGCGTTTCGCGGCAAGGACAGTCTGCTGTCGGGCCCGGCGGCCGGCGTCGTCGGTATGGCCGCTGTCGCCGCGAGCGCTGGATTCAACGACGTGATCGGTTTTGACATGGGCGGCACATCGACGGACGTGGCGCTTTATCAGGGCCGGTTCGAGCGCAGCAGCGAATCGCTGATCGCCGGCGTTCGCATCAGTGCGCCGATGATGCGCATCCATACCGTGGCGGCCGGTGGCGGTTCGATTCTGAAGTTCGAGTCCGGGCGCCTTCAGGTGGGACCTGAGTCGGCCGGTGCCAGCCCGGGGCCGGCGTGCTACCGCAACGGCGGCCCGCTTACCGTGACCGACGCGAACCTGCTCCTGGGTCGCCTGCAGGCAGACCGATTTCCGTGCGTGTTCGGGCCGGACGCCACTTCGCCGCTGGATGTCGGTGTAGCCAGGTCGGCATTCGACAGCCTGGCGGCGGACGTGGCGACATCCGGTGAACCGGTGTTCACACCACGGCTGGCAGCCGGCTTCCTGCGCATCGCGGTCGAGAAAATGGCCAACGCGATCAAGACGATTTCGATACAGCGAGGGCACGACGTCACGGCATTCGCGCTGGTCTGCTTCGGCGGCGCCGGCGGCCAGCACGCCTGCCAGGTCGCCGACGCCCTCGGCATCCGCTCGATTCTGATCCATCCGCTGGCCGGCCTCCTGTCGGCCTATGGCATGGGGATCGCCGACCTTCGCTGTCTGCGCCAGTCGGCGGTGGAAGCGCCACTTACGCATGAGTGGCTGCAGGGTTGCGGGCAGCGCTTCGCCACACTGGAACAGCAGGCCCGACTTGAACTGAGCGGCCACGAGGCAATTGCCACGGACGTCAGCTGTGCGCGACGCCTGCGACTGAAGGCCGGCGACTCCGATACCGCTCTGGCGGTGGAATGGACGCAGAGCACCACCCTCATCGAAATGCGCGACGCGTTCGCTGCCGCGCATCGATTGCATTTCGGATTCGCCGCGGCCGACGTGTCTCTGATCGTCGAATCCATCGAGCTGGAGGCCGTGGCCGCCATCGACAAGCCGGAGGAGCTGAGGCAGACGTGCGTCGCGCACACGCCAGACCCCGCGGATCACAGAGAGATCTGGTTCGAGGATGCATGGCGGCGTACGCCGGTATTTGAACGCGAATGCCTGTCACCCGGCGCCACGATTGTCGGCCCGGCACTGATCGTGGAGGCGAATGCAACAACGGTGCTGGAGCCGGGGTGGCAGGCGGCCGTGAATGCGCCAGGACACCTGCTGTTGCAACGATCGCGGCCGGCGGCCGACCGTGAGCGGCTGGAAACCGACTGTGATCCGGTCATGCTGGAGGTGTTCAACAATCTGTTCATGCATATCGCCGAACAGATGGGTGCGGTTCTGGAAAACACCGCCTACTCGGTCAACATCAAGGAACGACTGGACTTCTCCTGCGCCCTATTCGATGCCGACGGGGAACTGATCGCCAACGCGCCACACGTACCGGTACACCTGGGCTCGATGGGCGACAGTGTGCAGCATATCCTGCGGGCGAATGCGGGCGCGATGCGGCCGGGGGATGTCTACCTGATGAATGCGCCGTACAGCGGCGGCACCCATCTGCCGGATGTCACGGTGGTCACACCGGTTTTCGATGAGCAGGGAGGGAAACTCCGCTTCACGGTTGCGTGCCGCGCACATCACGCCGACATTGGCGGCATCACGCCCGGCTCCATGCCGGCCGCAAGTTGCCACATCGAAGAAGAAGGGGTGCTGTTCGAAAACCTGCGCATCGTGCGCGATGAAGCACTGGCGGAGCGTGACATTCGCGATCGGCTGGCAAGCAATCCTCACCCGGCGCGCAATCCCGACCAGAACATCGCCGACATCAAGGCACAGATCGCTGCCAATGCGCGCGGTGTCAGCGAACTTGAACGCATGGTCGGTCGATTCGGCCTGCCGGTCGTGCAGGCCTACATGAGCCACATCAAGGACAACGCCGAACAATGCGTGCGGCGTGCGATCGGCAGGCTCCGGAACGGCAGCCATACCGTCACGATGGACGGTGGCGAGCGGATCTCGGTGAGCATTCGTACCCATCCGGAACGGGGAACGGCCATCATCGACTTCACCGGAACCGGGCCGCAGTCATCCCGAAACTTCAACGCACCGGCATCGATTGCGCGCGCAGCCGTGCTGTATGTGTTTCGCACGCTGATCAGCGAGTCGATTCCGCTCAATGCAGGCTGCCTCAAGCCGCTGCAGATTGTGCTTCCCGACAACACTCTGGTGCACCCGGCATGGCCGGCTGCGGTCGTCGCCGGCAATGTGGAGACTTCGCAGTGCATCACTGACGCGCTGCTTGCGGCGCTTGGCGCCTGTGCCGCCTCGCAGGGCACGATGAACAATCTGACTTTCGGCGATGCGCATCATCAGTACTACGAAACACTGTGCGGCGGAGCTGGTGCCGGCCCTGGATTCGACGGCGCCAGTGCGGTGCACACCCACATGACCAACTCGCGACTGACGGACCCCGAAGTGCTGGAGTGGCGCTATCCGGTCAGGCTGACGAAGTTTGAAGTGCGCCACGGATCGGGCGGCAACGGCCGGTGGCGAGGTGGTGATGGCGTGATTCGCGAAATCGGGTTTCTGCAGTCGATGCGTGCGGTCATCCTGTCGAATCGGCGCACGACAGCGCCTTTCGGGCTGCGCGGAGGGGAATCCGGTCAGTCGGGCAGCAATCTGCTGGTCAGGGTCGACGGCTCACGGCAGGAGCTGGGTGCGACGGCGGAGCTGCAACTGCAGGCTGGTGACCGTCTGCGCATCAGCACACCAGGCGGTGGCGGCTACGGCGACGACCACGACGACTGAGCCGGTGTCAGCCGACCAGCTCGCCCATCTCCAGGCCTGCCAGAGATCTGATCGAACTGGAGCGCGCGCCATGCACGATCTCGTACACCATGAATTCGCCCGGCTTGTCGAGCGCAAAACCGACCTGGAGAACCGGCACCGCGCCACGGTCGACGGCTGCCAGGGCACGCACCGAGAACGCCTGTTCCGGACGCGCTCCGACCAGCGCGCCCTGCTCGAACAGCGCCGACAGCAACGTCGCGACCTGACGTTCCATTTTTGAACCCAGGTCGGCATCGTTCACGGCACCGCCCGTCCATCGCGTGCTGCGCTCAATCGTGTTGAGGATGAACAATGCCACGCGACGTCGATCCAGACGCTGCCAGAGCCGGCCGATCAGCCTTGGACCAGCCAGCGTGACATTGCCGGTCAGCACGCAGCTGCCCCCGGCCACCGTGCGCAAAGCGTTGACACCGAACCTTCGCAGCAGCACCGCCTCGCGCTCGGACAGCGTACTGGCCGGGACCAGTCCGTTGGAGACGCGCATACACTGATCGAGCGGCCCCCACCATCCGCGACGGGCCGCGTTGGCCAGCATGCCCGCCAGCGCGCCACCGGCCGGCACACCGGCGACAAAGCGAGGGTCGCGGTCACGACGCTGGGCATGCGGAAAATAGGTCATCGCGTTGTGACTGCTCAGAGCACCGGCGCGCATCGCACCAAGTACGTCAGCTGCCGACTTCCAGCTCCAGGGCGGATCCCATATCAGCAGCGCCTTGCGGCGCTCGCAGTAGCGTTCGGCCGCCATGAACGTGGTGTCACCCAGATCGCGATTCGGCGGCAATGGAACGCAGAGAAAGTCGACCTGCTCGACGCGGTCCAGTGCAAACAGGCCTGTGCCCGCTGTGTTGCAGCCAATGAAGTCGTAATCCGTGAGTTCTTCGCCGTCATGACCGGGCGCCGACAGCGTGATATAGGGTATCGGCAACCCTGGATGGGCGGGCCGCGTTGCATCGGGTCTCTGCACCGGCAGCGGTCCGGCCAGCCTGACCAGCTCGGAGTCCTGCAATGCGTCGACGATGTAGCGTGGATCCTCCGGATCCAGCGATATGCCCGAATACAGTTCCTGGTCCTCGACCAGCTCCGAGCCGGGCCGACCGACGCGCTGCACCACCAGATTGAATCGTCGTGGATCGGACTCTACCCGATCGTAGTCGACCGACACTCTCAGGAACTCGCGGCTGCCTGGCTGCCTGGCCTGCAGCTGCAGCGTTTCGGGACCGGCAGGTATGTCGATGCGTGCCTTCAGCGCCCGATTGGCAACACGAACCACGAGCGCAGCATGCCCGCCGTGCGCAAAGTACTGTTCGACGGCCTGCGACACGAAGCTGAAGTCGACGTGACCGCCGAAGGTGCGACGAAACTGTTCGAAACTGGTGACGGCGACCGGCTCGTTCAACGGCCCGCGCTCGGTGCGACCAAGGAATGCTGTGACAGCCGGCGCAAGCAGAGGCAGGGTAGCGTTGCCTGCGATGCGCTTATCAGCCGCCACCATCGGAAAGTCAAATGGTTTGACCGACATTACCTGAGTATCGAGGAAAAACGCATGATAGCCGCACGTGGCGGCGCTTGCACGTATTGTAACGACTGGCGATCAGATGGGAGATTCGATTGCCTGATTCGCCGTCCGCCAGTCGATCGCATGTTCCGGACTATGTCGTTCGTGTTTTGCGTTTTGTTGCCGGCCGGGCGGACGGATCACGGTGCCTCGGCTGCCGTCCGCGTGCATCACCTGCCTGGGGGGACGCTACCGACTGACGCTTGCCCGGCACCGGCACATCGCCTTCTGCCCGACCTTCGGCAACATCCTGTTCGTGCTCATCGCGCTTGCGCTGCAGTTCCTCGAGCATGACCTTCATCCACTCGCTCATCAGACGTTCCTGATCGACGGTCTCATCCGCGGATTTCTTGCCGGTCTTGTGATCGCTGGCTGTCATGATCTGCTTGTGTCCAGAGGCAACTTCGGGGAATGGGCGCAGGCCGCCCGGGGCCGGCAGTATAGCTCAGCGTGCGAGCAGGCTCTCCACGCCGCCGTAGAGTTTCTCCGTCCACGGACGACGGCGCTGGAACCGCACCAGAAACACATCGTGTTCGCCAACCGCATCGAGGAGAAAGTCGTCGCTGGTACGAATCTCGTCAATCAGCTTCTTTTCGATCGCCAGCGTGCCGTACCAATGCTCGCCCGTAGAAACCTGTTCGATATCCACCTGTGGTCGATACTCCTGGATCTGCCGCTGAAACAGCGCGTGCACGTCTTCAAGCTCCTCGCGCAGCTTGCGGCGTGCCTCTTCGGTATTCCTGCCGAACATGGTCAGTGTGCGTTTGTGCTGACCGGCCGTGACCTGCTCGAAATCGACACCCTTGGCTTCCAGCAGGCGGTGGAAATTCGGCAACTGCGCAAGCACACCGATGGAGCCGACAATCGCGAACGGAGCCGCCATAAGATGATTGGCCACACAGGCCATCAGGTAGCCGCCGCTGGCCGCGACCTTGTCTACGGCAACGATCAGATGCAGACCGCGCTGCCGGATCCGCAGCAGCTGCGACGCGGCAAAACCGTGTTCGTGGACCGTGCCGCCCGCATTCTCCAGCCGCAGCAGCACCTGATCGTCCTGCTCGGCCACCGCAAGCACCGCCGTCACCTCTTCGCGCAACGAAGCGGCGGCCGTGGCGCGCAGGTCACCCCGGAAATCGAGCACGAAGATGCGCGGCCGGCGCTGTACACCCGAGGCCTTGCGCTGCCTGCGCCGCAATCGACGTTCGGCACGTCGGCCGGCCTTGCCGGCCATGGCCCGACGCATCGCATGCGCGGATTCATCAAGGGCGCGGTTGAGGTGCTTGACCGTGAGACCTTCCGCATGGCTACTGCGGCGCGCGGTGGAGACGATGACAGTGAACGTCACCATAATGACGACGGCGATGGTGAGCAGCTGGACCAGAAACAGTCCGTAGTCGGCCAGAAATTCAGCCACGGGTGATCACAGCCCGACGTTGTTCTTTTCGAACACGCGATCGGCACGGTAGCTGGACCGTACCAGCGGACCGGACACCACTTCCATGAAGCCGCGTTCCAGTCCCCACTCGCGGTAACGCTCAAACTCATCGGGCGTCACGTAGCGTTCCACCGCCAGATGATTGGCCGTCGGGCGCAGGTATTGACCGAAGGTGACAATGTCCACGTGGGCGGCACGCAGATCGTCCAGCGAACGGGCAATCTCGTCGTCCGTCTCACCCAGGCCGAGCATCAGGCTGGTCTTGGTCAGCACCGATGGCCGATACGCCTTGGCGTGCCCGAGCACCGCCAGTGTCTGACCGTAGCCGGCGCGTGCATCACGAACCACATGCGTCAGTCGCTCCACGGTTTCCAGATTCTGCGCGAACACTTCCAGACCAGAGTCGACTACCGTCTCGATGTCGGCCCTGCGGCCACGAAAATCCGGCGTCAGTGCCTCGACCGCGGTTTCCGGGCAACGCCGCTTGATGGCGCGCACACAGGCCGCGTAATGCCCGGCGCCGCCATCAGGAAGATCATCGCGATCCACCGAAGTCACCACCACGTAGCGAAGCCCCATCAAGGCAACCGATTCGGCGGCATTCTGCGGTTCCTCGGGATCCAGCCAGCCCCCGGGGTTGCCGGTGTCCACGGCGCAGAACTGACAGGCACGCGTGCATACGGCACCCATCACCATGATGGTGGCGGTACCGTTACTCCAGCACTCGCCAATATTCGGACACATGGATTCCTCGCAGACCGTTGCGAGCCTATGCGTGCGTACCGTGTCTTTCACGGCCTGGTATTTCGCGCCTGATGGCAGACGCACCCGCAGCCACGGCGGTTTGCCGTCGCCGGGCTGCTGCACGCGATCCTCGCGATGCTTGACGCCGTTCCTGATCGCCGTGAAGCCCTGCTCGGTGCGATACTTGGCACCCGTGGCAACGACACGGATTCCGCGAAACTCACTCACTGGCATCGGCTCACTGACATTTACGCAGGCTCACTGGAATATTGCTCTCTGATACATCAACGACCGGCAGTCGCTCTCCCGACGCAGCTCCGCGGCACAGGGTCGGCACCCTGCAGGCACCAGGGCCGGTGATTATCTCATGGTTTCGGAACCATCGGTCATGAGCCGCTATCGCCCGCCATCCCCGCCGACCTCCCGGTACATCACGCCGGAGGGTGCCGCCGCGCTCAGGTCGGAGCTGGACCATCTGTGGCGGGTACGGCGACCGGAAGTCACGGCGGCGCTGGCCGCGGCGGCCGCCGAGGGCGACCGATCCGAGAATGCGGAATACATCTATCGCAAGAAGGAACTGCGCGAGATCGACCGGCGCATTCGGCACCTGACGCGACGCCTCGATGGCATTCGCGTGGTCGACCGCCTGCCGGACGACATGGACAGGGTATTCTTCGGCGCCTGGTTCGATCTGGTCGACGACGACGGCCGGACGCTCACGCTGCGTCTGGTCGGTCCGGACGAGACCTCCATGGGCAAGGGCTATATCAGCGTCGACTCGCCGCTGGGTCGCGCCGTTCGCGGACGATCGGTCGGCGACACGCTGCCGGTACCAACGCCTGAGGGGACCAGAACCTACCAGCTCACGGGATTGCGCTACGTTGCACCGGGGACAGGTGACGGGTGACGGGTGACGGCGAACTGCGGAACCGCGGCTGACACGCTGCCCGCGGATCCGGCAGGCCGTTCGGCTTCTGCCGCGCAGGCTGCTAGTGCAGTCTGGCCCAGTTGATCAGGCGCACGTTGCCATGGCCGATGTTGAAATTGCGCGCCAGCAGCGCCTCGATATACTCGGTGTTGCCGTGTTCTTCGGTGGGTTTGCTGACCTCGACCACGCCACTGTATTCCTCGGCCGAACTGCGGCCGCTGGCGCCGGTCAGAACAAAATGCGTGTAGTACTTCACGCCCATGGGATACAGCCTAAATGGCGGTGTCCTCCACGGCTGTGACCGGAGCCACAGTTCCCCGCTCGCAGCGTCAGTCTCGCGGTCTGTATCGCGGTAAGCTTGCCGGGTGGCGGGAGCCGCAAGCCCGGCGCGGGTACGCTGGCTCCGGCGCACAGCTCGATCCACCCAATGGACGCACCTATGAAGATGCAAACGAAACTCTCACTGGCCGCGATTGCGGTGGCGCTGTGCGTCGTTGGCGCCGCCCTGGCCCAGGATCTGCGCAGCACACTGTTCGGCGACGCCGATCGTGCGCGTCAGGCAGCGGAAGCGGCCAACGCCGGGTTGCTGGCGCCGCAGACGTATGCGCGCGGCATGTCCGCCTACGGCTCCGCCGAGAACGATCTGGAACGCGGCCGCAACATGGATCGCATTCGCTCACGACTGGGCGAAGCCGTGGACGCCTTCGATGAAGCGGTCCGCAACGCCGGTATCGCCCAGGTCACATTCGCCGCGCTGCTGGAGACCCGCAATGATGCATTGGCGGCCAGCGCTGATGCGCTCGCCGCCAATCTGTGGACACGGGCCGAGAATGAATTCAACGCAGCCGCCCAGCGACTGGAGTCCGGAGATCTGCGCGGCGCACAGCGCCGGGCTGAAACCGCCGAATCCGGCTATCGGGATGCGGAACTTGCGGCCATCAAGGCACAGTATCTGAGTCAGACCCGAGCGCTGCTGGCGCAAGCGCGCGATGCGCGCGTGCAGCGACACGCGCCGCTGACGCTCGAGCGCGCACAGGCACTGCTGGAACAGGCCGAGCTCGAACTGGCCGAGAACCGTTACGACACCGACCTGCCCCGCAGCCTCGCCCGCGAGGCCAACCTTCAGGCGCGACATGCGATCGCGCTCGCCAATCAGATACAGGCCATTCGCGACCGCAGTCTTTCGATGGAGGAGATCATTCTCGGTTTCGAGGAACCGCTGGTGCAGATTGCCGCTGCGGCCGACAGGGTCGCGCCGCTGGATCAGGGCGTGAACGCAGTGGCCGACGATCTCGTCCGCTACATCGAGGATCTGCGCGATGCCCATCGGCAGGCCGACAACGATCTCCTGCATTCCCGCACACGGATCATCGAACTGGAAGACGAACTGCGTACGCTGGATGCGCGCCTTGGCGGAATGACACAGGAGCGCGTGGCACTGGTGCAGCGACTGGAAGCCGATGAACGCGTCCGGCAGCAATTCGCCACGATCGAACAGCTGTTCGATCGTGAAGAGGCCAGGGTCTCGCGCGAGGGCAACACCGTCGTACTGCGGCTGGTCGGCCTCACGTTCGCCACCGCAAACGCAAGTGTGGATGCTTCACATCGTTCTTTGCTCGAGAAGGTGCGCAGGGCAGCGGAAGTGTTTCCGCGATCGCAGATCGTGATCGAGGGACACACCGACTCCCACGGCAGCGATCAGGCCAACATGGCGCTGTCCCAGCGTCGCGCCGAGGCGGTCAGCGCCTACCTGTCCGAGCAGCTTGGCCTGCCGACATTCCGTATCAGCGCGATCGGCTACGGTGAAACCCGACCCATAGCGAGCAACGAGACGCCGCAGGGACGCGAACGCAACCGACGCATCGACGTACGCATCGAACCGCAGATCGACTGACGGCACCGCCCTGACGATGACGCGGCGGCTGGTCACGTCGGGCGCCTCGCCGCATGGACGGCGCAGATCAGTCGCCCGGCATCATGGGTTCATCGGCCTGCTGCAGCAGCCATGCGGCAATGCATCGGGCGATACTGCGGTTGATCAGGTAGCCATAAGCCTCATGGACGTTCAGCCCGGCTTCGCCGCGGAAGTGGTTGTACAGACCATCATGGTCGTGCAGCGTCTGCAGCAGTTGCAACGTCAGCATCTCGCCAAAGTAGGGCTTGAGCCGCGGGTGCAGTGCCGTGAGATCGCCGCGCGCGGAAAAGTTTTCCCAGCGAACGATGTTGCGAGGATACCGTGCCCTGCCGGCTCGATCCGCGCCGCGCAGATTGTGACGTATGAAGCGCGTGGCAAGGGGGCTGCCCATCGTCACGAACATGTCGACGCTGACATCAGGTCCCTCACGCGTGTGCGTCAGCTCCCAGAGCGTGTCATAGGCAATCACCGACCCCAGACTGTGACCGATCAGCAGTATGGTTTCGCCGGCGTCCGCCGCCTTCACCAGCGTTTCGGCCAGCGATGCCCGAATCTCTGATGCGATGCCATCCTCGTCACCCAGATAACGGCGTGCTTCGGACATCGTCAGTCGCAATCCGGGTCTTGCGATCAATCGACCCAGCCACGGCAGTGTGTCGCCGAGCACATGCCACCAGCGAGCCACCCGCCGGGCGAGAGCGTCGATTTCGCTGATGTCCGCTGCGTCCGGGTCCGGCTGTTGCAACAGCCGGTCTACGCCGGCGGAATCCAGGGCGAAGTCGCGATGCTTGCCGTAGAAGCGATACGTCCACGGCACCAGCGTCAGCCAGTCCTCATGCGTGGCCAACAGGCGCGCCGCTTCCGGAAGCTCCCTGTCGAGGCCGGACAGCAGCACCCTGCATACGGCGTCGCGATGCAGCTCGGGTGACGGCTTTGGCTTGAGTCCCGGCACGAACACGATACGCGGCCTGCTCATGGAACCGGCCTGCTCATTGATCGATCTGAGGAGTGGCGATGTGTGGATGCTGACTCATGCCGGGGTATATTTCGTCATGCGATCGTCACGAATGACACAGGAGAATAGACATTGCGTTATCTGCATACCATGGTTCGGGTCAGCGATCTGGATGAATCCCTGGATTTTTACTGCCACAAGCTGGGGCTGAAACAGATCCGGCGGTCCGATTACGAGAAGGGCCGCTTCACGCTGGTGTTTCTCGCCGCACCCGGTCAGGAAGACTGTGCGCTGGAGCTTACGTGGAACTGGGACCCGGAAGAATACAATGGCGGCCGCAATTTCGGCCACATCGCCTATCAGGTCGACGATATCTACGCGACCTGCCAGCGGCTGATGGACGCCGGCGTTACCATCAACCGGCCGCCGCGCGACGGCCGCATGGCATTCATTCGCTCGCCCGATCAGATATCCATTGAACTGCTGCAGAAAGGCGAAGCATTGGCGCCGGCCGAACCCTGGGTATCGATGCCGAACACCGGCAGCTGGTGACCCGCCTTCAGGAGATGATCTGACGGTAGGCGACGCGAAACTTGCCGGTCTCCACCTCGCATTCATCGGTGTTGCGAAATACCACCTGATTGCGCCCGCCCTGTTTGGCTTCGTACAAGGCCTCATCAGCGGCCTGGATGGCACCGGCAAGACTGCGGCCCTCTACGGGCCTGGCATGCGACACACCAACGCTCACGGTGACGTAGTTGCCAATCCCCGAGCCTTCGTGGGGAATCGCCAGATCCGCGACATCCAGACGGATGCGCTCGGGAAGCGTCCTTGCGTAGTCGAAGGGAGGTCCGTAAAGCACCAGCACGAATTCCTCACCGCCATAGCGCGCGGCGAAGTCGAATGGTCGCTTGGCGGCTCTGGCAATGGTGCGCGCCACGAGCTTCAGGCAGTCGTCGCCTGCCTGATGACCATACAGATCGTTGTAGACCTTGAAGTAGTCGATGTCGATGAAGATGATCTCGATCGTTGCATCTTCACGGCGCGCCTGACGCCAGATCCGTCCCATCAGCTCATCGAAAATGCGCCGGTTGTAGAGGCTGGTGAGGCCGTCCCGTTCAGCCAGCTCGTTGAGCAGACGTGCCTCAACGAAGTTCCTGCGCAGCAGCCTTTCGAAGCTGAAGGCCGAATAACCCGCAACCAGACCGGCAACCGCCAGCATGGCAGTGGTGTAGAGCAGCTGGTAGCCACCCAGCCCCAGCCACAGGCCAAGGGCGAAGAACAGGCCGACCAGCAGCACCGACACCAGCACGGCGAGCTGAAACAGCAGCCCCAGAAAAAGGCAGGCGTAGAGGATGACCATCAGTGGCGCCATCAACATGTAGGAGTCGCCGGACAAGGCCCCGAACTGACTCATCACGATGACAACGGTGCCGATCACGAAGATGCCTGCGGCCGCAAGTCGCGCATGGTAGCGGCGGGCTGCCGGCAGATAGGAGGCCAGCACGGCCAGGGCCAGCAGCGGCGTCAGCAGACCCACGCGCAACAGGCCGACACGCGGATCAACATCCACCGGCCCGAACAGCTGCTCGACCGCGCTGATCAACAGCACCGCAGCCAGCGCGGCCATCAGTGCAAATCGCGCACGCGGCAGATTCTGTGCTTCATAGAACTCGCGGAACTCGCGCTCCAGTTCCGCGCCAAAGCGCATCTTCGCCAGCCCGTTGCGCAGAGCGTCGGAATACCGGCTCCCGGGGGAGGAGCGGTCACCGGCGGAAAGTCTTGCGAGTAACTTCATCGACGCCAACGTGGACATCTGTGGATTCGGTCAAGCTTGCGTCCGATCCGGCGGCAAATCCCCGAACCGCATCACACTGCTTGCACACCGGGCTGTTGATGCGCCTGATGCAAACGATCTTCGGCGCGAAGGTTGCGAGCGCCGTGGCGCCAGCGAATTCAGCGGTACAGGGGCAGCAGCGGGTCTTTTCGCCCAGGCTTCACGACGTCCGCAGCTGAATCGAACAGTGCCAGTGCACGCCCCAGTCGATCGCCGTTCCATGGCCCGACTGCAGGTCCGTAGCGATCCGCCTCGAGTTCGGCAATGGCCGCGGCGAGTTCCGCAGGCACCCGCAGCGCGATGTCCGCCAGTGTGCGTGGCGGGTGGTCGTCGAACCGGAGCTGCGCATAGGCCAGCAAAAGTTCGCGCGCCTGTCCCGCTTCGTGCGCCGCACAGGCGTCACGCAGGCGGCGCAACGCGCGGCGACTGGCCATGCTTCGTGGCACCAGAATCATGCCGCGCGCACGCTCACCGGCCGCAGAGCGCTGCCAGCGCAGCAGCCACAGCAGTGAGATGACCCAGCCCAGCAACAATGCGCTACTGATCCATGGCCAAATCGACACGGACCTGGCGGGCGCCACCGGCTGCGTGATATCCGCGGCGACTTCCGGCGTCTCCGATTCGATGGCCGGCAGCACCCGCCGTTCGCGAGCCGGCAGTCGCGCCACTTCCCAGCGGTGTTCGCTTGTATTCCACCACGGCAGCTCCACCGCCGGCAGCTGCACCACACCGACCGTCTGCGCCAATACCGCATACGGCTGGCGGCGACTGGCTCGCAGGCCGGTCTCGACGTAGCTTCGCGCCAGTTCAGGCTGGCCGGGAAAATGGCGCAGACCATCAACCGCCGCGACGGCAAGCTCCGGCAGCTGCAGCTCCTCCAAACCATCCGCCTCGATCGTGATGGTGCGCGTAACCGGCGTACCCACTGTGATGTCGGCGGAAGCATCCGACCAGTGTTCGGTGAGTGTGAGAGCGGATGCCGGCAGCCAGCGTGCGCCCTGCCATTCAGGTGGCGGAGGCACCGGGCCACGCACATGCAGCTCCACTTCCGGCGACCGCGCCCGCTGTATGCGCGACCTTCCTCCACTGGGCATGGTCAGCGCCTCCAGGGTAACGGGCGCAATCGTGACGATGCCCGGTGACTGCGGAAACACGACGTAGCGCCTCTCGCGAACCCAGAAACGACGACGCTCGACAACCGTTTCATACTCGCGGTCATCGGTGATGCGTTCGATGATCGCATCGCCCTGGCTGATCTGGGGGATGGTCAGCGTCGTACGACCGGTACCGACCGCCGCATACAGGCGCAGGGTGTAGATGACCTGGCTCTGCACGTAAGGCGTTTCCGTATCCACCTCGACCTCGACGAACACATCGCCCTGTGCCGGTGAGGCCGGCGCGGACAGCACAGTGATTTCCAGCGGCTGTGTGTGGATGCCCGACAGTTCGAGTGCAGGCACGGTCAGCGCACCGGTCCTGCGGGGCATCAGCTGCAGTACCCACTCGCTCAGCCGCGTGGTCCGTCCAGCGACGATGCGGACACTGGTGCTGGTGGCCCGTTGCAGGATGTCGAAATCCTGCGTCAGCGGCCGAAAGTCGGGCTCATCACGCATCGCGCCTTCAACACGCAGCGTGAACGTGAAGGACTCGTTTTCACGGATCGTGGCGCGATCAACCGTCGCCCGAACATCCGTGGGCTGAGCCACTGACACAGACGGCACCGCCAGCAGGGCGCACAGCAACAGCAGGCAAGACGAAATTCTTCCTACCATGGCTCTCTGACATGCTCCTGCAGAATCGGATTGCCGTCCTGATCGGTGTTCATACGCTGGTACTGCAGCTCGAACTTGCGACGCAGCAGTCCGCCCGGGTCCTGCGGTACGCGACGCAGCCATTGCTCGGCCACCTGCTCATCACTCCACTCATCTTCCGCCAGCGCGGCAAGGGATGCGCCGTCATCGGCCTGCTGATCTTCGCCATCGGTGACCAGATCCTGCATGTCTGCCACCTCGCCAGATTCTGATGGACCGGTTTCGTCGCCCGCCTCTCCCTCATCGGCACCGGCGGAGGCGTCATCCCTGTCATCATCGCCCTGCGTATCGGCGCCCGCCTGCGGGTCACCGACACCCGATGGCTGCCCTTCGCCCTGTTCCTGTTCATCATCGTCGCCTGGCTGGCCATCATCGTCCTGACCGGCACTGGCCAGCTCCGGATCTTCTTCCAGCAGCTGTTCCAGCAGTTCGCGGTTGAACAGGGCGTCCTCATGATCGGGTTGCAGTGCCAGCACACGGTCGTACGCGGCTATGGCGTCCAGCAGCCGGCCGCTGCGTGCCAGCGCATTGCCGCGATTGTAATGCGCCATCGCGGTATCCACCGCCTCCAGTGCGGCCGCGCTCCGCGCATAGTCAGCGGACCGGTACAGCGCCACGCCCTGCCATACAGGATCCTCGAACAGTTCCGCTGCGCGCACCGGATCATCGGCCTCGAGCGCCGCGGCACCGCGCTGATCCTGACGCTGCCACAGCGATGCCCACTCGAACGCCTCGGCTCTGGGCATCGGCAGCAACAGGACAAACAGCCACACGGCCACCAAGCCACGACGGAACGCCAGCAGCAGCACCGGCAACAGGGCCACGGCCAGCCAGGCGCCACGATCCAGCCAGATATCGGCACGCACGTCACCGTCCGACTGATCGGCCAGCACCGACGCGCCGCGTTCGGACGGCAACAGCGCATCCAGATCCCTGCCATCAGGGGTGAGCATCGAGAATCGGCCGCCACCGGCCTCGGCCAGTGCCCGCAAGGCAGAAGCATTCAGGCGCGGAATGACCACGGCGCCACGCTGGTCGGACAGGAATCCGCCGCCAGGCTGCGCAATCGGCGCACCCTGCGCGGTGCCAACCGCCATGACACTGACGGTACGCCCTTCGCGCTGCAGCGCCCCAGCCTGCTCCAATGCGTCGGCATCCGGTTCGCTGTCGCTGATGAGCAGCACATGACCGGTTCGCACACCGGCGTTGCGCAACAGCTCACCGCCCTTGACCAGCCCCGAAGCAACAACGCTGCCCCTGGTCGGCATCAGGTCCGTTGCCAGCACGTTGACCATCGCCGTGATCGTCCGCCTGTCGGTGGAGAGCGGTGTGACGGTGTAGGCGTGGGTGGAAAAGACCACCAGCGCCGTCTGTCCCGTGTCGCGCCGCTCCAGCAGCTCTAGCAGCTTCAGTTTCGCCCGCTCCAGGCGTGTCGGTTCGACATCCGTAGCGTCCATGGTCCGGGACATGTCCAGCACAACGACCAGTGCATCGTCATCCCGGTATGCCGGCGCTGCCACTCTCTCCCAGGCAGGCCCGGCCAGCGCCACGGTCGCCACGATGAGCGCCATCAGCACTGCACCCGCCTGCCAGCGAAAGCCTCGTCCCGCGGACGGCGCGGCGAGCACATACGGCTGCAACTGCGCATCGACCACATCCCGCCAGGCGCCCCTGCCGGATGCCCTGCGCAGCAGCAGCCAGGCCAGGGCCATGCCCACCGGCAATGCCAGCAGCCACCATGGCCGGAGTAGATGCAGCTCAGCCATGCGCGCTCATCCTCCTCCACCAGCCCTCGAATCCGGGCATTGAAGCCGCCAACGTCCACAGTATCCAGCCGAACACGATCACGAGGGCCAGCGCCAGCGGCCAGTAAAACAGCTCCACGACCGGACGGAAGCCGCTTTCGTCAAACGCAGAGGGTTCCAGCTCGTCCAGTACGCCGTAGATGTTCTCGAACTCGTCGGTACTTCGGGCGCGAAAATACTGCCCGCCGGTGAGCTGGGCCATCGTCGTCAGCAGTTCTTCATCCAGGTCGGTGGAGGGATTGATCTGGCGTACGCCGAACAGCGAGCGCACCGTCATCGCATCGGCACCGATGCCCACCGGATAGATCACCACATTGCGCTGTGCGGCGATCTGCGTGGCGCGCAGCGGGTCCATCACACCGGCGGTGTTGGCGCCGTCGGTGAGCAGCACGAGGACCCGCCGACCGGCCTCAATGCCGGCGTCGTCCAGGGTGCGTATCGCCAGGCCGATGGCATCGCCGATGGCCGTCTGGCGACCGGCAAGCCCGATCGCCGATTCATCCAGCAGGGTCTTCACAGTGGCTCGGTCGAATGTCAGCGGTGCCTGCAGGTAGGCCTCACGACCGAACAGAATCAGGCCGACCCGATCACCAGCGCGGCGCTCGATGAACTGCCCGGCCAGCAGCTTGAGTGCGGTGAGCCTGTCGACCCACTCGCCGTTGATCCGGAAATCCTGTTCCTCCATGCTGCCGGACAGATCGACCGCCAGCAGCAGGTCACGGCCGGTAACCTCCACAATCACCGGCTCACCCACCCACTGTGGCCGTGCCGCGGCAGCCACCACCAGCGCCCACACGAGCCACAGCAGAGTCAGCCGCAGGCGCCGACGTCCGGACACTGCGCCAACGCCTGCCACGCCTTCGAACCCCGCGGTCGACGGCACCCGCAGGGCGGCCGACCGCTCCACCGGCTGCGGCCGCAACCAGCGTCTTGCCAGCCAGGGTGCCGGCAACAGCAACAGGAACCACCACCAGGCCAGGCTCAACATGCCTCAGCGCTCCGGCCGGAAAGTGCGGACCCAGTCCATGCCCGCCTGTACCAGTGCCCGCGCCTTCCCGGCGTCCACATCCCGGGATGGCATGTAGGGCGCGTTCGCCAACGCATGGCTGTGGTCGTCAGCCAGGCCCGCGGCATTCCCGTGTGCCTGCAGATACGCCAGCCAGCGTCTGCCAGTCAGTCCGGCCACCGACGAAGGATCGCGCGCCGTGGTCATCGCGAATCGGCGCAGCACTTCGGAGACCCGCTGCACGCACGCCAGCGGCTGCTCGCCGTGCTCGATTGCGCGCAGGATGCGATGCAGTTCGCGCAACGCGGCGGTGCGATGGCGCATCGCATGGCGCAGCAACAGCAAGGCCACCAGCGCGGCCATCGGCAGCAGCACCGCCACCAACCAGCCCGGCGCGGGCGGCCACCAGGACAATGCGTCCGGCAGGTGGATGTCCCTCAGTGGCAGTTGCTCGAAGTCCATCGCGGTCATCGTCTCATGAAGCGCGTTGCCAGCACGCTTCGGGGGTCGTCGGTGGTACTGCTGTCGATCAGGGCCATGCCCGAAGGTCGCGCGATTGTGCGCAGTCTCTCGCAATGCGCCTCGAAGCGCTGGCGATAGTTTTCCCGCGCCGTCCTGACGCCAGTCTCGATCGCGAAGGTCCGCGATCCCTGCCGGATTGGATAGCGGCCGGGCGGTGGAAGTTCGGCTTCCACGGGGTCGTGGAAGTGCATCAGGATCAGATCGGCGTGACCGCGAAGTTGCCACAGCTGACGCTCGGCGTCGGCACCCAGGCCGCGGAAATCGCTGAGCAGGAACACCAGACTGCCGGGACGGACCACGCGGGTCAGCGCTTCCAGCGCTCGTGTGGCCGCATGGTTGTTCTGCGACTGAGAGTCCGTGCGCTGAGGATGCCAGAGCGCTGGATCGGCCGCGGCACTCAGCAGCCCCAGTGCTGCCCGACGGCCCAGACGGGGACGAATTTCCCGGTGACCGGTGTCACCGAATACCAGTCCGCCGAGACGGTCGCCGTTGCCGACCGCGGCCCAGGCGATCAACGCCGCGGTCTCCGCGGCCAGCACCGCCTTGTAGGCACCCCGCGTAGCGAAATGCATGGATGGGCACAGATCCAGCCAGATCAGTACCGGGCGGTTTTTCTCGTCGCGATAGACCTTGGTGTGCGGCTTGCCGGTGCGGGCCGTGACACGCCAGTCGAAGGTGCGCAGGTCGTCACCGTCCTGATACGGACGGGACTCATCGTATTCCACGCCGCGTCCACGCAGGCTCGAAAGATGACCACCCGTACTCTGCACACGCGCCCGCGACACCGGAAGCTTCAATGCCTCACCCGCCGGTTTGAGCGCGATCAGATCCGACAGCTCGATGTCGACCGGCGACCGCCGCTGTCTGGCAGCAACCGCCACCATTACGGCACCCCGATCCTTTCCAGCAACCGGTCGACCACCTGATCCGTTCCCAGTCCTCCCGCTTCGGCTTCGAAGCTGAGCAACAGCCGGTGACGCAGTACGTCATGCGCGATGGTCTGAATATCGTCCGGTGTCACGTAGTCACGGCCGGCCAGCCAGGCTGCGGCACGCGACGCCCGATCCAGTGCGATGGTCGCGCGCGGACTCGCGCCATACTGGAGCAGCCCCGCCAGATCCTCGCCGTAGCGCTCAGGTGCGCGTGTCGCCAGCACGATCTGGACAATATATTCCTCGAGCGGCTCGGCAAGATGCTGATCGAGCACCTCGATGCGCGCTGCCATGATCTCGTGCTGGGTCAATACCTGGTCGGGACGGAACAGCAGCTCATCGGTCTGCGATCGGCGCTGCTCGGCGCGACTCAGTTCGAGTACGGCCCGCTCGCCGGCAGCGTCGGGATAGTCCACCAGCACCTGCAGCATGAATCGATCCAGCTGCGCCTCGGGCAGCGGGTAGGTGCCTTCCTGTTCAATGGGATTCTGCGTGGCCATGACCATGAACAGCGCCGGTAGCGGATAGGTCACCGAGCCCACGGTAATCTGGCGTTCACCCATCGCCTCGAGCAGCGCCGACTGGACCTTCGCCGGCGCGCGGTTCACTTCGTCGGCCAGCACCAGATTATGGAACAGCGGCCCCTGACGAAACACGAAGGAACCATCCTGCGGGCGGTAGATTTCGGTGCCGGTGAGATCGGCAGGCAGCAGGTCAGGGGTGAACTGCAGGCGGTGAAAGTCGCCTTCGATGCTATGGCTGAGCACCTTGATCGCGCGCGTCTTGGCCAGCCCGGGTGCACCTTCGACCAGCAGATGACCGTCGCACAGCAGTGCGATCAGCATGCGGTTCAGCAATTTCTCCTGACCGACCACGAGGCCGGTGAGATGCGACTGGAGCGCGAGGACCTTCTGCTGCAACGACATGGGTCAACCTCTGACGACGAAAGCCGCCGATTCTAGCCCATGCCCGGATTGTTGCGCCGACCCGTCCGGTCGATCGATCTCATGCCAGCAAGGGATTGCCGACCAGCCGCTGGCGCAGCGGGCCCGACTGAACGAACCGGCCGACAGACGGAACTGTCCGTCTGCCGCGAAGGCTCAGCGACCGCGAAAGCGCGCCGCAGCTACGCCGCGAGCCGCTCCACCCTCGATGCCAACCGGCCCGCGCGGCAGATAAAGTTGTATGGTCTGGCCATCGCGCATCACGTCCACGGCAACGGTCTGCCCGGGCGTGCCCTGGAGGGTGAGTGCGTTCAGATCGGAGACGCTGAACACGCGCTCACCGCCGTAGCTGAGAATCTGATCGCCCGGCTGCAGACCGGCGCGCTCGGCTGGCGAGCTCGCCAGCACGCGACCCACGCCAACGCTGGTCGGGCGGTTGAGCGCACTCAGATAGCGCTCATAGTCGGCCTCGCCAAGTTCGGTACGCAGCACTGCGTCGGTGTTGGGCAGTTCACCAGGCTCCAGCGCCCGGCCCTGCACCGCGGCCTCGTAGCGCGCCGACAGTGCCTCCATGCGCAGCTCTTCGGTGCGCCGTTCCACCCACTCGGCTCGATCCTGCGAAAAGCCGGAAGCTACCAGCCTGTCCACCTGACGGCGGCGCATGGCATCGGGATCGCCCAGCAGCCCCTGCAAGCGGCCGCCGACTCTTTCGACCAGGGTCTGAAGATCCCCTTCTGCGCCTGCCGGCCACGTGCGTGCCTCGCGACGATCTTCGGCGGCACTACCGGCGGACATGGGGAACGCCGGCGACGGCTGGCTGACCTGGGCAATTCGCGTACTGAGCTGTTCGGTGATCGTGTACAGCTCCACCTCGAGGTCGCGGCGCCGCTCGCGCTCGTACTCCAGCGCGGACTCCAGAGCCCCGACCCGGGCCATCAGGAAAGTATTGTCAGCAGCGGCAATACCGTCTGCACCAGGGGAACTCGGCGTCAACCAGGCAGCCGCCACAATGACCACACCGAACCCGCCAAGTCCAAGCAATACCGTTCTCAGCATGTCAATACCCCCAACCTGTATTTCCCCAGCCCGCAATTGGCCGGTTCACAGCAAATCTTTGCGTCCTGTCCGGCTTCGACAGCCAGTTTGACCAAGCGTTCGATTTTCCCCTAGTATGATCCGGCGCGCCAGGAAAAACCGCAATGACCTATGGATTGGGAATCACGATTGATCGAGGCCTGGTGCTCGTCTCCGATTCCCGTACCAATGCCGGGGTCGACCAGATCGCCGCTTTCTGCAAGATGCACCGGTTTCTCGGCGACGGGGAGCGCAGCTTCGTACTGCTGAGTTCGGGCAACCTCGCCACTTCGCAGGCCGTCGTAACCGAGTTGCGGCGCGAACTCGAAAATGCCACCGGCACCGACACCAGTCTGCGCAATGTTCCACATCTGTCCGCCGCTGCCGAGTATGTCGGCCACCTGAGCGTGACCCAGAGCCGCAAGCACTCGGCCATTCACGACGACGAGTTCAAGCCCGAAGCCACTTTCATACTGGGCGGCCAGATCCGCGGGCGCCCTCCCGGCCTGTTCCTGATCTACCCGGAAGGCAACTACATCCGCGCGTCGCGGGAAACGCCCTATCTGCAGATCGGCGAACTGAAGTACGGCAAACCCATCCTCGACCGGATCATCCACGCCGACACCAGCCTTGAAGACGCCACTTTGTGCGGACTGGTTTCGATGGACTCGACGATGCGCAGCAACGCCTCGGTCGGCCCTCCGGTGGAGGTGCTGATCTATGCAACCGACACGCTGGATGGCGGCCGCCACATCGTGTTGCAGGAACACGATCCGTATCTGCTGAAGCTGCGTACCGCCTGGCAGACCAATCTGCGAACGGCGTTCAACAACATGCCGCGACTGCCGGCCGAACGCGAGCGCCCGACGATACGTCTGGTGGACGACAACGCCTAGGAGCCTGCGCGGTAGAAACGGACGAGCCGAGGCGTTCCCAATTCGAGCCCGATTGTTCAATCGTCCGACGCGCATAGTGGTGACTATGTAAGGAGGACGATCGAATAATCGGGCCGAAGTGGGGGCGCCGCAGGCCGTTCGGCTTCTGCCGCGCAGGCCTAGAGCGCCTCCAGGCGTTCAAAGAAGCTCCGCAGCCTTGCCGCATTGGTCCCCACGTCGCCGACGCCGACGCGCGACGTCGAGCGCGCATCGATCAGCGATCCGCCATCGCCCGATGGCTGGATGCGGATCACCACATCATCCTTGAAACGAAACCAGAACGTGGTGTCGGTGGCTTCGATGCGGCCTTCCTCGGGCACCGCCGCCACCAGATCCCAGCCCATGCGGTCGACCGCTACCAGTGCGCGCTCGAACACACTGGCTGGCGCCATCGCAACACTGCGGGTAACGAGATCCGGATAGGCCTCCCGGGTCATTTCTCCGAGCCGTTCCGGCGTCATGTTGGGGTAGTTGCCATAGTCCACCGTGTTGGTGGCATCGACGCGCAGCGGAACCACATCGACGAACTGCGGCGGATTCGCGGTGTCCGTTGAAATGTCGTGGATGGGCGGAATGTTCACGCCTTCGGGCGGACGATGGGATTCGGGGACGTAGTAGGCCAGCGCGGCCACCATGGCGCCGGTCAGGGACAGTGCCGCAGGCAGCAGCACCAGGCGACCGGTCAGTACACGACCGGCTATCAGCAGCAATACCGCCACGACCAAGGCGCTGATCGCCACCGAAGGCCCCCATCCGTGCGCGGCGCCGAGCAGTTCGAATCCGCGCTGCCAGTTCCAGGCGCCGAACCACACGCCGACGGCTGCCGCCAGCGCCACCACACCGGTGGCGAGGCCGGCGAGCAATGCCAGCAACCCCACCATCTTCAGCCACAGCGAGGCCGATCGAAGATGTCCGACTCCCGCGGTTCGCTCCGTCATAGCATCCCCCGTTCGCATTGGCTCCGGAATCCTGTCCCGGAGCAGCCACCATACCCGCATGGGCACCGGCGGGCGAGCCGTGCCGGACGATCCCGCCGGTACGGTGACCCATCAGGACCCTCGTCGGCCTCGCGGCGAATCAGCGCGGCGAATCAGCGGCTGACACCGCCGCGGCGTCGAAACGGCGCCCCAGCATCCAGCCCAGGGCCGCCCAGACGCCGGCGACCGCGGCGCCGATCAGCATCACCCCGGCGGCACTGACGCCGGCAGTCTGAATCGCATTGTTGAGCTGCGCCGATACCGCATCGGCACCGCGATAAACCGGCACGTCGACGGTATTCTTGGCCTTGTACTTCGACTCCCGGTCGAGCGGACTCCAGAGCATTTCCCGCCCCGGCCGCACCAGCGCGTATTCACCGGCTCGCCGCAGAATCATGATTGCCGCCAGCACCGCGAAAGTACCGCTCGCGGCAAGCGCAAGAAATCCAAACACGAGAGCCAGCGGCACCAGCGTCAGCAGTGTCGTGACGCCAAAGCGCGCCGCGATGCGTCCGGTCAGAAACAGTTGTGTGAACAGCGTGAGTCCCTGCACGATCCAGTCCAGTCGCGCGAACACCCGGGTCCTGCGCGTCACGTCGTCAAAGGTTTCCGCAACCAGTCGCAGCTGCTCGAAGTACAGCAGCGTGCTGACCATCGACAGCCCGACAATGAACAGCGCGATACCGATCAGGTAGGGCGAACGCAGAATCAACGTCACACCGGCGAACACATTGCCACCAAGCGGCCGATCGTCGGCAGGGACGGTGCGGTCCGCCACGGTGCGCTGCCTCCAGATCGCGAGCAGAATGTACTGGCAGACGATGGCGGCAACGAACAGCGATGCACCCAGGAACAGCACGCCGCTCTGGCCGATGGACCCCACGGCAAGATCCGACACCAGCGGCCCGACCAGCGCTCCGGTGCTGCCGCCCGCGGCAATCACGCCAAACAGACGCTTGCTCTGCGCCTTGTTGAAAATCTCCAGCAGAAAGCTCCAGAACAGCGAGATCAGGAACAGGTTGACGACGCTGATGAACACATAGAAGAACCGGCCCGCGCGCGGCGTGATTTCGCCGCCGTGAAACGCAGTGCCGATCAAGACGAGCACGATCGCCACGACCGCGTACGTGGCCGGGAGAAATGCGCTGCGCCGGAACCTTGCAACGATCACGCCGAATATCGGAATGACCAGCACCGAACAGGCGGCCGTCAGGATCCACAGATCGGCAACCTGTTCGCGGCCGAGCACGGTGCCCACGGTCTCGCGCACGGGGCGCACCGCGAAATAGCCGGCCCACATCGTGAAAAACAGACAGAACGCCGCAACGACGGCGCGTACCTCGCCAGGCTCGACGGGCGTCAGACGGGTGACAACGCGCGTGAGCGGTGAACCTGCAGCGGCAACCATCGGTCTAGCATAACCGCGCACGGCCCAGGACAGCAGCCGGAGGGGCAGTCGATTCAGCAACCATGGCGCATTCAGGACCGATCGTGTGGATGCCGGCCAGGCTGCTACGACGAAACTTCTGGTTGCGCCGCAGTGTCCTCACTAGAATGCCCAAAACACCAAGACGAGGGGAAACAGCGTGACTGCAGTCCTGGAACGATTCTTCAATGTGCGCCGTGAGGAGCTGCTGCCCATTCTGATGGCCGCGCTGTATTTCTTCTGCGTCCTGACCGCGCTGATGATTCTGCGCCCCACGCGCGACGCGCTCGGCATGCAGCGCGGCATCGATGAGATTCGCTGGCTGTTCAATGGCACCCTCGTCCTGACGCTGTTCGTCAGCCCGCTATTCGGAATGCTCGTCGTCCGCTTCAAGAGAATGGTGTTCATCTCGACGACGCATGTGTTTTTCATCGCCAATCTGCTGGTGTTCTGCGCCATCCTGCTGCTCGCGCCGGAGGCAGTGGGCGAGCGCACCGGCCAGGCGTTCTACGTGTGGATGAGTGTGTTCAATCTGTTCGTCACGATGATGTTCTGGGCGCTGATGGCAGACCGCTTCTCATTCGAGCAGAGCAAGCGCATCTTCGGTGTGATTGCGGTCGGCGGGACCATGGGCGCATTGACCGGTTCGACGCTGGTCTGGAACCTGGCGGAAATCATAGGCGCACCAATGATGCTCGTGCTGGCCTGCGTATTCCTGGTGTTCGCCACAGGCGCGGCGTGGGTCGTCGCGACGCTGCAACCGGAGCGTCCGGGTACACCGGGCAATCCACGACTCGGAACGGATACCACCGGTGTAATCGGCGGCAGCGCCTGGGAAGGGATGCGCGCGGTGTTCCGTTCGCCGTACCTGCTCGGCATCTCGGGTTACGTTCTTATTCTGGCGGTCATGGTCACATTCATATATTTCACACGACTGCAGATGGTGGCAGCAGCCGGTGACAGTGTGGACTTCCGTACCGGCATGTTCGCGCAGATGGATTTCTACACCCAGGCGGCCACGCTGGTGCTGCAGCTTCTCGTCGTCGGCCATGTGATGAAGCGTTTCGGCGTCGCTTTCACGATGGCCGTGCTGCCGATCACGGTCGCACTCGGTTTCATCGGCCTTGCGATCGTCGGATCGATCGTCGCGCTGGTGGTCTTCGACGCCACGCAGCGCGCGGTGCAGCGCGCGATCATGCGTCCGGCACGTGAGACCTTGTGGACCGTGGTCAGCCGCGAAGAGAAATACAAGGCCAAGGCTTTTATCGACACGTTCATATATCGCGGCGGCGACGCTGTCGGTGCACAGACCGAAGGCGCGCTCGGCCGACTGGGCCTGGCTCTGTATGGGTTGGCGATCGTGGCCGTGCCGCTCGCCGTCATCTGGGCGATGCTCGGCATCTGGCTGGGCCGGCAGCAGGCGAAGATTGCCCGCGAGCGGGGCGAGGCCGGCACGGAAAGTCAGCAGGCGATCTCGGACGGGACGCCGCAGCCGCAGACTGTCCGGTAAGGCGCTGCGTGCCCGGGGAGGCGCTGCGAATGGCTCAGAGACGCGACCTGCTCAGGAGCGTCTCGCGTACCAGTTCCAGCTTGGCGATAACCGTTGGCGACAGCGTGAAGGGATAGGGGTCGTCCATGCCCAGACTGCGGTTGAGCTCGTTCAGTGCCACGGACAGCTCGATCCAGGCATCGACCCAGCCCCCGGCCAAGGCGACATCGACATCACCGGTTTCGATGCCGAAAGCCTGTGCGGTTTCCAGCGTGTCGGTGATGTGCAGCCAGTGAGCCCAGGTCTCGGCCCAGTCTTCCAGCGGATGGGAGGCCGCATACCGACTGATGTAGCGGTCGGTGTCCACCGGCTCGGTCTGAACGCGCTGATAGTGCGCCTCGATGGCCGCCTGGTAGTCGACGGTTTCGTCGCCGAAAAGCGCCCGGAACTGCGTCCGCCGTGCGTTGCCGTGGCTGACCAGTGACTCGAAATAGAAGTGGCCGCTTTCATGGCGGAAGTGTCCGAGCAGCGTGCGATAGCGCTCGCGCATCTGTTCGCGCGCCGCCTGACGCGCCGAATCGTCGGCTTCGACCAGATTGATCGTGATCGTACCGGCGAAGTGACCGGTGAGAACAAACGACTCCTCGACCAGCGGATTGCGGCGGCGGTCCTCCAGAAAACGGAACGTCGGCGCCGCCAACGCCCCCCCCGCGTACGGTGCGAACAGCCCGAGGCGCAGCAGGTCGTAGAGCATGCGGCGTTTTGCACGTTCCATCCTCTCCCACAGCGTGCGATTGCCCCTTCTCGACAGATTCGGGATCACCTCGGTCAACCGGCAGGACGCGCAGTAGTCGTTGCCGGAGTCGGCCGCCACCCACCAGTTGCACATGGCGAACTGCGTGCGGTTGCGGCACGGCCGTGCCGCGCCGCTGTCGGCCGGACCGGCCGCGTCCATGGCAGTGGTGATCTCAAGCCGCACCGGGTCAAAGCCCAGCTCTTCACCGCAGCGCAGACACCGAACGCTGTCGAAAAACACGCGCGCGCCGCAGCGACAGACGAACCGTTTCATTTTGTGACCGTCGTGGCGAACCAGGTCGAACTGATCTCGCGTTGCAGGTCGGCGATGGCCACCTGTGTCTGATCGATCCAACGGTGCAGCCCGGCCAGGTCGAGGCTCTGGAGCGCGAGCTGATCGACATCACTGGCAAGCGCCGCCGCGCGACCCGATGCCGCCTCATGACGCGGCAGACGCGTCAGCGACACACCAAGACTGATCAGGCAGAAGCTGAGTGCCCGCGGAAACTGCCGGTCCCTGAGCAGGAATTCGATCACATCGCTGCCTACCACCCGTCGCCGCACATGCTGGCGATACATCTGGTAGGCGCTCACCGACTGCAGCACCGCCATCCACAGCGAGTTGTCATATCGCTCCAGCTCCTGCCGTCCCGACAGCAGTGTGGCCGCCGCCACATCGAGGATGCGCGTTGTCATGTCCGCACGTTCCAGCGTTCGGCCGATCTTGAAATACTGATAGGCGGGACCATGACTCATGCTTTCGGACAGCAGCCCGTTCAACTGCTGACAGCGCTCAACGACATGCGAATGAATCTCGTGCCTGCGGCGCGTGGTGGCACCCGCCGACAGTTCACCGGCAGCGAACAGATACAGCTGATTGATGGAACGCCACGCCTCCGAAGGTACGATGTCTCGCGCGGTGCGTATGTTCTCGCGCGCATACGCCAGCGACGAGAAGATGGAACTCGGATTGTTGCGATCGGACACCATGAACCGTTCGGCGCTGTCCGGACCCGGTTCAGGATACAGCGTGGTGAACAGCGACCGATTGCCCATGATCTCGACCAGCATGTCCCACTTCAGTCCCGACTCGCGCGGCAGATCCAGCAGCAGATTGCCGTACACCCTGGACAGCCGCGACGTGGTGTTGGCACGTTCCAGATACCGGGCCGCCCAGTAGATTCGCTCTGCAACCCGCGACAGCAGGCTCACGGGCGCACCGCCACGATCCAGGTGTCCTTGCTGCCGCCACCCTGCGACGAATTCACCACCAGAGAGCCCTGGCGCAGCGCCACCCGCGTCAGCCCGCCAGGCGTCACGTAGGTACGCTCGCCCTGGAGAATGAACGGCCGCAGATCCAGATGCCGCGGCTCGATCCGGTCGCTGACCAGGGTCGGCGCGGTGGAAAGCGCCAGTACCGGTTGCGCGATGTAGTTGCGCGGATTGGCGCGAATCAGTTCGGCCATCTCCGCCCGTTGCGCCGCGGTGGAGTTCGGGCCGATCAGCATGCCGTAGCCGCCGGACTCGTTCGCCGGCTTCACCACCAGTGACTCAAGGTTGTCCAGCACGTACTCCAGGTCACTCTGGTCACGGAGCAGCCGAGTGGGCACGTTCGGCAGTATCGGCTCCTCGTCGAGGTAGTAGCGGATCATGTCCGGCACATAGGCGTAGATCACCTTGTCGTCCGCCACGCCAGCGCCGGGTGCGTTCGCAATTGCGACGTTGCCGGCCCGCCATGCCCTCATCAGGCCGGGTACGCCGAGCGCGGACTCCGGCTCGAAGCACTCCGGGTCCATGAACGTGTCGTTGATGCGCCGGTAGATCACGTCGACGCGCTCCGGTCCATCGACGGTGCGCAGATAGACGCATTCGTCGTCGGCCACCACCAGATCACCGCCTTCCACAAGCTCCACGCCCATGCGCTGCGCCAGATAGGCGTGCTCGAAGTAGGCGGAGTTGTAGATGCCCGGCGTCAGCACGACGACGCGCGGCAGCTCGAGATTGCGTGGCGACAGCGACGCCAGCATGTCGAACAGCTGGGAGGCGTAATCATCCACTGGAAGAATGGCCGCATGGTCGAACACCTCCGGAAACACTTCCTTGGTGACGATGCGGTTCTCGAGCATGTAGGACACGCCCGAGGGCACCCGCAGATTGTCCTCGAGAACAAAGACGGTACCGTCGGCGTCGCGCACCAGATCACTACCGCAGATGTTCGCCCAGATACCGAAAGGCGGGTTCGCGCCAGCACAGGCAGACAGATAATTCGGAGAATCGATGATGATATCGTGCGGGATCACGCCATCGGCGACGATGCGGCGATCGTGATAGATATCGTCGATGAACCGGTTCAGCGCCGTCAGCCGCTGCGACAGGCCCTTCTCGATATGTCGCCATTCATCCAGCGCAATAGTCCGCGGAATGACATCGAATGGCCATGCGCGATCGATGTTCTGCCCTTCGGTGTACACCGTAAACGTGATGCCCATCTCGACGATCACGCGTTCGGCGTCGCGCTGCCGCTCAAGCAGCTGCGGAATACCGAGTGTGGTCAGGTATTCGGTAACCGGCCGCGCCGCTGGTCGCGCGACACCCTGGGCGGCGACGAGTTCGTCGAAGAACGCGCCGGAATTGTAGCTGCTCCAGTCAATACTCATCGGTAAGCTCTACGATACCTCAACTCAACCAGGCGGAACGCGAATTGCACGCCACACCCCCCGATACACCTGTCCGGCGACATCGACCGGCAACCTTTGCCGGCGCCATCCTGATCACTGCCGTGGTGGTACTCACCGGCACCACGATCGCACTGTGGATGATGCTTACCGCCTCACTGCCACGCAGCACCGGCTCCGTCACAGTACATGGACTCGCAAATGAAGTCGTCATTGAGCTGGACGCACTGGAAACGCCCATCATACGCACCACGACGATGCACGATGCGCTGCTGGCGCAGGGCTTTGTCCATGCCCAGCAGCGCTACTTCCAGATGGATCTGGCAAGACGCCACGCCGCCGGCGAACTGGCTGAACTGTTCGGTACGATCGCCCTGCCCTTGGATCGCGACCAGCGCCGCTACCAGTTGCGCCAGCGTGCGCGGCAACTGCTGGACACATTGCCCGCGGAACAGCGCTCGTGGCTGCTCGCCTACGCCGATGGTGTCAATGCGGGCCTCGCCGATCTCGGCGCCAGGCCGCCCGAGTACTGGCTGCTGCGCGCCCGACCGACACCGTGGCTGCCAGAAGACTGCGTGCTGGTGCTGTTCGGCATGTACACGATGATGTCGATGAACCACGTGTTCGAGCTGCCCAATGGCGTTATGCAGGCCACGCTGCCGGAGGAGCTGTTCGCCTTCCTGACCACGTCGGGCAGTCGTTTCGACGCGCTGGTGGACGCCTCAGGCGCCCTGCGTTCCGATTACCAGCCGCTGCCGCTGCCGGACAGCGACGTGATCGACCTTCGCCGATTGCCCGAAGCGCCACAGGATCCGTTGCGGCAGCTGGTTGCCCCGCCGCTCTACGGGCCAGCCGGTTCCAACCAGTGGGCTGTGGGCGGCGCACTGACCCGGAACGGGCGGGCCATGCTCGCCAACGATCCGCATCTGCGCCTGCAGCTGCCGAACGTGTTCTTCCGCATCCATCTGCACTGGGCCGAACACGGTGCCGGCGGCATCAGTGTGCCCGGATTGCCGGGGATCGTGATCGGCGCATCCGACCAGCTGGCCTGGGGCGCCACGGTCAGCAACGCGGATCAGAGCGACTGGGTGGTGATTGAAGTCGATCCCGACGATCCGTCGCGCTATCGCGTGCCGGAAGGTCATGAACGCTTTCGCACCACAATGGAGCAGATTCACGTGCGTGGCGCGGCGACGGACACCCTGGATCTGCGCACCACACGCTGGGGGCCGGTGATCGAAAACGACTGGCTGGACCGTCCGCTGGCGCTGCGGGCCACGTGGCTGGAAGCCGATGGCGCCAACCTGACACTGCTGAACCTGCCGCTGGCGCGCAACGTGGACGAGGCGCTGGCAACACTGGCGCAGTGGTCCGGTCCGTCGCTGAACTGGATGCTCGCCGATGCAGGCGGTCGCATCGGCTGGACGATCAACGGCCCGGTGCCCGAGCGCGCCGGGTTCGACGGCGCGGTGCCGGTATCCTGGGCTGATGGCACACGAGGCTGGAATCAGTGGCTGGACCTGCCGGCGATCAGTGCCGATGAGAACGGATCACTGTTCACTGCGAACAGCAGGACGCTGCCGCATGCCTTGAGCGACGGCATCAGTCGTGCATGGATGCGACCGCTGCGCGCCCATCGCATTGCCACATTGCTGTCGGAGGGTACGGCGTTCACGGAGGCCGATTTCGTCGCGATGCAACTGGATACGCGTGCCGCCGGCTATGACGCCCTGCGTGACCTGCTGCTCGACGTACTGCCCGACAACGAGCCCGACGAGCGGCTGCGAACCGTGCGGGCGATCGTGGCCGGCTGGGACGGCCATGCGCAGATCGATCAGCCGGGATTCCGGTTGCTGCACAACTACTATCTCGCGCTGCTCGAACGCGTACTGGGCGCCCTGCTCGTGACGCCCGCCGAGACCCACGCTCAGTTCGTCTACCGCTGGCCGCTGGCGGATGAACCGCTGCGACGCATACTCGAAGAGCGGCCGGACCATCTTCTGCCCCCCGGGCACGACGACTGGCCAGCGTTCCTGCGTCAGATACTGGTGGATTCCCTGAACGACGATCAGCGCACAACCGGCGCGTCGCTCGACAGACCATGGGGAGACGTCAACCGACTCACAGCCGGCCATGTTTTCGCCGACCTGATGCCGTGGCTGCGCACGCGTCTGTCGATGGCCGACGAACCCCTGCCCGGCTCGATGCTGTCGCTGCGGGTGGCGGCGCCCGACTACGGCGCGACGGCTCGTCTGGTGATTGCTCCGGCGGCGCCCGGGGCTGGCGTGCTGCAGATGCCGGGCGGCCAGAGCGGCCACCCGTTGTCTGCCCGCTTCGATGATCAGACGCGGGACTGGCTGACTGGCAGCGCAGTCCCGTTCCTGCCCGGGCCGGCCGTTTCCGGATTCGTGCTCAGGCCGCCGGACTGAGATCGCCGATCAGTGAAGTCAGTTCGCAGGTTCCAGACGCACGATGGGGGTGGTCTGGTTGCCGCGGTGATCGACGGCCAGATAGATGTAGCCATCCGGCCCTTCGCGCACGTCGCGAATGCGGTACTCGCCCTGCAGCAGCAGCTCCTCATGCGTCACGTTCTGCCCTTCCACGACGGCGCGCGACAGCACCTGATGCTGCCCGGAAAGCCCGCCGGAAAATACATTGCCACGCCACTCGGGGAACTGATCACCGTTGTAGATCATCATGCCCGACACTGCGATCGACGGTGTCCAGTGCAGCGCCGGCTGCTCCATGCCGTCGCGATGCGTGTCGCGGTGAATGTTCGCGCCACCGTAGTTCACGCCGTAGCCGATGACCGGCCAGCCGTAGTTCAGGCCGGGCCGGACATGATTGAGCTCGTCACCGCCCTGCGGGCCATGCTCGTTCTGCCAGAGGTCACCGGTGACCGGATGCACCGCCATGCCCTGCTGGTTGCGGTGGCCGTAGCTCCAGATCTCCGGCAGCGCATCGGAACGGCCGACGAACGGGTTGTCCTGCGGAACCCGGCCGTCGTCATACAGACGGATGGTGGTGCCGTAGTGGTTGGTCAGGTCCTGTGACGGATGCGCCGCAAGGTCACCGGAAGGCGGTGCCTGGCGATCGCCGACGGTGATGAACAGATAGCCGTCATGATCGAAAGCCAGCCGTGAACCGTAGTGCCCGCGACCTCCGGTCCAGGCCTGCGCCTCGAAGACCTCCTCGACATCGACGAGCCGGTCGTTGTCGAGTCGACCGCGGATCACCGCGGTAGTGCCCTGCGAACCGCCTGCTTCAGGCTTGGAATAGCTGATGTAGACCAGCTGGTTGGACTCGAACTCCGGATGCAGCGCGATGTCCAGCAGGCCACCCTGGCCACCGACGAGAATTTCCGGCAGGCCTTCCACCTGCCTCTCCAGCAATTCCCCGTCGCGGACGATGCGAATCCGGCCCGGACGTTCCGTCACCAGAATGTCGCCGTTCGGCAGCCATTGCATGCCCCATGGATTCTGCAGCCCGTCGACCACCGTTACGACACGGAAACTGTGGTGTTCGGATTGGTGGACCTGGGCATGCGCCAGAGAGGTCACGCCGAGCGTCAGTGCAACAGCCCCGGCGAGCGCTGAGAGCGTCAGTGCAGGGCGAGAACTGGTCGAAGCAGGATTGGATGCGGACATGTGAGGCTCCTTATTCGCGGCTTCTTCGCCACTTTTGTCTGTTTGCAAACTGCGGACGCAGGAATCCGCGTGCGCTGGCTGCGTATTATGCTCCTATGGACAGGCTGTGGCTGTCAGGGTTCCGTCTGACGCCAACGGGAGCGCATGAACGTGGGTCCGTCACCTCATGGCGGACGGCCCCGAACCCGCTCAGCGCAGCGCCTGCGCCATGGTTTCACCCAGCTCAGCCAGTGAGCGGACCGTCGCAACACCGGCGCGTTCCAGCGCCTGGTACTTGTCCCCGGCCGTGCCCTGCCCCCCGGAGATGATCGCCCCGGCGTGACCCATGCGCTTGCCCGGCGGCGCCGTGACACCGGCGATGTACGCCACCACGGGCTTGCTGACATGCGCGGCGATGTACTCCGCCGCCTGCTCCTCGTCGGTGCCGCCGATCTCGCCGACCATGATCATGCCCTTCGTGTCAGGGTCAGCCTCGAACAGCTCCAGGCAGTCGATGAAGTTCATGCCGCGCACCGGATCACCCCCGATGCCCACGCAGGTGGTCTGACCCAGGCCCCGTACCGTGGTCTGCGAGACGGCTTCATAGGTCAGCGTGCCTGAACGCGAGACGATGCCGATGGCCCCAGGCTGGTGAATGGCGCCCGGCATGATGCCGATCTTGGCGCCGCCCGGGGTGATGATGCCGGGACAGTTCGGGCCGATCAGCCGGCACGGATAGTCCGCCAGTACGGCCTTTACGCGCACCATGTCGAGCACCGGCAGGCCCTCGGTAATGCAGACGATGAGTTCGATGCCGGCATCGGCGGCTTCCAGAATCGCGTCGGCCGCGAACGGCGCCGGCACATAGATCATGCTGACCGTCGCGCCGGTCGCGCCGGCCGCCTCGGCCACCGTGTCATACACCGGCAGGTCCAGGTGCGTTTCCCCACCGCGGCCCGGCGTAACACCGGCCACCACCTGAGTGCCGTAATCCAGGCACTGCTGTGTGTGAAAGCTGCCCTGTCTGCCGGTCAGGCCCTGGCAGATCACTTTGGTATCGGCATCGACCAGAATGCTCACGCTGATTCCTCCGCCAGAGACACAACCTTGCTGGCTGCGTCGGCCAGATCCTTGGCCGAAACGACTTTCATGCCACTGTCATCGAGCAGCCTGCGCCCCTGTTCGACGTTCGTGCCCTCCAGGCGCACCACCACCGGCACTCTCACGTCCGCCTCCTGCACCGCGGCGATCACGCCTTCGGCAATCAGGTCGCAGCGCACGATGCCGCCGAAGATGTTCACCAGGATTGCGCGCACCTGGTCGTTGGTGAGAATGATGCGGAAGGCTTCGGTTACGCGCTCGGCCGTCGCGCCGCCACCGACGTCGAGGAAGTTGGCGGGGTCGCCGCCATGCAGCTTGATCAGGTCCATGGTCGCCATGGCAAGGCCGGCGCCATTGACCATGCAGGCGATGTTGCCGTCCAGTGATACATAGCTCAGGTCGTGCTCGCGGGCACGGCGTTCGCGCTCGTCTTCCTGTGCCGAATCGCGCTGTGCGGCCAGTTTCTTCTGCCGGAACAGCGCGTTGTCTTCAACGGTGATCTTCGCGTCCAGCGCCATCAGCGAACCGTCGGTCCTGACGATCAGCGGGTTGATCTCGACGAGGCTCGCATCACATTCTTCGAACAGCTTCGTGAGCTTTCTCAGCAGATCGCGGAACGGCCCGACCTGGCTCCTGTCCAGGCCCAGACCGAAGGCCAGCCGGCGCGCCTGGTAGTCGACCAGACCGGCAGCCGGGTGAATGGTGGTGCCATGAATCTGTTCCGGGGTATCCGCGGCCACCTTCTCGATGTCCATGCCCCCGGCCGCCGACGCGATGATCGCGACGCGCTCCGCGGCCCGATCGACCAGCAGGCTCAGATACAGCTCGCGCTCGATGTCCGACCCGCATTCCACGTACACGCAGTCCACCGGCATGCCTTCCGGGCCGCTCTGGTGGGTGACCAGCCTGGTGCCCAGCATGCCCTCGGCCGCTTCAGCCGCCTCCGCCGGCGAACGAACCAGCTTCACGCCGCCCGCCTTGCCACGACCGCCTGCGTGCACCTGGGCCTTCACGACCCACAGTGATCCACCCAGCGCTTCGGCGGCGCCCCTGGCCTCTTCGGCAGTGTGTGCGACCCGGCCTTCCGGCACGGGGATCCCGTATTCGGCGAATAACGCCTTCGATTGGTATTCGTGGAGGTTCAAGCGATTCCCCAGCCTGAGCGCGGAGCCCGGCATTTTCCACGAATAGGGGGGAGTGCGCAAAGCGAATCGGGTTGACCGGGTGCTCGGGTAGCGTTGGGGGGTGGGGTGAAGGGCGTGGTGTTGCGCTTCCGATATAATCGGTGACCGCTCCGAAACGTTGCCCCCAGAGAAGGTTCAAGCCATGAGCACAGCCGAACGCGCCGCCCCGCAATCCGAAATCCAGTCGCTGGTGGCGCGCGCGCGCGCCGCCCAGGCGGTCTACGAGCGATTCACCCAGGAGCAGGTGGATGCCATCGTCCGGGACATCGGCAAGTACGTGTATGACAACGCCGAGGCGCTGGCGCGCATGGCCGTGGACGAAAGCGGCATGGGCTCGTGTGAAGACAAGACCCTTAAGAACAAGGGCAAGGCGCGCATCATCTGGAACAGCCTGAAAGACAAGAAGTCGCGCGGCATCATCGGCGAGGATCGCACGGCCAATGTGATTTTCGTGGCCAAACCGATGGGTGTCGTCGGCGCGGTCACGCCGGTCACCAACCCGATCGTGACGCCGATGTGCAACGGCATGTTCGCGCTCAAAACCGGCAATGCGATGATCTTCGCACCGCACCCCAAGGCCCAGAAGTGTGCCGCCCACCTCACGCGCGAGTTCATGAAAATCGTCAGGCAACACGGTGGTCCGGACGATCTGGTGCAGTCCATCACCGATGGCTCGGTGGACAAGACCCGGGAACTGATGCGCTCGGTGGACGTGGTCGTTGCCACCGGCGGCCCCGCGATGGTGAAGTCAGCGTATTCATCCGGCAAACCGTCGCTGGGCGTGGGTCCTGGCAACGTGCCGGTGATCATCGACCGCGATGCGGACCTGAAAGACGCGGTGGAAAAGATCGTGGCCGGAGCGTCTTTCGACAACGGCATCATCTGCTCGCATGAGCAGTTCGTGCTGACGCCGGAAGACAGATATGAAGACACGCTGGAGCAGTTTCTGGCCACCGGCAAAGTCTGGTTCACCGACGATGAGGCGCAGGTCCAGAAGCTGCGTGAAGTCGTCTTTCCCGACGGACAGATGAACAGGGATGCCGTGGGCCAGTCGGCCAGGGCCATCGCCGCCATGGCCGGCATCGACATTCCCGACTCGGTGCGACTGATCCTGCTGCCGGCCCGCGGCGCCGGCGAGGCCGATATTCTCGCCAGGGAAAAGCTCTGCCCGGTGATCGCAATCCTGCCTTACGGCACTTTCGATCAGGCGGTGCAGGAGGCGAAGGCCAACCTGCTGCTTGAAGGCGCCGGCCATTCGGCCGCGCTGCACTCCAACACCGAAGACCACATCCGCGCCGCGGGCGTTGCCCTGCCGGTCAGCCGGCTGGTCGTCAACCAGGCCTGTGCGCTCACGGCCGGCGGCTCGCTGACCAACGGCCTGGCCGCGACCACAACGCTGGGCTGCGGATCGTGGGGGAACAACTCGATCTCCGAGAACCTCGACTACAGGCACCTGATGAATGTGTCACGCATCGGCAAGCTGATCACGGACATCAAAGTTCCCAGCGACGACGAGATCTGGGCGGCATGACGACCGGGTGGCGCCGTGACCGCGCAGGATGACCCGGAGCTGACCGTCTACTACGACGGTGCCTGTCCGCGTTGCGTCCATGAACGTGCCCGCTACGAGACGCTGTCCGGCGATCATGGTGAGAAGGTCGCCTGGACGGACATCACCGGCCGCGACGAGGACCTGCGACGCCTGGGCATCGACCCCGATGATGCGATGCGTGAACTGCATGTGCGCGACAGCAACGGCCAGGTTCATCGCGAATTGGATGCCTACATCCTGCTCATGGGCAGGGTCCGTTTGCTGAAACCGCTGGCCTGGCTGATCGGCCTGCCCGGCATCCGCGGCATGCTGTCGCGCCTCTATCGGATGTGGGTGCTGCGCAGATTGCGGCGCGCCGGACGAATTCATGGGGAACAGGATTGATCGTTCGACCCCGTCCCGGCTGGGGCAGATTGCTGTTCGTGATGCAGGGCTCGATCCTGCCGCGCATCCTGCCGCACATCATCGGCTTCTCGCTGTACGCTGCCCTTGTGACCTTCGCAGTACTGCAATGGGACTGGGCCACCGGCCTGGGACAGATCGGCGCCACGCCGTTTCTGCTGCTTGGTGTGGCGCTGTCCCTGTATCTGGGCTTTCGCAACAACGCTGCCTATGACCGCTGGTGGGAGGCACGCCGGCTTTGGGGCCAGCTGATCCATGGCAGCCGCAATCTTTCTCGCGCAGTGATGGCCATCGTGCCGGAGGGTCCGGAACGACGCGCACTGCTGATGGAAACACTGGCCTTCGCGCACCTGCTGCGCGGCGAGCTGCGCAAGGTCGACACCGCGGATGACGCGCGCCGCTTTGCGCCAAAGACGGTGGATGCCGTCGTCAATTCGCTGAACCGCTCGAACGCGATGCTGCACCGTATGGGCATGCGGATCGCCCACCTGAAGCGCGCCGGCACGATCAGCGACATCGACTTTCGCATTCTGGATGAGCGACTGGCCGGCTTTGGAATCATGCAGGCCGGCTGCGAGCGCATTTCCAATACACCGCTGCCGTTCGCCTACACACTGCTGCTGCAGCGTTCGGCCTTCGCCTTCTGTGCTCTGCTGCCCTTCGCGCTGGCGGCGACCGCCGGCTGGGCGACGGTGCTGTTCACTGCGCTGATCGCCTACTGCTTCTTTGGTCTTGATGAACTGTCGCAGGAGCTCGAGGATCCGTTCGGCGACGAAGCCAACGATCTGGCGCTGGATGCGCTGTGTCGTGTATGCGAGATTTCGATGTTCGAAGCACTCGGCGAGGCGCCGCCCGATCTGCCCGCGCCCAGCGAGGGGTTTTACTTTTCCTGATTCCGGGGCAGGATCGGGACACAACAGGTTACAAGAACAAGTTTCCCGGGGAGGGATCGATGAACCGCAGACAATTGATGCTCGCTCTTGGTGCGACGCTGGCACTGACGCAACGCGCGGCCGCACAGCAGAACGCGTTCTCCGGCCTTGCGCAGGGACGCCTGAAGCAGAGTGTGATGCCTCAGGTCTGGGGCAGACTGAACCTGACCATCGAGGAGCGCTGCCGCATCCTTGCGCAGATGGGCTTCGTCGCGATGGATCTGCCGCAACCCGCCGAAGTGCCGGTGCTCAGGGACCATGGCCTGACCCCGGCGATGATGACGGGCACCGGTACCACATTCGAGGATGGCCTGGTGCGCCGCGAGCTGCATTCACAGATCTACGACGCAACCATGGCGGGCATCGACATGTGCGCGGAGCTGGGATGCCCGAACCTGATCGCGCTGCCGGGTGAACGCCGCGGCATGTCCCGCGAGGAAGGCGCGGACAATACAGTCGAGATCCTGTCCCGGGTGGCCGGCCATGCCGAGCAGCGCGGCGTCACGCTGTGCATGGAGAACACGAACTCGAAAGTGGCATCGGACGGTCGCACCGATCAGACGTTCGACCGCATCGAGTGGGGTTTCGATGTCTGCCGCCGCGTCGGTTCACCGAACGTGAAGATCGTTTACGACTTCTACCACGCGCAGATCATGGACGGCGATGTCACGCGCAATTTCCTCGACAACCTGGATCTGATCTGCCACCTGCATGTGGCGGGCGTTCCCACACGTGCCGAAATCGACGACACCCAGGAAGTTAACTATCGCTTCATCGCGAAGGCTGTTGCCGACTCCGGCTACGACGGCTTCATCGCGCATGAGCACACGCCATCGCCCGGCCGCAACCCGCTCGTCAGTCTCGCCGTCGGCTACGACATCCTCACTGTCTGACTGTCCCGGTAGTGCAGGCCGTCGCGGTAGCCCGGCGCGGATTCGCGGGCTTCGGGTACGTACAGGCGCTGCCAGTTGCGGAAGGCGGCCGCACGCAGCGTACGGCGCTGACGGCGCAGTCCACTGCGCACCGGCCGCTTGCCGAACAGCAGCATGGCGACGGAGATTGCGGCGACATCGAGATCCACACGCATCCAGCGGCCGCGCGCAAGCCCTGACACATAGCGCTCGTCGAGAAAGCGCGACAGTCGCACACCGGTGCCGGCGAATATCTGTGCCAGACCGGTAATGCCCGGACGCACCCGCCAGCGGGCCAGATCGCCATCCCAGCCCAGACGGACCACATCCGCGGCTGTAAGCGGCCGCGGTCCGATCAGGCTCATGTCACCGCGCAGTACATTGATCAGCTGCGGCAGTTCGTCGAGCCCGGTGCGCCTCAGCCACTCGCCGCGCCGGGTCACCTGTCCGTCACGCATCGTGCGGAACTTGAAAATGCGATAGGGACGCTGCGCCCGTCCCAGCCGGATCTGCGTGAACAGCACAGGGCCGCGGTCGTCCAGCCTGATCGCCAGCGCGATCAGCGCGAAAACGGGCGCCAGACCCATAAGGGCCACCAGCGCCACAATCAGGTCCGTGAGTCTCTTCATGGTGTTGCCGCTCCATCGCGTTACTGATGGGCAGATTGCAGGCCGATTCGGGCAACACGCTGGCGCAATTGTGGTGAATCATGGCGGACGCGCGGAGCCATCGCGGTGGGTCGCGAAAAATTGCCGGAACACTATACTTGCGCGCATGAAACTCTATTCGTGGAACGTCAACGGCATCCGCGCCGTGATCAGGAAGGGCACATTTCAGAAATTCGTCGCCGAGCATCAGCCGGACATTCTCTGCCTTCAGGAGACCAAGGCCTCGCAGGGGCAGGCCGAGATCGATCTGCCCGAGTATCACGAGTTCTGGAACTCGGCCGTGAAGAAAGGCTATTCGGGCACGGCCATCTTCACAAAGTCCGAGCCCCTCAAAGTGAGCAACGATTTTCCCGTCGCCGTCACGGGGAAGTTCAGTTTCACGGACGACAAGGATCGCGATGCGCTGACTGAAGGGCGCGTCATCACCGCGGAATTCGACGACTTTCATGTCGTGACGGTGTACACGCCCAATGCCAAGGAAGACCTCTCGCGTCTCGACCTGCGCTATGGGCACTGGGATCCGGCCTTCCTCGCCTACATGAAACGGCTCGACAGGAAGAAGCCCGTTGTTTTCTGCGGCGATCTCAATGTTGCCCATACCGAGCTGGACCTTGCCAACCCGAAACCCAACCGCGGCAAGAAGGGTTTTACCGACGAGGAGCGCGAGGGTTTCCAGAACTTCGTCGACGCCGGCTTCGTCGATACGTTCCGACTCTTCACACAGGGCAATGGCCACTATTCGTGGTGGTCGCACTTCGCCAATTCACGTGCACGCAACGTGGGATGGAGAATCGACTACGTACTCGTATCCGCTGCGATCTCGGAGCAGGTGAAAGCAGCGCGCATCCATGCCGATGTGCTGGGCTCCGATCACTGCCCGGTCAGTATCGAGATCGAGCTGTAGGCCGGGGACCGGATCCTGGCAGCCTGCCAGCCTGGCGGATCCAGGCTCGGCTACTGCGCTCAACGATAACGCGCCGCGATCTCCTCCAGCCGCGCATCCAGCGTGGCGCGATCGAGCCAGTGGCCGCGTACCATTACGCCTTCGGGCCACGCCAGCGCGTCGAGATCCTGGAGCGGATTACCCGCTACCAGAATCAGATCGGCCGCAAGGCCCTCGCGTATCGTGCCGAACTCGTCCACGGCATCGAAGAAGATTGCCGGATTCGCGGTGCCGGTACGAAGCACTTCATAGGGCGTGAGGCCGGCGGCCACCATGGTGGCGATCTCGTGATGCAGCGAAAAGCCGGGCACGTTGAATACCTGCGGCGCGTCCGAGCCCAGCAGCAGGCCGGCATCGCCATCATGCAGCGCCTTGATGATCTGCTGCCGCACCTCGACAAGCGCGCGACCCCGCTCGGCGCTGTAGTCCGGCGCATTGACCATCTGACGTTTCGAATTGGCCCACTGCGTGCGTGTCTGCTGTGAAACGTAGGCCATCTCCGGGCGCGCAAGCAGCTCGTCGAGTGTGGGTGTCGGCGCCGGCCAGTGCTCGATCAGGGTCTGCGTGGGCACGTTCCACGCGCCGGCCGCGACCGTCGCGGCAACGAGATCCGGCAGCCGCTCCATGTCCACGGCCTCAGCCAGATTGAAACCGAAAAAGCCCGCATTGCCACGCTGCCCCTCGGGCACCAGCGCTTCGACGTAGCCATCAAGATGATCGATGGTGACCTGGCCGGCCTCCAGCGCGCGCAGCAGGCCCACATCGGCCGGGACGTGGCCGGCCAGCGTGATGCCGCGCTCCGCGCCCGCCTGCGCGGCCGCATCGTAGGCGGCGCGTGTGGGCCCAGGATGCACCTTGACGAAATCGTAACCGGCGTCGGCCTGCTCCCGGACCAGGCGCGCCGTCGCCTGTGGCACCGTGGCGTTCTGGCCGCTCAGCGAGGGACCGGAGGTATACAGCCGCGGCCCGAGGACTTCGTGCTGCGCGAGCTGCTCGCGCAACGCCAGGTGTGACGGCTGACCGAGCATGCCGCGCGCCGTGGTAACGCCCTTCGCCACATAGAGAAACAGCACTTCCTCCAGATAGCGGCGATCGCCGTCGCCCGGCACATGGGCGTGCATTTCCGCCAGACCCGGCACGAGGTAGCGCCCGGCGCCATCAATCACGCGCGCGCCATCCGGAATCGCCACGTCGGCGGACGGACCGATACGCTCGATGCGCTCGCCTCGCACGACGACGGTCTGCCCCTGAAGCACGGTTTCGCCCACGGTATCCATCGGGATGACGGCGACATCGCGAAACACCGTGGCCTGATCGCGAAACACCGTGATCTGCTGCGCGGCGGCGGGCTGGCCGGCCAGCAACGCGGCCCCGAGCAGCGCCCCGAGCAGCGTGCCCGGCCTGACCCCGAGTTGGGCCCTGAGTTGGGCCCCGAGCCCGGGCCGAGGTCTGGCGTCAGACCTGGCCGGATGAACGGATGAGGATCGGGATTTCATATCAGACCTCCTGCTCCACCTGACTGTCCGCAGAGGCAATATAGCAGTGCCGGCCTCGCAACGAGGCACAGCGGCCGACACGGTCGGCTGTGTGGCAGGATGTGACGATTGAGGTACCGATGCCAATGACCCGAACCCGTCGCCGGACACGGCGCGTATCCATCACGTCGCGACTGCTGCGCGCACTTGTGGTGGTACTGCCGCTGCTGGTACTGCTGCCAATGGCTCCGCTGCTGGCAATGCGCTGGCTGCCGCCGCCCGCCACCGCCTACATGCTGCAGTCGCCGGTCAAACCGGTCACCTACCAGTGGATCGGATGGGAGGCGCTGCCGGCCACCGTGCCGCTTGCGGCGGTCGCGTCCGAAGACCAGCGCTTCGTGCAGCACCGCGGTTTCGATACACAGGAGATTCGCAATGCGCTGCGCGACAGTGCGCAGGGTGGCCAGCTGCGCGGCGCATCGACCATCAGCCAGCAGGTGGCCCGCAATCTTCTGCTGTGGCCGGGCGGCGGCTTCGCGCGCAAGGGAATCGAGGCGGTGCTGACGGTTCAGATCGAGCTGCTTTGGCCGAAGCGGCGAATTCTGGAAATGTATCTCAACATAGCCGAATTCGCGCCCGGCGTTTACGGCATTGAAGCCGCGGCACGGCACCACTTCGGCAAATCCGCGCGGCAGCTGTCGGCGCGCGAGGCCGCCCTGCTGATGGCGGTGCTGCCCAGTCCGCGGCGGCTGGACGCCGGCAATCCTTCGTCCTACGTACGTGAGCGCGCCGACTGGATAGAACGGCAGATGCGCAGCCTCGGGCCCGGCTGGCTGGCCCCGCTCTGAGGCCGCAGATCGCTCCGGCCGGCCGGCCAGCGGTCGGCCCACACCCTGGCGCGAACACGCTCGCCGTCGCGTCCGTCCGGTTTGGTTCGTGAGAGCCCGCGCTATACCATCGTGCCGGGACGGAGGAATGAATCCACATGAAACGTTACATGCGGCTGCTGATCATCATCGCCATCATCGCGGTCGTCGTGCTGATGCTGCGACTGCTGCCCGCCGCCTACGACACCGACCTCACCCGCGTGGGATCGGGCCAGGCGACAGCGGTACTGATACACGATCCGAACATCGTGCAGAGCGGCAATCTGATGCACGCCGTGGACCGCGTGCGTGGCGACTTTGAACCGGCGCTGCCGTTTCTGGTTGCCGACCAGAACCTCAGCGATGGCGCGGCGTTTGCAGCCCGGCACGGCCTGCCCATCGCGACCCTGGCGGTGTTCGACGACGACGGCACCCTGATCGGTGTCTACAGTGGCGCGCCCGACGCCACGGCAATCAGTGGATGGATCGCCGACCGCCTGCGCGGCCACTGAACATCTGTTCCCGAAGGCCGCAACAGCAGCACCGCTGAACCTTCCGCTGCGCCCGTTGTCAGCAATCAGTGAACCCGGGGGCGCACAGGTTGCATTTGCCCCGCTGCGGGCTACGATCACTGGCTCTATAACGAACAATCAATCAGATACCCAGGAGGGTGGAGATGAACTTTTCCCAGATTTCCCGCCGCGAAGTGCTGCGTACCGGTGTGGCGGCTGCCGCCGGCCTGGCGTTTGCGCATCCGCTGCTGTCACAGGCGCAGGGCAGCCTGCCGCAGATCACCCGAGCCATACCTTCCACCGGTGAACAGATTCCGGTCATCGGCCTGGGCACCAATGCCTACAACGCAAACTCACCCGAAGACATGGCGCCGCTGCGCGAAGTACTCGACAACATGCACCGACTGGGTGGCACCGTGATCGACACCGCGCGCGTCTACGGGCGCAGCGAGGAAGTGATCGGTGAGATCCTCGAGGAGCTGGACAACCGCGACAGCTACTTCGTCGCCTCCAAGACACCGATGGGCGGTGACTTCTCCGATCCCGAGGCCGTGCTCAATGTGTCGTTCGACAGACTGCGCATGGATCGCATCGACCTGATGATGGTTCACAACCTCGCTGGCACCGCCGAACTGATGCCCACCCTGCTGCGTGCCAAGGAACAGGGCCGCATCCGCTACGTGGGCATCAGCACGTCGTCCGACAACCAGTACGCGGGCATCATGGCTGCGATGCGCGAGTATCCGCTGGACGTGATCCAGGTGGACTACTCCATCGACAACCGTACCGCTGCCAATGAAGTGCTGCCGCTGGCGCAGGAACGCGGCATCGGCGTGATGATCAATACGCCGTTCGGTGGTCGCCGCAATGCGGCGGGCCTGTTCGCACAGACCCGTGACATGCAGCTGCCGGACTTCGCGAGCGAGATGGATGTTACGAGCTGGGCGCAGTTTTTCCTGAAGTTCGTGGTTTCCCATCCGGCCGTGACGGTCGCCATTCCAGGCACGACACGCCTGACCAACCTCCAGGACAACCAGGGCGCCGGTCGCGGCCGCCTCCCGGATGCGGCCATGCGCCGGCAGATCGAGACCTACTGGGAGAGCGTCAGAAGCTGAACCTGATAACCTGATCGCGTAATTCGAACGGCCAGCCGGTTAATATCGGCTGGCCGTTCTTTTTTGCCTGCACGTGCGGCCGGCGGGGCCGGCACCGGAGATGCAGCATGGACCACGATCAGGGCCGTCGAGAAGCCGCCGGACCAGCACCGGAAACGGAGGCGTCCACCAACGCACCGGTGGATGATCCGCAGCAGCTGCTGCTGCGCGAACGCATCAAGGAACTGCGCTGCCTGTATCGCGTGCTCGAGCTCACCACCAGCGACGCGCTGTCGACGGCCGACGTTGTCGACGAGGTGGCTTCCATCCTGGCCCAAAGCATGCTGCACAGCGACATTACGTCGGTGCGCGTGATGATCGACGACATCGAGCACCGCAATCGCGGCTGGTTGCAGCCCGTTGTCACGGTCAGCCGGGACATCGTCGCCGGCGGCAAAACGGTGGGCTTTGTGGAAGCCGGATACAGCCAGATCCGTCCCGGACCGCTGACCGGCGATGACGCCTTTCTGGCGGAAGAGCATGAGCTGATCGAAGGCGTGGCCCTGCATCTGGGACGCATGCTGAACAACCGCCGGGTGGCAGACGTGCTGGCACAGGCCGAGCGACTGAACGCGATCGGCCAGCTCACCGGCGGCGTGGCGCACGACTTCAATAACCTGCTTACGGTGATACGCGGCAACGCCGAGCTGCTGATCGATGAACTGGTGGCCGACCGGCGGCTTCGCCAGCTCGCTGAGATGATAGATACCGCGGCCGATCGCGGTGCCGAGCTCACGCGCGGTCTGCTTGCCTTCGCCAGGCGACAGGCACTGGAGCCGAAGGTGATCGACACCAACCTGCTGATCAGCGGCATGGATGATCTGCTACGCAGCGCGCTGGGCGAGCACATCGAGATCGAATTCGTTCGCGGGGCCGGACTGTGGCCAGCGCTGGTCGATGCCGCGCAACTTGAAAGTTCGCTGCTGAACCTGTGCCTGAACGCACGAGACGCCATGCCGCGTGGCGGCAGGCTGACCATCGAAACCGCCAACGTCCACCTCGGCCGCAGTTACACCGATCAGCAGGAGGATCTGGCGCCCGGCCAGTACGTGATGCTCGCGGTGTCCGATACCGGCACCGGGATCGCCGCCGAACACATCAATCATGTGATCGAACCGTTCTTCACCACCAAGACCAAGGGCAAAGGAACGGGGCTGGGCCTCTCCACGGTGTATGGTTTCGCAAAACAGTCACGCGGCCATCTGCGCATCTACTCCGAAGCCGGAGAAGGTACGACGGTGCGCCTGTATCTGCCGCGTGCCAAAGGCGCGGCGAGCAACCCCGTTTCAGACCAAGAACGAGAGCGAAAAAATATGGGATCCGGACTGATACTGCTAGTTGAGGACGACGACCTGGTGCGACGTTTCGCGCGCCAGCAGCTCATCGCAATGGGCTACGACGTGATCGCCGCACCCAATGGCCCCGAAGCCATGGCAGTCCTGCGAGAACGCGATGACATCGATCTGCTGTTCACCGACATCGTGATGCCCGGCGGCATGAGCGGCCGGGATCTGGCGGAGGCCGCCATCAAGCTGCGGCCCAACCTGAAGGTGCTGTACACCTCCGGCTACAGCGAGAACGCGATCGTCCACCACGGCCGCCTGGACCCCGGCGTGCGCCTGCTGAGCAAGCCCTATCGGCGCGAGGAACTGGCTGCGGCGCTGAAGGACGCGATGGGAGACGCCTGAGCCTGCGATGGAACCAGCGCGTATCCAGGTTTGGTTAATCGAGGACCCGGGCCTGAACGGTCTAGTGCTCTTCGGGTTTCACAGCGCCAGATTACCCGTGTTAACGGCCCGGAATACCAGTTCGCCGCGGCGCAGTGGCGTTGGCGTTTTCACCGCGGGGCTGACGACGTAATTCTCCCCGGCAGGATACAGGGCGCGAAATGCCTCGACCGGCGCGGCATCGAGCCGGTCCGGGTTGATCTTGCATTCGACGACATCCACACGCTCTCGCGTGCGCCGAATCACGAAGTCAATTTCCCGGCGAGACTTATCCTGCCAGTAGAAAATGTCCTCATCGGCGAAGCTGAAGCGCAGGCTGTCCAGCACCAGGTGCTCCCACAACAGCCCTCGATCGTCGTTGCGGATCGTATCCCAGCCTTTTTCAAAGGTAACGAAACCGGTGTCGAAGGCATAACACTTGGGTCGGCTGACGATCTCGCGCTTGCCGCCGCCGTGGAAGGGCCGCAGCAGGTGCACCACATGGGCGATCTGCATGGCCTCGAGGTGCGATTTGACCGTGACCCGGCTCATCTCGCTCAGGTTGGCCAGCTGGCTGTAGTCCAACTGGCCGCCGCTCTGGCGCAGCAGCAGCCGGAACAACGCGAGAAAACCCTGGCGATTGCGTATGCCGAACAGTTCGAGGATGTCCCGCGCATAGAAACTATCGATCCACTCGTTCAGGAAAGCCGGATCCTTGCGTCTGGCGAGCAACAGCTCGGGCAGGCCGCCGTGCAGCAGTCGGTGATCGAGATCCGGTACGCCGAAAGGCTCCGCACACTCTTGCCAGAGCACCGGGCAGAGATGAATCGAGCGTTTGCGCCCGGTCAGCGTATCGCTGAACTTGCGCGTTGCCGCCAGCGTGGAGGAGCCGGTGGCCAGCACCTTCAGACGGGGGTATTCGTCGGCGGCGATCTTCAGCAGGCGGCTGGGATCATCGAGCCGATGAACTTCGTCGAACACCAGCACCGCATCCTTCGCCTGCGCGCCGAGAAACAGCTCCGGATCCTCCAGCGCGCGCACGGATGAGGGCAGATCGCAGTTCAGATACACCGCATCGGGCAGCATCCGGGCAATCGTCGTCTTGCCCACCCGCCGCACACCGGACAGCCAGACCACAGACCGCTGGGTCCAGGCCTGCTTAACTCGCTCCAGCCAGAGGGGCCGCTCGATCATGCCATCGTATTATACGTTTGGTCGTCCATATGTAAAGTATGGAAGCGGCAGTCATCGGTCGTTTCGGTTCACTTGTCGCGAACAGGACGGCCGTCGGCGCGGCGTCATCAATGTTGCGGCTGTCAGGCGCGAGCCGCAGCCGACATCGCCCAGGTCAATGTGAACTCAAGCCTGGGGAAAGAGGGGTTCACCGATGCTGATTTCCCAAAGCGTCCAAAGAAGACAACATCGAAGTCGCGACCGATCGCCTCGCGCGTCGTTGCACACGCCAGCCACCAGCGCGCGCAACTCAATGGCCCCCTGTTTTAATTGGTGGCCAGGGGCGGAATCGAACCACCGACACGCGGATTTTCAGTCCGCTGCTCTACCAACTGAGCTACCTGGCCGTTTGCGGGGCGTTTGAGGCGACGTATTAGACCGGCAGGCTTCCGGGCCGTCAAGGCGCGGATTGGCGAACAAGGTATTTTGACACTGTCACATTCGGCGGCTAGGCTGGAAATTCGCGTCTTCTTTACTAAAGAGCCACCGGATCGGGCCACAGGGAGTGCCTGCGTGCATGGCGACAGCAGCGGTTGACAGTTCGTCCGCGCTTCCATCCGAGGCGTTGCCACAGAGGTATCGCCGGATCCGCGCGGCCACGCTTGCGCTGATGGCACCGCTGCACCCGGAGGACCAGGTGGTGCAGACCATCGCCGAGGTCAGCCCCACCAAGTGGCATGCGGCGCATGTCAGCTGGTTTTTCGAACAATTCTGTCTGGCCGACCACCTGCCCGGCTACCGGCCGTACGACGAGCGCTTCCATCACCTGTTCAATTCCTATTACTACACCGTCGGGTCCATGCACCGGCGCGCCGAGCGCGGGCTGCTGAGCCGGCCGGCGGTGGCCGAGGTGCTTGCCTACCGTGCGCATGTGGATGACGCCATGGAAAGGCTCATCGCCACACGCGGTGGCGAACCCGACGTGTCGTTCGTGATTTCGCTGGGACTGCATCACGAGCAGCAGCATCAGGAGCTGCTGTTGACCGACATCAAGCACGTGCTGTCGGTGAATCCGCTGGGCTGTGCGTATCGTGACGATCTGGCCGCGCCCCCTTCTACCGATCCGGGGCCGATGCACTTCGTTCCCGGTGCGGATGGCGAGCAGCTGATCGGCGCCGCGGCAACCGGGTTCTGCTTCGATAACGAGACGCCGCGTCACCGTGCGCTGGTTGCCGAGCACGCCATCGCCAACCGCCTGGTCACCAATCAAGAGTACCGCCGGTTCATCGATGCCGGCGGCTACCGTGATCCGGCCCTGTGGCTGTCGGACGGCTGGGCGCTGATCAACGAGTGCGGCTGGCGGCGACCGCTGTACTGGTCGGAAGACCTGGCGCAGGAATTCACCCTCGCGGGCTGGCGGCCGATCGACCCGAACGCGCCGGTGTGCCATGTCAGCTTCTATGAAGCCGATGCCTTCGCCAGCTGGGCCGGTGCACGGCTGCCCACCGAGGCGGAGTGGGAACTGGCGGCACAGCGGCAGGCACCGGTCGGCAATCTGCTGGCTGCAGGCTACCTGCACCCGGCCGCGAGTGCGGATCCGGCGCCGGCAACCAGGCCGGGCATCACCTCCGGCGCGGATTCGCGCCCGACACCGCTGCCGGCCCGCCAGCTGTTCGGCGATGTCTGGGAATGGACCGCTTCAGGCTACCAGCCCTACCCCGGCTTCAGACCGCTGGCCGGGTCGCTGGGCGAATACAACGGCAAGTTCATGTGCAACCAGATGGTCGTTCGTGGCGGCTCATGCGTCACGGCCGACGACCATATCCGCGCCAGCTATCGCAGCTTCTTCTATCCCCGCGACCGCTGGCAGTTTCTCGGTTTCAGACTGGCAAGGGACGGCCATGTCTGAGCAGGCCCCGGCGCTGACGATCGCCAACGAGTCGCCGCCGGACCTGGCCGATGACGCGGCCGAGGTTCTGAACGGACTGACGGCAGCGCACAAGCGCCTGTCACCCAAATACTTCTACGACGAGCGCGGGTCGCGGCTGTTCGACGAGATCTGCGAGCTGCCGGAGTACTACCCCACGCGCAGCGAACTGGCCATCATGCGCCGCGAGCTGCCGGCGATCGCCAGGCTGATTGGTCCGCAGGCGTCGGTGATCGAGTTCGGTGCCGGCTCCAGCCTGAAGATCCGGCTGCTGCTCGATCACCTGATCGACCCGAGCGCCTACGTGCCGGTGGACATCTCCGGCGACTACCTCGCCGATCAGGCCGCCGCGCTGGCGGCGGACTATCCGCGCCTGCAGATCCAGCCGGTGCTCGCGGACTTCACGAGGCCGTTCGACCTGCCGCGCCATGCTGTCATGCCGCTGCGCAATCTGGTGTTCTTCCCCGGTTCGACGATCGGCAATTTCTCGCGCAGACAGGCCGGCGAGTTGCTCGAGGTGATGCGGCTTGAGGCCGGCGACAACGGCGCGGCGCTGGTCGGTGTGGATCTGCGCAAGGATCCGGACATCCTTCGCGCCGCCTACAACGACAGCCGCGGCGTCACGGCGCAGTTCAATCTGAACGTGCTACGGCGCCTGAATCATGAGCTGGGCGCCGACTTCGATCTCGACGCATTCGCGCATGAAGCGGTCTACGATGAAGCCGAAGGCCGGATCGAAATGCGCCTGATCAGCCAGCGTGCACAGATCGTGCGCGTGTCCGGCACGGCGATTCCGTTCCGGCGAGGCGAATACATCGTCACCGAACATTCTCACAAGTACTCGCTGGAAGAGTTCCGCGAACTGGCGGCACGCTCGGGGTTCGACACCAGCGGCGTGTGGCTGGACGAGGGGCAGCTGTTCAGCCTGCACTACCTGACGCCGGCTGCCTGAGCGCGAAGCGCGCCGGCACGGACGGCGCGCGGCAGGCGGTTCAGGAACCGCTCCCAGATCCGCTCATGAAAGAAATACGCCACGGTGTTCACCAGCGGCTCGATCAGCGCCACCGCGCCACCCAGCAGCGGATCGCCTGTCATGACATAGACCACGCCGAAAGCCACCGTCATGTGGGTAATCGCGAATGTCGCTGTCTTGATGGGAGTCATGTCCGCCTCCGGGTGTTCGCCATTGCGCCTGAAGCCCATGGTAGGCGCTGCAATGCGAATCATCCAATGTATTAATACGGATACATTCTTCGCTTTTATGCAAATGCAAAGATTTCGCTGTTGTCGTGGCGATGCGGCCGGAGCACGGTAGAATCGTCCCAGCGTCCAACACATTCAGTTTGCCCAATAACTTCCAATAAGGCGCCGTCGGCAATGAAACGGCGCCAACAACCACGGGGGCACTTCAAGATGATCGAACCCAGTCGAGGGCGGCTGCAGCCGCTGATCCGGACTTTCCTGCTCACTGTGCTGATCGGCAGCTGCCCGACATTCACCGTTGCCCAGCCTCCGCAGGCCGCACCGGCGCCGGTCCCCGAAACCGTCAGAATTCCCCGCCCGAGCGATGCCGAGGTGGAGCGCGCGCGCCAGGCGCTGGCTCAGTTCGTGCGCGGCGCCGATGCCGCCACGCGAGAGTTGCTGGAACGCTATCCGGGCCTGATCGACGTCCACCGGCCGCAAGCCAACTCCGCGATCGTGCCCAACCTCGCGCAGTTCTTTCGCGCACGTCACGAGGAGAATCTGGAGGTGGCCCGCCAGGGCGACATCGAACTGCTGCTGATGGGCGACTCGATCACCGACTTCTGGCGCAATGCGGAAGGCGCGTTCGCCGGCCGACCCGTGCTCGACGAGTACTTCGGTGAGTGGAAGATCGCGAACTTCGGCATCGCCGGTGACACGACGCAGGGCGTGCTGTATCGACTGCAGAACGGCGAAGGCCAGGGCTTCCAGCCGCGCGCCGTGATGCTGATGATCGGCACGAACAACACCGGTCGCAATTCGGCGGCCGAGATCGCCGAGGGCATCGGCGCCGTGGTGCTGCAGCTCAGAACGAGCTTCCCCGAGGCGCCGATCCTGCTGCTGGGCGTGTTTCCCCGCGGCGCCGCGAACGACCCGGTGCGCGACACCATCGCCGAGATCAACCGACGCATCTCGGCCCTGCACGACGGACGCACGGTGCACTACATGGACATCGGCGAACACTTTCTCGATCAGAACGGCAACATCCCCACCACGGTCATGAGCGACGCGCTGCATCCGTCCACCGAGGGTTACCGTATCTGGGCACGCGCGGTGCAAGCGCCGCTCACCCGACTGATGGAAACCGACTGATGCGGACCGCCACAACCGCGGCAGCCTCGCTGGCAGCCTTGTGTCTCACCGGCATCCCGGCAGGCACGCTGGCACAGGACGCGGACACCGCGGCTGCATCGCCACCGGAATGGTCCACCGCCGACGATCACGCCGACATGCGTCGCCAGCTGGGCATCACCGCGCTGCGGCCAGGCCCCAGCGGTCGCGACGACGCGCCCAATGCCGCCAATTACGATGAGGCGCTGGCGAATCCGTATCCGGACTGGCCCGAACTGCTGGTGCTCGACGACGGTACGCCGGTCACGAGTGCCGATGACTGGTGGAACCGCCGCCGTCCACAGATCGTCGAGGCCTTCGAACGTGAAGTCATCGGTCGTGTGCCGGTTGATGTTCCAGCCGTGCAGTGGCGCGTCGCGGCCACGGAAACGGGCACGGTGGCCGGTCACGCCGTGCAGGGTCGGCAACTGATTGGCCGCGCGGACAACAGCGGCTATCCGCTGATCGACGTGGAAATCGAGTTCACGCTGGTGTTGCCGGCGGACACCGATGGCCCGGTGCCTGTGATGATGATGTTTCGCGGCGGCAGCCTGGCCGAAGCGGTGGGCAACGCCGAGCCACGCCGATTCGGGCCACCCAGCGATGAACCTTCAGCCAACGAGCAGCTGATCGCCGCCGGCTGGGGATTCGCGTATCTGAATCCGACCAGCGTTCAGGCCGACAACGGCGCCGGCCTTACACGCGGCATCATCGGCCTGGCAAACCGCGGCCAGCCGCGCAGCCCCGAGGACTGGGGCGCGCTGCGGGCCTGGGCGTGGGGCGCAGCACGTGCGCTGGATTTCCTGGAAACCGAGCCGGCCGTGGATGCCGGTCGCGTTGGCATCGAGGGCGTGTCGCGCTACGGCAAGGCGGCGCTGGTGACCATGGCCTTCGAACCGCGTTTCGCGGTGGGCTTCATCGGCTCGTCCGGCGAAGGCGGTGCCTCACCGTACCGGCGCAACTTTGGCGAGGCGGTGGAGAACCTCACCGGCAGTGGCCAGTATCACTGGATGGCTGGCAACTTCCTCAGGTATGGCGCGGATGAATCGGCTTTCGGCCGCATGAACGCCAACGATCTGCCGATCGACTCGCACTCGCTGATTGCGCTGAGCGCACCAAGGCCCACGTTCATCAGCTACGGCATTCCCGAGCAGGGCGATGCGCTGTGGCTGGATCAGCAGGGCAGCTACATGGCCACGGTCGCGGCCGGCAGCGTGTTCTCACTGCTGGGCGTGAAAGACACGGGTACCGGCGAACACTATCAGGAAGCTACGATGCCGGCGGTCGGTGTCAGCCTGCTCGACGGCCGACTGGCATGGCGCCAGCACGACGGCGGCCACACCACCGGTCCCAACTGGCGCCATTTCATACCCTGGGCGGCACGCGAACTGGGACTGGCCCGGGACTGACGATCGCTTCGGATCAGCGCCCCATCCGCACTCAGTCCCGGACCAGCATCAGGGTGGCTTCGTCGATCTGCCTTTCCATGTCCATCATCGCCTGTCCCAGATCGTTCAATGCGGCCTGGAGCGATTCGGTGATGAACTGTGGCCGCATCATCAGGCTTTCGAAAGCATCGTCCATGCGATAAAGCGCTGCGGTGTGCCGGTCATCGATCTGCACCAGTTCTTCCTCGCTGAACGGCGAACTCCACAGATCAAGTTCCGCTTCGCTGTACTGCGAAATCGCGACCAGCGCTTCAACCATGCCGGCACCGGCCATCCTGGCGCGAGGCAGGATATCCGACTGCAACCGTGCTGCAGCCGTGTCCGCCGTGTCGTCGTCACGAATGCCGGCGATCGCATCCGCCAGATCGTTGTATACAGCCGTCATGCTCTGCGTGGACTGCAGCATGCCAACCATCGGATGTTCGTCGGACGGCTCATCGGAGCCGCCACAGGCAGCCAGCAGCAGTGCACAGAACATTGCCGCGGCAATGAAGGCCACGGGACGCTTGTACAGATTGGTCTTCACGGATCACCCTCCCGGGTCAGCTGACGAATGGAACGGCACGAATGGATCACCGGCGGATACATGCCGGCCAGCGATTAACAGGGACAGGACACAGTGGCAGGTTAGCAGCAGGCATTATCCACTCCCACTCCCGTGGGCGCACCCACTGCCGCCAAGCGCGGTCCCCAAACTCGTCCAACGGGTGTCCGGTCTACAAGATCCTGGCTGGCCAGATTCATGAAAGCGAGGCCATCGGCATCGTCACGCCTTACATGTCGCCCACCGGCTGGGAATAACTACTGCCGTGCAGCTGAAATGACGGCGAATGACGCATATCATCGGCGTCCATGAGCGACGAAAAAACCTACCCCGTCCCAGCCGCGCTTGCGCGCAGAGCCTGGATAGACGGTGACCGTTACGAGGCGCTGTATCGCGCATCGATCGAGAACCCGGAGTCCTTCTGGAGCGAACAGGCCACAAGGCTTGAATGGATGCGGCTGTTCACACGCGTGAAGGACGTCTCGTTCGCTGCCGAAGACCTCTACATCCGCTGGTTCGCCGACGGCGAACTCAATGTCAGCGTGAACTGCCTTGACCGACACCTCGCCGGCCGCGCCGATCAGACCGCGATCATCTGGGAGGGCGACGATCCATCTGCAGACGCCCACATCAGCTATCGTGACCTGCACGAACGGGTCTGCCGTCTCGGCAACGCACTGCGCAAGCTGGGCGTGAAAAAGGGCGACAGGGTCACCATCTACCTGCCGATGATCCCCGAGGCCGCCGTCGCAATGCTTGCCTGTGCACGCATCGGCGCGGTGCACTCGGTGGTGTTCGGCGGCTTCTCGCCCGAAGCGCTGCGTGGACGCATCGAGGACTGCGGCTCCTGCGTGGTCATCACCGCCGACGAGGGACTTCGCGGCGGACGCAGAGTGCCGCTCAAGGCGAATGTCGATGAAGCGCTTGCGCGTGTCACCGGAACAGACGTGGCGCACGTCGTGGTCGTGAAACACACCGGCGGCGACATCGAATGGCAGCACGGGCGGGATCACTGGTACGAAGACGTCACCGAGTCGGTTTCGGATGTCTGCAGGCCGGAAGTCATGAACGCGGAGGATCCGCTGTTCATTCTTTATACGTCGGGCTCCACCGGCAGGCCCAAGGGCGTGCTGCATACCTCGGCCGGCTACCTGCTGCACGTCTCGCTCACACACCAATATGTGTTCGACTACCACGACGGCGACGTGTACTGGTGCACGGCCGACGTCGGCTGGGTCACGGGACACAGCTACATCGTCTACGGTCCGCTGGCCAACGGCGCTACAACGCTGATGTTCGAAGGCGTGCCCAACTACCCGGATTTCAGCCGCTTCTGGCAGGTCATCGACAAGCACGACGTCAACATCTTCTACACCGCGCCAACGGCGATACGTGCGCTGATGCGCGAGGGCGCGGCGCCGGTGAAGCGCTGCTCACGTCGCAGCCTGAAGCTGCTCGGCACCGTGGGGGAGCCGATCAACCCGGAGGCCTGGGCGTGGTATTACCGCGTGGTGGGCGACGAACGCTGCCCGGTGATCGATACCTGGTGGCAGACCGAGACCGGCGGCATCCTGATCTCCCCGCTCCCCGGGGCAACGCCACTGAAGCCCGGGTCCGCGACGAAGCCGTTCTTCGGCGTGCAACCGGCCATCGTTGACGCACAGGGCGAAGAACTCGAAGGCGAAGCGTCGGGCAATCTGGTGCTGCTCGACAGCTGGCCGGGGCAGATGCGCACCGTATATGGCGACCACCAGCGCTTCATCGACACCTACTTCAGCCAGTTCCCGGGGCGCTACTTCACCGGCGATGGTGCGCGACGCGATGCCGACGGCTACTACTGGATCACCGGTCGCGTGGATGACGTGATCAATGTTTCAGGTCACCGCCTGGGCACCGCCGAGGTGGAAAGTGCGCTGGTCGCGCACCCCAGGGTGGCCGAGGCCGCCGTCGTCGGCTGTCCGCACGAGATCAAGGGCCAGGGCATCTATGCCTATGTGACGCTGGTGGCCGGTGAGTATCCGACCGACGAACTGCGCGAGGAACTGCGCCAGTGGGTGCGCCGTGAAATCGGCCCGATCGCCAATCCCGATTTCCTGCAATGGGCGCCCGGCCTGCCGAAAACGCGATCCGGAAAGATCATGCGCCGCATCCTGCGCAAGGTGGCCGCGAACGACTTCAGCGACCTCGGCGACACCTCCACCCTGGCAGAACCCGGTGTCGTCGACGATCTGATCAGGCACAGAATGAATCGCTGAGCCACCGGCCGGTTTGCTCGCGGCCGGCTTACTCCGGTTTGAAATCGGGCGGCGCTTCCGAACCGTCGCCGAAAAAGAACTTCTCCATTTCGGCCTCAAGGAATTTGCGCGCCTTGGGCTCGATCGGCACCAGCCGGTATTCGTTGATCAGCATGGTCTGGTGACCCAGCCAGCGCTTCCACGCCTGCCTGGACACGTTGTCGTACACCCGCTTGCCAAGTTCGCCCGGATAGGGGGGCTTGTCCAGACCCTCTGCTTCGGTGCCCAGCACCACGCACTTCACCATTCGTGTCACGAATTCGTTTTCCTGTTTTATTGCCTGCCAGCAGATCCGCCAGCTTCCGGCGCTTCGGCCAATGTGCGCAGCATTCGCTGCACCGGCGCCGGCAATCCCACCTGCCGCGAGCTGCCGTTATACCAGAGCCATCCATTCCCCTCCATTACCGCTGATGGTGCGGATGGAACGGAGGACAGCTGGATCATTACGGGCCGCAGTTCCAGTTCGAAGTGGGTGAAGGCGTGCGAAAAGGCGGCCAGCGTCTGTTCATTGACAGCGTGTGCGCCCAGTATGCGCTGGCACCAGTGTGCGGCGCTGTCGTCGCCGGCAAGCTCGGGAAAGCTGTACAGACCGCCCCAGATGCCGCTGGGCGGACGCCGCTGCAGCAGCACGCGCCCCTGCTGATCGCGCACAATCAGTACCACAACACTGCGCGACGGTCGCCGCCGCTTCGGTCGTGCCGCGGGATAGCGACGCTGCGATTGCGTAGCACGCGCCACACAGCCATCCGCAAGTGGACACGCCTCGCAGCGCGGCCGCGCGCGCGTGCACACCATCGCCCCCAGATCCATGATCGCCTGCGTGTAGTCGCGCACCCGATGCGTGGGCGTGTTCTGCTCGGCCAGCGCCCACAGCTCGCGCGCGACGCCCGTCTCGCCCGGCCAGCCATCGACGGCGTGATAACGCGTCAGCACGCGCTTCACGTTGCCGTCCAGAATCGGCAGACGCTGCTCGTGCACCTGCGCCAGTATCGCGCCGGCCGTGGAACGACCTATGCCGGGCAGGGCAACCAGCTGATCATAGCTATCCGGCAGTTCCCCGCCATGTTCGTTCATGACCTGCTGCGCAGCCCTGTGCAGACTGCGTGCCCGCGCGTAGTAACCCAGTCCCGACCACAGGGCCAGCACCTCGTCGATCGGTGCGCCGGCAAGTCCGGCCACATCCGTGAAACGTGCAACGAATCGCTCGAAGTACGGTATCACCGTGGCCAGCTGCGTCTGTTGCAGCATCACTTCGGAAACCCAGACACGATAGGCGCTGCGCTGAACCTGCCACGGCAGCGTGTGACGGCCGTGCCGCTCATACCAGGGCAGCAGCCGGGGCGCGATCGCCGGTGCAGAGGTGGGTGCAGGGCCAGCGTCGTGTTGCAAAGCCGGCTGCGCAGTTGCCGATGCGCTGACCACTGTCAGTCGGCGAGTGCGTAACCGCCATCAAGCTCCTGTGCCAGTCGTTCGATCCGCTCGACGGCACGCGCGCCGCCAGCCATCAAACGCCGCTTGAGCACCCACGGCCCGATCACCGGTGGCACGAAGAAGTCCGGCTCCATCGCCAGCCGGTACGTGACACGGGTACCGTATTCTTCAGGCTCGAGCAGCCACTCGGCCTGGCTGTAATGAAAGTCGCTCTGCTCCGGCAGCGCGGTGGTGCGTATCCAGTTCGGCCAGCGCGTTTCCAGGCGCTCCACCCGGCGCATGTTCATGCATACGAACATCACGCAGCCTTCCACGCGCGTGAACACCATCGGCGTGCCATCGTCGGCCGGCTCCAGATAGCCGCTTTCCTTATAGATGCTGGAAATGCGATCCAGACCGTCATAGTCGACCAGCACCTCAAAAATCGCTTCGGCCGGCGCGTTCATCAGCACATCGGCAACCAGTTCGTAACGACCGGCATCGCGGCTGATCTCCAGGCTTTTCATTTCGGCCGACCACACGGGAACGACGGCGGCCGCTGCGGCTGCGGCTGTCAGCAATGTGATTCGCCTGAACATCGTTACGCCCTCGTGAGACATCGTGCCCGGGAGCACCCGGAGCACCCGGAGCTTACACAATCAGTTGCGATGTCACCCGTGCGCCGTCCGGCGCTACCGGTCGAACAGGCCGCGAATCCTGTCCTGAAGCCGTTCCGTGGCCTCCTCGCGCTCCTCTTCGAGGCGTTCGCGCACCTCCTGCTCGGCACGCGAGCGCACCACCGCGGCGAAGTCCGGCCGCACCGAAGGCTCCGCCAGCGTGCCGCCCACCCGCAGCGGCAGCTCAAGGCCCGCCAGGCTGGTCATGGCCGGATCCGACTGCAGCACTTCGCCATCCACCATGCGCGCCACGAGATCGAAGTCCATCGCATCGGTCAGCAGATTCACCGTGCCGCTCCCGTTCACAACCATGAAAGGCAGCGTTGCGTTGAGATCGCGATTGGTGAGCACCGCATCCTCGATCACGCCGGATGCGGACACCGCACTGAACGGCGTGCGCCGCGTCCCCTCGCGTGCCGGCGCCGGATTGCCATCCAGCACCGCCCGCGCGCGGCGCAGCTCGTACCACACGTCGAAACCTTCCCAGGCGCCGTCGCGCAGCGTGAATGACACGTCGCCGGCGAGCACCTGGCGCATCTGGCCGACATTGGAACCGCTGGCGGTAAGATCCAGTCGCGCACCGGCGGTGCCGGAGACCATCTCCGATTCGACGAAGTCACGCGCCAGCGGCAGGATGTCCACGCCGTCCAGCTGTTGCACCAGCCGCATCCGCGCCGCATCGCCGCCTACCTCGAATGTGATCTCACCGTTGGCGGTGCCGCCATACAGTGAAGCGCGCGGCGCCAGCACCACGCGGCCGTTACCGGCATTCAGTGCGAATACCGCGTCGCTGAGCCGCATCCCGAGGAACTGTGCGCTGGCGAGCCGCAACTCACCGCGCGCGTCCAGCGTGCGCAGCACCTCCAGGGGCAGATCGACCTCATCCAGCGAACCTTCGTCGTCGCCGGATCGCGCATCCGAGGCCGGCGGCAGATAGCGATCGACGTTGATCTCGGTCACCGCCAGCTCGAACCGCAGCGTTTCGCGTTCAACGCCGGCGAATCCCGTCAGCGTGGAGTCATCGAGCGTGAACTGCATGTCGCGCAGTGCGATCTGATTGGCGTCGTACACGAAGCTGGCGTTCGCGGCAGCACGGCGCAGCACATCGCGGTCGGCGGTGTCCACGTCCACACCAAGGCGACCGAGCAGATCGCGCGGGCTGAACTCGGCAATCTCCACAGCGCCGTTGAGACTGAGGCTGCTCATCAGCTGGCGGCCGCTGAGCGAGCCGCGCGCGCTGACGCCAAGCATGTCCAGAACGAGGTTTTCGAGCGCGAGAGTTTCGGCACCGAGATCGGCCTGCAGCGACTCAAGACGCAGCCGCGCATCGCCCTGACCCCCGGGCCACGCCTCGCCGCTGCCGGACAGACGCACATCCAGGCCGTCCAGCCGGTAGCGGTTGTTGACCAGCGACAGCAGCGCATCGGCGCGCACGTCCACCGCCACTTCCACGGCGTCGCCGGCAAGACCGAAACTCATGCGGATCGGAAACGTCACATCCGGCCCGAAGCCCGACGCCTGCATATTGAAGCTGCTGAGCTGCCAGCGGCTGCCGCTGGCCGCATCGTTCCAGTTCACCTGCGCGTTGACGATGCTGATGACATCCACATCGAGGTCGAAGTCGGCGCCGGAACCGCTGGTCTGCGGCGCATCATCGGCCTGCGCCCGCTCCGCGGCTTCACCGATGTCCTGCCAGTTGGTGCGTCCCTGGGCGTTGCGCGCCAGATTCAGCACCAGGCCTTCCAGGCGTGCCTCGTCGATCTCCACCCGCCGTGACAGCAGCGGCAGCAGCGCCAGCTGCAGGCGCGCGGACTGGATGCGTGCGAAGGGCTCGCCGCCGAAGCCGGCCGCGTTGCCGAGCGACGCCTCACCCACCGCGATGCGCAGACGCGGGAAGATCTCCAGCTCCAGGTCGCCCTCCAGCGTCAGCTGGCGGCCGGTATTGCGCTCAACCGCCGCGGCGATGTCGTCCTTGTAGTCGTTGGGGTCGACCAGCAGCGACAGGCCCAGCATCAGTGCCACAAACAGCACCAGCACCGCCGCTATGACCATGCCTATCAGTTTGATTATGCGTCCCATGAGCCTGTCCCTTCTGTCTGCGGGTTCGCCAAGGCGGCGGCTTGATCGTAACAAGGTTCAACGGTACGGCATAACCGTCGCTGGAATGCGAATGCGAATGCGAGTGCGCCGCAGCCTGGCCGGCCATGTTCCGCTACGGACCCGGGGCGGCTCCCGGAGCCAGCAACTCTCGGCGGATGGCCATCAGCCCGAAAGGCAGAATGCCCTGTCCTTGAATGCAGTGCGATTCAGCATCGGATCTTCAGTGTGCTCAGAAGCGCCAGGTTGCGCCGACCAGCGGGCCGCTCATGCGGACATCGATGCGGGCGCCCGAATCACGATAATCGAGCTCCAGATGACGGTAGCCGGCAGACAGATAGAGCCGGTCGTTGAAACTGTAGTTGGCCGTGCCGAGCCACTGCGCCGTCAGCTTCGATCCAACACTGAATCCGCCAATGTCACCGTAAAGAACTGCCGACCAGCGTGATGCCGGCACGATGTGAATCCGTACGGCGAGAATCGGATCGGTGAATTCAAGGCCCTGAGATCGGCTGAGCGCACCGCCGGCGATATCGACGACGCCACGTACCGACCATGAGCGCAAGCCGCCGAGAACGTCGACGTTCACGCCCGGTTCGCTGACAACTCTGTAGCCCCCCGCAAGAGTTGCCGATATCTGTCTCAGTCTGCCGGACGCCGGCGCAGGCCCCACGCCCGGGACCAGTGCGATCCCGGAACGGGAAGACGATACGTAGCTGAAGTCACCCAGCAGCACGAACCGATCACGGCGCGCATACCCTGAAACGAAGACTGCGGCGTCCAGGTTTTCGAGAACCTCAGAGAACGACTCGTTGAACTCGATTGTTGGCGCCCCGGTGAACGGCCGGATCGAGCCGCCGATACCCGATGCCCAGACATAGGGCGAGACCTGAGCCGACCAGCCAGGTTCTGGTTCCTGCGCCTTCGCGGGCCCGGCGATCCAGATCGCCAGCAGGATGAACGGCAGCGCGATGTTCGCGCGATTGCGGCCCGACCTGTGCTTCGCGTGGTTCATAGCGCATCCCTGAAAATTCGCCCACCCTTCATGATCAGCCGCAGGGTATTCCGGGGATCACCCAGCCAGCTCAGATCGGTTTCCGGATCGCCATCGACGACCAGCAGGTCGGCAAGGGCGTTTGGCTCGATCACACCCAGGCGCCCGTCGTAGGGTGAGCGCGCCCCCGACAGCGCGAGCAGTTCTCCGGCCGCGCCCGTGGCGCGATGGAGCGCATCGAGCGGAGACATGAATCGCGCCAGTTTCGCAAGTTGCCGGCCCTGACTCTCGCCCCCGTTCGCACTGAAAAGAATATCCGTCCCGAAGGCATAGTTGACGCGGCGGCGCTCGGCCAGCTCGAAAGCACGTACCGTGCCTTCGGAAACCTGCTGCTGCTTGGCGATGGATTCCGCGTCCGAATACTGGTTCGCATCTTCGTCGGCGAGAAAGGGCTGGATGCTCCACCAGACGCCGTTGTCGGCCATCATCCTCACCGTCCTGTCGTCGGCAAGCTGACCATGTTCGATCGACTTCACACCCGCGGCAATGCAGCGCTGGATGCCTTGTGATGTGTACACGTGAGCGCAGACATACGTACCCCAGTCTTCGGCCGCCTCAACCGCGGAGCGGATCTCGCGCTCCGTAAACTGTGTGGCGTCGAGAGGATCGTAAAGCGACGCCACCCCACCACCAGCCATGATCTTGATCTGACTTGCGCCCTGCATCAGCTGTTCGCGGACGCGTCGCAGCACCTCGTCGGCGCCGTCGGCGATGACGGCGACACCCGCCGTCTCGGTGTAGTCAGGTGCACTGGATGGCATACGCGGCAATGTGTTCAGCAGCCGGAAGTCTCCATGGCCGGAGGTCTGCGAGATCATTGCCCCGGATGGGAAGATGCGCGGCCCGCTCACCACCCCGCGGTCGATCGCCAGCTTCAGGCCGAACGCCGGGCCGCCGACGTCGCGAACCGTAGTGAAGCCCCGCATCAGCGTTGCACCGGCTTCACGGCCCGCCATCAGGTGGACGAAGCCAATGTCCTGTGTCAGCGCGGCAATCTGGCTAACGGCAACGAGCGTCGCGTGCCAGTGCATGTCGATCAGGCCGGGAATCACCGCCCGACCGCCACAATCGATGAGCTCGGCGTGCTCCGGTCCTTCGCCGCGAGCGGGCAGCGCGGCGATGAATCCATCCTGAACGAGGATGTCGACACCCTCCCGCATGACGCGTCTGATGCCGTCGAACAGGCGCAGGTTCGTCAGCAGCAGCGGCCGTCCTGGAGTCTGTGCGCGAACCTCTCGGGGCTTCAGACCAAAACCCGCGAAAAGGCCCACCACGGCCGCCGAACCGCCGATGAACCGCCTGCGGGACAGGTCGGCATGAATACGCCGGAATGCAGCCTGGGTGGCCGGGGCGCCGCAGTGACAACAGTCTGACCCGGCCGTGACGGACGCACCGTGAACACATTCGATGGACATACAGTCACACTCCTCTAGTGGACACTCTGGCAGCACGCCTCTCCAAGCGGCCCTTGCGCCGAGCTTCGCGGGCCTGGTTATCGTCGGTTGCGCCAGCACTGCCGGAGCACGGCTGCGCTGCGTCGAACCGCCCAAGATGCGCGCGAATTCTCACGCTTTCTGAATATACAGATTTTCTGGTTCCGGTACAGAGCGGCGATGTTCCCGGTGTCGGTGGCGGGCACGCCGCAGGCCCTCATTTGGGAGTGGTGCGATCGACCCGTCGGCCGCATACTGCCGGCTCGGAATCCGGCGGCGTTACGGCGTTGCGGCGTGTTCATGACGGACCGTCTGCGTGACGGGCAGCCAGGAATCTGATGGGTGACAGTCGCGCCGCTGTCCAAGCAAACCACCGTTGAAACGAGGCCTGCACATGCACCAACACTTCACATCACAAGCCCCCGCAACAGGAGTCGCGTCAGAACGGCGCCGGGCACAGGGCATGCATTCGCGCCGCCATCGTGGTGCGCTCAGAACCGCAGGCATCCTGACGTGCCTGATGGGGTTCGCGCTGGCCGCCTGCTCGTCCGGTCCGCAACCCATGGACAGAACCTTCAATGGGGTATTCACCAGCAGTACCCCACGCCTGCAACTCGACGATTCGCCGTACATCGATTACCCGTTCGAGGCGGACGCGGGCTGGCAGATCACGATCGACATGATGAGTGATGAAGTCGACGCGTTCCTGCACCTGCTGAACTCCGCTGGCGAGACACTGAGTACCGATGACGACGGCGGTGCCGGACTCAATGCACATATACGCTTCACCGTGCCCGCACGCGGCTCCTACGTTGCGCGCGCGAACACCTACGACTCGTCGGATCTCGGCGCGTACACGATCAGGATCCAGTCGGCACCATCGCAATAGGGCTGCGGCAATAGGGCTGCGGCGGTCAGCACTTTCGGGTGCGCCAGAATTCCTTGAATTCAGGCGAAAGGGGGGTGAACAGGCAATCAGGCGCCTGGGCGCAAACCTGCGCACGGCCCGGCTACGCAGCAATCTGACCATCGAGGGCGTGGCCGATAGGATCGGCACCGGTCGCCACGCCACCAGGCGTGCCGTGTGTGGTGCAGCCGGGTGCTGCTGTCGGCCGCCGTGAGCACGGCGATACCAGACACGGCGGTTTCGTGCTATCTGAGATCCGTGTCGGAGCGTACGTTTCCCCTGCAAGAAGGCCGTCGCCCTGGTCATGGCCAGGTTGCATTGAGCACGGCGTGGACGAGCACATCCCCTCGCCGGATTGACCGGCGCGGATGAATGATTGCCAGAACGCAACACGAGCGACCCAATATCAAATGACCGGCTCTCGCATGAAGCTGACGCTGGATGGAGAAGAAGCACAATGAGCAACAAGTGGCCCCGACTTGACTACCTCAACTGGCGTGAGACGTGCTCGGCGCTACATCTTTATTTGCAGATCGCCGGCAAGTACCGTCTTGCGCATTCGCCCTGGCTCAACCACTCCTGGAACGCGACCTTCTACGTCACACCGCTCGGCCTGACCTCCTCGCCGATCCCCGACGGCCCGGGCATCGAGATTTCGTTCGATCTTCACGAACATCAGGTCGTCGGCACCTGCGGCAACGGTCGCAAGGCGTCGTTCGCGCTCGCGCCGACCACGGTCGCGGCGTTCCGCGCCGACTTCGTGCAGCTGATTAATGACCTTGGGGGCACGCCGACCTTCAGCGACACGCCGAACGAGGTGCCCAACCCCATCCCGTTCAGCAAGGATCATCGCGACCGGCCCTATGACAGGGAAGCCGTGCAGCGCTACCACCAGGCCCTGGTGGCGGCCGACAGGGTATTCAACAGGTTCCGAACGTCCTTTCTCGGCAAGTCCAGTCCCGTTCACCTGTTCTGGGGGGCTCTGGATCTCGCGATCACCCGCTTCTCGGGTCGGCGCGCGCCACTACACCCTGCCGGCATCCCGACCCTGCCGGACGACGTGGCCCAGGAAGCCTACGATCGCGAAGTGTCTTCGGCAGGTTTCTGGCCGGGCGGCAATGGCATCGACTATCCCGCTTTCTACGCCTACGCCTATCCGGCGCCGAACGGTTACCGGGCCGCGCCGGTCCAGCCCGATGCGGCGTTCTGGAGTGACGGGCTGTCGGAATTCATGCTGCCCTACGATGCCGTGCAGAGTGCGGCCGATCCCGATGAGGCCTTGATGGCTTTCCTGGTCACGACCTACGAGGCCGCCGCCGACCTCGGCGGATGGGACCGCGATCTGCTGGAGTGTTCGCCCGGACAGCCGCGCACGGTGCGGCCCGCGGATGCCGAACGGGCGCAGGATTCGTCCGCGGGCATCGACGGCACTGTCGAGCGGGAAGATGGTGAATCGAAGGGACGTTACCGACTGGTTGTCGACGGCGTCGAGGCCGAGATGACCTACAGCCGTGCCGGCGACGGGCTGATCATCATCGACCACACCGAAATCCCGGCGGTGTTGCGTGGCCGCAAGGTCGGAGAGCGGCTGGTGCAACAGGCGGTCGAGGACGCACGACGCGACGGCGTTGCCATCGTTCCGCTTTGCCCGTTCGCGAAGGCGCAGATCGACCGCCATCCGGAATGGCAGGACGTGTTGCATCGGTCAAAGGCCTGACGTCCACCGAAGATCGTCACAACCTGGCTACGGACGCAAGCGCCATGCCGTCCGTGCCAGGGGCGCCTTGAAATCGTAGCCGCAAGCCGTGTCTCGCGACCGTCACCTCCTCTCCGAAGAGATTGCCGGCCGCGGCGCGGGCCCGACGGCATGCGCCCGACGCCAGGCCGTCGGGCTCTCGCCGACGACGCGACGGAACACTCGAGTCAGGTGCGCCTGATCGCACATCCCGCAGGCCAGCGAAATCTGGCACACCGACTCCTCCGTGGTCAGCAGCAGCCGCTGTGCCAACTCCACTCGCTGGCGGGTGACGTAAGTCATCGGTGCCTGGCCGAAGTTTCGTTTGAATGCACGCGAGAAATGGCTCGCGCTGAGACGAGTGAGCGCCGCGAGATCCTTTACGCGGATCGTTGACGCCAGATGCGCCTCGATGTACTCGACGACACGGCGGCCCTGCCAGCCGGCCAGTCCCCCCTGGAGACAGGGGGACGGACCGGACAGGCGAGCAACGTCTTCGTGCAGGAGATCCAACGCCCGCGCGACGCAGGCTCTCGCCAACGCACGATCGGATAGCAGTGCGGCTTTGGCATCGTTCAACAAGACCGCGACTTCGGCGGGGTCCTGCCTGTACCGGCCAGGCACACCGATCCGCTTTGCCTGGCATGTCGTTTCGACGCTGGGAATCATTGAACCCGTCATGGTGGATAGTGCGTAACAGAAGCCTTAGCCAAGCAAATTGTTCCGGGGAAGCACGGTGGCCGCGATGATGCCGATCATCGCGGCCGTAGCGCGTGCAACTGCCTGCGTGGCGCCTCCAGCGCTCCAGTTGCCGCGTGCGAGTTCCTGGGCGCGGGTGATGACGGCCGAGGTCCAGGGGATCTGCGGGTCGAACTGTTGGAGCGTGCCGCTTCCCCACATCAATGCGGCCAACGCGGCGACACGGGGCAGCGGCTCCGCCCCGTCCACAAGAACGCTGCGGACGTTTCCGATCAGGCCGGACCTGCGTCCGCTTCCTCCGTCCCTGAGGGTCGTTGTCCTGAACAGGCCGAGCACCTTGCCGTTCTGCTCACGGATGTCGCCGCGTGCCACGAGACGCTCCAGCAGAGGCTGGCGAAGTGTCGGCCCGATCGCGGCAAGCACGCTCTGCACGCCGCGGGATTTGACCGAGACATAGTCCCACGCCGAGCGCAGAAGCTCGTCCGATGGCGCCCGCCCTTCGACGGCTTTCACACGTACGGACCCGGTCCGGGTTGTTGTGGTCGTCACGCTGTCATTGAAGGCGAGGTCTGCCAGCACGGCTCCGGCCAGCACGTAGTAAAGGGTGCTCTCGCCCGCGATGGTGCCCGCGTCGGGCTGGAACAGAACAAGCAGAAGATCCTCCGCAAGGGTCGGGGCATCGAGGTTCTTCATTGGTGGTTCCTTTCCGCCATGTCACGATCCGTCGATGGTGGCTGTGACGGCCTAGTCGTGGATCGAGCCGAGGAAAGCCATCAGCGCGGTGTTCACCTCGTCGGCGTGGGTCCAGAGCAATCCGTGCGGAGCGCCCTCGATCTCCACGTATTGCGCATCGGGCAGGTTCTGGCGGAAGCGGCGCGCAGTGGCGTCGATGGGAAGGATGTTGTCGGCGGTGCCGTGCAGGATCAGCGCCGGTTTGCCGCTGGCGCGGACCGCCTCGACATCGGCGCGGAAGTCCTCGATCCACGAGGAGACGACGGCGTGGGCCGCCACGGGAGCGCTGGAGATGGCGACATTCCAGCTCCCGGTGACCGCCTCCTGGCTGATCCGAACGCCGAGGTTCTCGTCGAGGTTGTAGAAATCGGAGAAGAACTGCGTGTACCAGGCGTAGCGGTCACGTTTCGCAGCGGCCTCGATTCCGTTGAAGACCTCCTGCGGCACGCCTTCGGGATTGTCGTCGCGGGCGACGAGGAAGGGCTCCAGCGAGGCGAGGAACGCCAGGCTGGCGACCCGCTCGTGACCGTACTTCGAAACGTAGCGGGCGAGTTCGCCCGTGCCCATCGAGAAACCGACGAGGACGACGTCGCGGAGATCGAGGGTCTCCAGCACGGTGTTCAGATCGGCGGCGAAGGTGTCGTAGTCGTAGCCGGAGCCGACCTTCGACGACTGGCCGAACCCGCGACGGTCGTAGGTGATGACCCGATATCCGGCGGCGACCAGCTCGGATGTCTGCCGCTCCCAACTGTGACCGTTCAGCGGATACCCGTGGATCAGGACGACGGGCTGACCCGCACCCTGATCCTCGTAGTAGAGTTCAACCGGGATGGAGTTCTCTTTCCCAACGGTGATGAAACCCATGACTTCTTCCTTTCAGTGGTTTGGGTGAGAACGGTCGTTCTCACATCCTGGCTCGTAGTCGGTGATCGCCCGTGTCGTCAGGATCACGCACGTGGCGGAGGGTTCGCGTCGGTGAAAGTCCCCTAATTCTTCGCCGGTCATCACCGTTGCCCCTGCGTCTGCCTGATCGGATTCGCATCGGTTGGACTCGCGCCGACAACCGCATAAGCAGAAACCATGGACTCGATGCGGCCTCGCGATGGAACGCCTCAGCTGTCTCTTTTGGGACGGCACACGGAGCGTGCGACGATCGTGCCAGCGGGGGCGATCGCTTCGATGTTTTCAGGCGTTCTGCTCACCCGAAGCGGCCTCGTGACTGGCAATAACCTGCTCGATAGCCGGCATGAAGTTGAGGTGCTATGGCTTAGCCACGGCTACCTTCCTCGAGGCCGGTCAACTGCCACACCCAACGAAGACCCTGACCGGCAGTGGTTCCCTCCTCGACAACCATGTTGACGAGGTCCTGTGCGGTGCTCTCGTACTTCCAGTCGCGCTGAAGCTCGCTGATGTAAGCCTCGGTGGTCATGGGCCTCGCTCCGGCCTGAATCATGCGCTGCACGCCGCGTTCGTGCCCCTCCGGGCTGCTGCCTCCTGAAGCATCGGTGACGATGTAAACCTCGTAACCGTTGGCCAGGAACGAAAGCACCGGCATGGCCAGACAGACCTCCGTCCAGAGGCCGGCCAGAACGAGCTTCTTCTTTCCGGTCGCCTTCACCCAATCGACAACGCGCTCATCGTCCCAAGCATTCAGGCCGGTCCGGTCAATCGGAACCTGATCGGGATCGATCTGCTGGATTTCCTTGACGAGCGCCTGTCGCTCGGCAAACGCGGTGGTGAACAGCATCGGCACCCCGAAAATTCTGGCGCCTCGTGCGGTAATGACCGTGTTGGAGACGACCTCCTGCACAGTGTGAGAGCGGACGGAAAGTAGCTGAAGATACTGATGGTCAATCAGGATGAGCGCATGGTTATCCGGGGTGAGCAAAGTATCATCAATGGTCATCGTCATTCCTTTCAGCTTTGATTGAGGGTCGTGCACCTCACTGTTGCAAAGCAGCACCGCTTGTTCTTGGATGACTGCCTGAGGTTTTGGATGAGAGTGTGATGACTTGCCGCCTTCTATCAGGCGTATCGGGATAGACAGTTCGAGCGAATCAGCAGGCTCCGGATCGAGTAACGGCCATCATCTTCCAGAACGGAACGCATATGAGAAAGGATTGAGCGACACGATGGCATGCCAGACTTTGAACTGGCCAGGACTCAAGTGTTGGCGCTACCGTCCCCGGCGTACTCCACAGACCGCATCGTGGCAGCGTGGGGGAACTTCCCCTGGCGAAAAGCAGAATAGTAGCCGGCCAGTTCTTCATGGGACCCTGCGATGAAGGGCCCCTTTGCATGCACCGAAATGTTCTGCGGCTGGCCGGCGTATAACAGCAGACGAGCGCCACTATCACCCGCCCGCAACGTAAGCAGACTGTCGCCGTCGCCCATGGGTCCCGTCCAGCCCACCGACCCTTCAGTGAGTTCCTCGGCGGTGGCGCCAACCACCACTGCGCCGTCAATCGCCCCTACAAACGTGTTGTAGGAGGCAGGCAAATGCGGTGAGAAGGTGGCTCCGGGCTCCAGGTGGATGTCGATCAAGGTCACCGGGACAGCGTTCTTCGTCGGCGCCGCCGCATTCCCTGTCTTGCCGCTGTAAACGTTCGCCAAAACGCCAGGCTCGGCGTGCACCGGCATTTCAGTGCGACGCAGGATTTGCACCCGTGGTGGCATGTTGCGCTGTGCCTCGGGCAGGATCAGCCAAAGCTGGAACAGGCGCATTCCGGTGGAGACCGTCACGTTCTCGGAATGCACGATGCCGCTACCAGCGGTCATCCATTCGACATCGCCTTCCTCCAGCCGCCCGCCGGTGTCCTCCATCGTGCCGTTGAGCATGAAGGTGACGGTCTCCAGTCCGGCATGCGGGTGCGACTCCCCAAACCTTCCACTCCGTGTGATGTTGTCATCGGCCATGAGGAAGAACGGATCGGTCGCGGGCAGATCACCAGGCGCTATCACCAAAGCGGCCTTATGCCTCTCGCCCCCGAAGCCTGGACCCAGCGCAGGTATCCGGGTGACACGATCAATTGATCTTTCAAACATGGAAAAGTCCTTCTTAGGGTCGGGACACTGAGGTTCGGGATGAGCCGCTGATTGCCATGGCGTCAGAATCGTGCAAGTGGCACAAGGTTCGCGTCGGTGAAAGTCCCCTATGTCTTCGCCGGTGGTCACCGTGCCCGCAGGCAGGTACAGGCTGACGGCGCCGGCTTGAACAGCGCCGGGACGGCGTGACCGCGGAGCGTTCGGCCAATGCGGGATCGTTCACCGTCCGCGTTGCGCCGTGCGCCTGCCTGGCCGGATTCGTATCGGTTAGACTCGCCTCGATCACTACATCATCTGAATCGGTGGACTCGATGCGGCCTCGCGATGGAGCGCCACGGTTGTCTCTTCTGGGACGGCACACGGAACGTGCGACGATCGAGCAGGTGCTGACCCGGGCACAGGCCGGGCAGAGCGGTGCGCTCGTGGTTCGCGGTGAAGCAGGCATCGGCAAAACTGCGCTGCTTGAGTATGCCCTCGACTCTGCGACTGCATCAGGATTCCGGGTGGAGTACGCAGCCGGAGTGGAGTCCGAGACACAGTTTGCGTTCTCGGGCCTGCACCAGTTGTGCGCGCCGCTGCTGGACCGCGCAGGTGCGCTGCCCGACCCGCAGCAGGCCGCCCTGGGCGTGGCATTCGGCATGCACGGTGGTGCTGCGCCAGACCGCTTCCTGGTCGGGTTGGCAGCCCTCCACCTGTTGGCCGAGGTCGCCGAGGAGGGTCCGCTGCTGTGCCTTGTCGAGGATGCACAATGGCTGGACGAAGCGTCCGCGCAGGTCCTTGCGTTCGTTGCGCGGCGACTGTTGGCCGAGCGGATCGTGCTGCTATTCGCGCTGCGCGACCCCACCGACCGTGACATTCGCCCCTTCGTCGGATTGCCCGAACTGCGGCTGGCCGGGCTCGGACAGACGGATGCGCGGGCGTTGCTCGCCGCTGCGGTCGGTACGCCGCTAGACGAAATGGTGCGCCACCGGATCATCGCCGAGGCACGCGGCAACCCGTTGGCGCTACTGGAACTGCCGCAGAGCGCACTGTCGGCGCAACTGGGGGGCGGGTTCGAGTTGCCCGACGTGGCGAGCGTACCGCGCCGCGTTGAGGACAGCTTCCGGCAACGCTCGGGCAATCTGCCTGCCGAGACGCAGTTGCTGCTCCTGGTCGCCGCGGCCGACCCGACCGGTGACGTGGCGTTGCTTTGGCAGGCCGCCGCGCACCTGGGGATTGCCCGCGAGGCGTTGGCGCCAGCGGAGACCGCCGGCCTGGTGGAGATCGACACCCGGGTGCGGTTTCGTCATCCGCTCGTACGCTCGGCGGTCTACGCGGCCGCGACTTTACCCGAACAGCGCCGCGCGCACAGGGTGCTGGCCGCGGTCACCGACCCCCAGATCGATCCCGACCGGCGCGCCTGGCACCGGGCGCAGGCGGTGCTGGGCACCGACGAGGAAGCTGCCGCGGAGCTGGAGCACACGGCCGGGCGCGCACGCAGCCGCGGCGGGCTGGCCGCTGCGGCCGCGTTCATGGAGCAGGCGGCCATGCTGACGCCCGAACCCACGCGCCGCGCGAGACGCGCGCTCGAGGCCGCGCATGCCAGGCACGACGCCGGCGCAACCGAGGCCGCCATGGCACTGCTGACCGTCGCCGCGGAAGGGCCGCTGGACGCCCTCCAACTCGCCCGTGCCAAGCTGCTACGCGGCCAGATCGCTTTCCACCAGACCAGGGGCGGCGACGTGCCCGGGATGCTGCTCGACGCCGCCGAGGCCTTGGCCCCCCTTGATCCTGCGCTCGCCCGCAAGGCGTATGCGCAGGCTCTCGAAGCGGCCTTCCACGCTGGCCGACTCGTCCGTGGCCGCGGCTTAATGGAGGCGGCCCAGGCCGCTCGCAGCGCACCTCCACCGCCGACGCCGCCGCGGCCGATGGATCTGCTGATGGACGGCTTGGCCACGAGGTTCACCCAAGGGTACGAGGAAAGCGTTCCCACCCTGAAACGGGCTCTCGAGGCGCTGCGCAACGACGACGGATCTGACCAGGACGACGGCCGCTGGCTGTGGATGGCCTTTATGGTGGCAGTGATGCTGTGGGATGACGAATCGTTGTACGTCATAGCCAGCCGTGCGGTGCGGCGCTTTCGTGAAGCCGGTGCGCTGGCAGCACTTCCCGCTGCGCTCAATGCCATGGCGGTAGAGCTGGTATTCGCCGGCGAGTTCTCCCGCGCTGCCGGAATGATCGCGGAGGAGGAAGCGATCGCGCGGGCGACGGGTGCTCCTCAACTTCCCAACGCGAGGTTCGTACTGGCTGCCTGGCGCGGCCGACAGCCCGAAGCCTTGAAGCTCCGCGCGACGGCGCTCGAAGACGCGACACGGCGGGGTGAAGGCGCAGCGATCGGGTCGAGCCAGGTCTCGCTGGCATACCTGCACAACGGTCTGGGCAACTACGACGACGCGCTCGCCGCCGCTGCGCATGTGTATGAGGCCGATGAGTTCTCGTACAGCAGTGTTGCGCTGCCCGAGCTGGTTGAAGCCGCTGTCCGCGCCGGCCAGCCGGAACGCGCCACTGTGGCGCTGGAACGTCTGACTTCGCGAGCCAACGCCAGCGGCACCCCGCAGGCGCTAGGGCTGGCGGCGCGCGCGCGAGCGATGACCCTCACCGGGCCCGACGCCGAGGCGCACTACCAGGAAGCGATCGAGTGGCTCAGCAAGTGCCGATTGGCCACCTACCTCGCCCGCGCCCACCTCGTCTACGGCGAGTGGCTGCGCCGCGAGGGCCGCCGCAAGGATGCCCGTGAACAGCTCCGCACTGCTCACGAACTGCTCTCGGGCATGGGGGCGGAAGCGTACGCCGAACGCGCCGCCCGCGAGCTGCGGGCCACCGGCGAGAAACCGCGCAAACGCACCGCCCGGCCGACCGACGCACTCACTGCCCAGGAGCTGCACATCGCACGGATGGTCGCCACGGGCGCGACCAACCGGGAGGTTGGCGCCCAGCTGTTTCTGAGCCCTCGCACGATCGAAGCCCACCTGCGCAGCATCTTCCACAAGCTGAATATCAGCTCCCGCCGGCAGATCAGGGACCTCCAGCTTCCCTGACGCGTTCGTTTCTCAATTCTTTCAGATACTCGTGCACGAACTGCACGGCCATCGCTCCTTCACCGACCGCCGACCCAACCCGTTTGATTGAATCCGAGCGCACGTCGCCCGCGGCGAAGACTCCGGCACGACTTGTTTCCATGTAAAACGGCGCGCGCACGCTTCCCCATTGCATGGAATCGGCAACGCGCGGGCCCGTCTTGATAAATCCCCTGGCGTCTGTTTCGACTTCCTTCGGCAACCACGCCGTGCGCGGACTTGCGCCAATAAAAGAGAACACTCCGCCTACGCTGATAACTGTCCGCACGCCGGATTGATTGTTCCTGAGTTCGACCTCTGCCAGATGACCATCGCCGAACATCCTCGAGATTTCGGTGCCCGTTAGCAGCTCGATGTTCCTGGACTCCAGAATTCGCTGCACAAGATAGTCGGACATGCTCTGCCCCACGTCTTGCCCTCGAATCAGCAGGAAGACTTTCCGCGCGCTCTCGGCCAGGAAGAGGCAGGCCTGACCCGCGGAATTGCCACCTCCCACCACGACCACCGTTTCGCCGCCGCACATCTGCGCTTCCATCGGTGTCGCGGCGTAGTAGACGCCCGCACCATCGAATCGCTCGCGGTGCTCCACGTCGAGTCTTCGGTAATCCGCCCCGCTGGCGATGATCAGTGCTTTCGCGCGCACCTCTTCGCCGTTTGCCAGGTGCAGCACGGACAGGTTGTCAGCGAAGCTGAGTTTCGTCGCCTGCGACGGTATGGAAAACTGCGCGCCGAACTTTTCGGCTTGAAGCGTGGCTCGCCCGGCCAGCTCCGCGCCTGACAGTCCGGTGGGAAAGCCCAGGTAGTTCTCGATTCTCGAGCTCGTTCCGGCCTGACCGCCGGTCGCGACTTCTTCGAGAACCATCGTATTCAGGCCCTCCGACGCACCATAAACCGCCGCCGCCAATCCGGCCGGCCCACCACCGACTATCGCCAGATCGACCACACGCTGTGTAGCGAACTCGTGCCTGATCCCGATGCGGGCCGCCAGTTCGCTGTTCGACGGATTCCTGAGCAGCCAGTCCTGCCCGTAACCGACCACCGGCAGATCGGATTCGCTCAGCCCAAAGGCTGTGAGCAGGGATTGGACCTGGGCCGTGTCCGTCTTCACATCGAGGAACGTGTAAAGAACATGGTTTTTCGTCAGGAAGTCACGCAGGCGGAATGCGTCACCCGAAAAGCGCGTCCCGATGACGCGCAAGCCCGTGAAATCCTCAGCATCCCGCAGCGCCTGCGCTCTGACGATGAACGTCAGCAGAATCAGATCGCTCAGACCGGGACGCTTGCCGATGATGCGGCGCAGATCCGGCTCGCAGATCTCGTAGACTTCAGTCGTGCCTGCGGCAATCGCGTCGATATTCGAGGGTCTGCCCGTCAGATTCGCCAGATCGCCAGTAAACTCGCCCGGCTCAAGTGTCACAAGCTGGCGCGGCGCGCCGGATGAACGATCAAGAATATCTATCGCGCCGCTCGTGATGACGTAGAACTTGAAATCCCTTTCACCGGCGCGGTACAGCACGTCGCCATTCGCGTAAGTCTTGCGCTCGGCAAACTCGGCGATGACGGCGATCTGCTCTTGGTTCAGAACAGGAAAAGCCTGCGGATTGCGCTTCCTGAAATCGGGAGGCTGCATAAGGTGTTGCTCCAGTTCCTGCGTCCGGTCTCCTGACCGCGCTGATTCTTCTGATCGCGCTGACGACTCCGCTCGGTTCCCCCGCGTTGAATGCCCGTGCCCGTCACTCGTTACACGTTCACTCGCACTACATTAGCGCCCCCCGTCTGGCCACGTATTGGATCTATGTGCTGCGGTTTTGCTGGGCGTGCCATCGTGGAGTTGTGGCATCGAGCATCGACTCTGAAGGCGTTCCCGAAACGATATTTTCGTGCAAATCACCGTAGGGAACGGCAATCACTCTGCGTCCCCGTTGTCGACACTGGACGTTCGCGACAGGCACAGGAAGGGAGTTGATCCGTATGCCTCACGCTTCCGCCAACCGGCCGCCACCATCGGGATCGATCGCGTTCCGGTGACCTGTGACGAGGACAATAATGCAACGCATCAGCACATCCATCGAAGTCTTGAGTTCAGCCAATCGCGTCTGGACAGTCCTGATGGACTTTCCTGCCTACGCCGACTGGAACCCCTTCATTCGTCAAATTGCCGGAGGTACGTCCCCGGGGAGCCAGCTTCAGATTACGATCCAACCGCAGGGCAAACGACAGATGTCTTTCAAGCCAGAGGTGCTGACCTGCGAGCCCGAGCGGGCGTTTCGCTGGCAGGGCAGATTTCTGGTAAGCGGAGTCTTTGACGGCGAGCACGCATTTGCCATCTCCCGGATTTCGGCGTCTTCCTGCAGGTTCATTCACGAAGAGACTTCTTCCGGCGCGCTCGCCCCTCTCCTCATGCGGGGCAGCATGCGGTCCGGTACAGAAGCAGGTTTTCACGCAATGAATCGTGCCCTCAAGTCGCGTGCCGAAGGCAGTAACACCTGAAGGGATACGAACGAAGTCTCCCCGTAGCCGGGGGTGACAAAGAATTCAGGCATTTCCATGAGGTCTCTCTCCGTTCAGGCCAGGGCTGTCATGGCTGACGAACAATCGGCTCGAGGAATGCGCGAATCAGCCTTGCAACCTCCGGCGCATGCGTCTCCAACGCAAAGTGTCCGGTGTCGAGGAGGTGAACCTGTGCACTCGGCAGATCCCTCTTGTAGGCGTCGGCCCCGGCGGGAAGGAATGGCGGGTCATGACGGCCCCACACGGCCAGCAGTGGTGGGCTGTACTCGCGAAAGTAAGACTGGAAGTCAGGATACAGCGCGACGTTGTTGCGGTAATCGAGAATCAGATCAAGCTGGATTTCCTCCGCACCTGGCCGCGCCATGTACGCGATGTCCAGTTCATAGCCGTCGGGCGACAAGAGGGCCGGATCGGCTCCTGTTCCATACTGCCAGTTCCGGATCGTGTCCGGCTTGAGCGATGGCCGGCAGGCTTCCCTGTTCGCAGCGCTCGGCTCGTTCCAATAAGCCTCCCATGGCCCCCATTCGTCGCTGAACCCCTCGACGTAAGCGTTGCCGTTCTGCGAGATGATCGCAGACACTCGCTCGGGATGGCGCATCGCTCGGCCCAGCCTCCCGGTAGAAGACCTCAACGTCGTCGACTTGTCGAAATCCATAGCGTGTACGCATCCTCTGATCCTCCTGCCTCTCGAAGCCGGCAATCTATTTGCGCGCCGCCTTACGCCATGTCGAACAGCAGGATTTCGGCACCCGGCCCGCCTCGGATGGAGATCCGCTCCTCGTCGACAATGGCGGCACCGTCGCCGGCGTTCATCGTCGTACCGTTGACCTCGACCATGCCGCGGACGACCTGAATCCAGATCCTGCGACCGGAGTCCGGAGCGTGCGCCAGCACGTCGCCCGTGGTGAGCAGCGCCGCGTAAAGATCCACGTCCTGGTGGATGAGAACGGAACTGTCGCGGCCGTCGCGCGAGGCGATCAACCGCAACCGGCCGCGCTTCTCGTCATCCGGAAAGACGCGCTCCTCGTAGCTCGGCGGCAATTCGCGGCGCGAGGGAATGATCCAGATCTGCAGGAAATGCATCGGTTCGGACGACGAGTGGTTGAACTCGCTGTGCCGCACCCCGGTGCCAGCCGACATCCGTTGCACATAGCCGGGCCTGAGCACAGAGCCGTTGCCGAGACTGTCCTTGTGCTCGAGAGCGCCCTCCAGAACATAAGAGATGATTTCCATGTCGCGATGGCTGTGCTCACCGAAACCCCGCGACGGCTGCACGCGATCCTCGTTGATCACGCGCAGCGGGCCGAAGCCCATGAAACGCGGATCGTAGTAGTCGGCGAACGAGAACGTATGGCGGCTGTCGAGCCAGCCGTGATTTTCATGTCCTCGCTGGTCCGCTGGTCTGATTTGGATCATTGACTGCACCTCATCTGGCTCGTATCAGGCTGCGATCAGCATGTCTGTGGCCATGAACCCGAGCGTCATGGATACGACGAGCAGTGCGCCGATCAGTACGGGCGGTGCCGGCAGCGGCACGCCGGCAATGCGGCAGGCAGCGCCGATGCCGAACGCGAGCAGAAAGCCGAGCGCGATCTTCATGACAGGTCTCCCAGGCACGGGTGGGCGATCAGACAGGTGAGCGTCATACCATCTCCCTGCCACTTGATGCCGCTGGTTGTCGCAGGGTTGCACCGGGGGCGCCGCCCACGTAATGGCGTACCTGTGGTTCCGGATCGGCCAGCAGCGCCAGGATCTGTGCCTGCAGCGTGCGCTCATCTTCGGTCACGCGCTCGTGCTGCCGCAGGTGCTCCAGCCACGAACTGTCGAGGAAGTACTCCAGATAGGTGCCCGGCTCAGTGGTGTCCTCGACCACGCCCCACTGCACTGCGCCGTCGCGACGCCGGCTGCGGCCCAGCCTGCGCATCAGGCGCAGGAACTCGTCGCGACGATCCAGTACCACCCGGTATTCGATCGTGACCAGTATCGGGCCGCGGTCGCCGGCGATCTCCTCCACCAGCACCGGCTGCGGCCAGTGTCCGGACGGGGTGACATTCACGTTGGCGGCCTCGCCCAAGTGGAAACGCAGGCCGAACAGTGCTGCCAGCACGGTGCCGGCAGCGGCAACGATCAGTGCCAGCACGGTGCTGGTCTGCTGCGCCAGCGCACCCCAACCCAAGCTGCCGGCCGCCATGCCAGCGGAGAACACCACGATGTACAGCGCCAGCGCTCGCGCCCGCACCCAGGCCGGCACCGAGGTCTGGGCGGCAACCTGCAGCGACGAAAGCACGGCGATCCAGGCGAAGCCGGTGACCAGCGACACCAGGTAGAGCGCCGGGACATTGCGCAACAACGCCAGCGCCAGCATGCAGCCGGCATAGACAAGGGTGGCGACCAGCACCAGGCGGTCGGGATCGATCCGTGCGCGCAGCTTCGGCAACAGCACCGCGCCGCTGATCGCACCGATGCCGATGCAGCCCAGCAGCAGGCCGTAGGTGCCGGCGCTCGCCTGCAGCTCGCGGTTGACCACAATCGGCAGCAGCGCGGTCAGCGCACTGGCGAGCAGGAAGAAGCTGGCGGCCTTGATCAGCACGGATTGCAACACCGAGGCATGCGTGGCGTAGCGCAGGCCGGCGCGCAGCGCGACGCCGAACGGTTCCGGCGGCAACACCGACTTGCCGGGCTCGCGGCGCCAGGCGATCAGCACGATGACCACGCCGAGAAAGCTCAGCGCATTGATCGCGAACGCCCATTCGATCCCGGCGCGCGCCACGATCAGGCCACCGATCGCCGGGCCGATGGCGCGGGCGATGTTCATACTCAGAGAGGACAGCGCCACTGCCGGGCTCAGCATCGTGCGCGGCACCAGTTCCGGAATGGTCGCCTGCTGCGCCGGCATCGCCATCGCCGCGCCGACGCCGAGCGCGAAGGTCAATGCGATCAGGGTCCATGGTTGCAGCATGTCCAGATGCGCGAGCAGCGCCAACGTGCTGGCGACCATCAGCATCCACAGTTGCGTCAGGATCAGATACCTGCGGCGGTCGACGATGTCGGCCAGCGTGCCGGCCAGCACCGCCAGCAGTACCACCGGGAGCGTGGTTGCCGCCTGCACCGCCGCGACCATGAACGGCGAGCCGGTGCTCTCGGCCATCATCCAGGCTGCGCTGACGTCGTGAATCCAGGTGCCGATGTTGCTGACCAGGACCGCCAGCCACATTTTTCGGAACGTGGACTGGGTCAACGGTGACCAGGCGCCGGGAGCGGCTGTATTCGGCGACGGTGATGGTTGGCTCATCGTTCCGCTACCCGATTCTCAGAACGCGAAGCACGAACACCCCAACGCACCCCAGAATCCCCGGTCGTCACCGACCGGCGCGGCATGGCGTGCGGCATGGCCGTGGCCGTGCACGTTGCAGTCGGCGCCGTGCGCGTGTCCGCGCGCGGCGGTGAACGCGGCCGAAGCCTGCGTCAGCGTCGCGCCCTGATAGCCGCCGACGTGCCGCGCCGGCGACCAGTCGGGCATCGGCGCGGGCAGCGCCGGCGCCAATGCGGCGTACGCGCCGTCGCCATGCACGACCTTGCCGCCGACCACGGTCAGTACGCTGGTGATGTCCCTGATCGCCTCTTCCTCGACCGCGAAGTAGTCGGCCGACAGCAGGCTGAAATCCGCGAACTGACCGACCGCGAGGACACCCTTGCGATCCTGTTCACTGGAGAACCAGGCGCTGCCCCGGGTCCACAGCCGCAGCGCCTGCTCGCGTTCCAGTCGGTTGTGGTCGCCGTGCAGCTGCAAGCCGCCGATGGTGCGTCCGGTACTGAGCCAGTACAGCGCCACCCATGGGTTGTAGCTGGCCACGCGGGTGGCGTCGGTGCCGGCGCCGACCGGAATACCGGCGTCCAGCATGCGCCGGATCGGCGGCGTATGGCTGCCTGCCTCAGTGCCGTACCGTTCGACGAAAGCCTCACCCTGAAAGGCCATGCGATGCTGCACGGCCACGCCGCCGCCCAGCGCGCGTACCCGCTCGATACTGCGTTCGGAGATGGTCTCGGCGTGGTCGATGATCCAGTGCAGTCCATCGAACGGAATCTCGCGGTTCACCTTCTCGTACACATCGAGGATGCGGGTGATGCTTTCGTCGTAGGTCGCGTGGATCCGAAACGGCCAGCGGTGCTCCACCAGCAGCCGCACCACCTGGTCCAGATCCGGTTCCAGCTCAGGTGGCAGCTCAGGAAGCGGCTCGCTGAACAGTTCGAAGTCGGCGGCGGAGAACACCAGCATTTCGCCGGCGCCGTTGTGGCGCAGCATGTCGTCGCCTTCGCGCGGGCAGAGCATCTTCGTCCAGCGGTCGAAGTCGGCCAGCTCACCGTATTTGTTCTGGGTGAACAGGTTGTAGGCGATGCGGACCGTGAGCTCGCCGTCGGCGTGCAGCTTGCGGATGATCTCGTAGTCGTCCGGGTAGTTCTGGAAGCCGCCGCCGGTGTCGATCACCGACGTGATGCCGAGACGGTTGAGCTCGCGCATGAAATGGCGCGTGGAGTTGACCTGGTATTCGGGCGGCAGTTTTGGTCCGGCAGCCAGCGCGGCGTACAGGATCAACGCATTCGGCTTGGCCAGCAGCAGGCCGGTCGGATTGCCGTTGCCGTCGCGCTGGATCTCGCCGCCCGGCGGATTCGGGGTGTTCCTGTCGTACCCGACTGCGCGCAGCGCAGCGCGGTTGAGGAGTGCACGGTCGTACAGGTGCATGATGAACACCGGCGTGTCCGGCGCGATCGCGTTGATCTCGTCCAGCGTCGGCAGCCGCTTCTCGGCGAACTGGTGCTCGGTGAAGCCGCCGACCACCCGCGCCCACTGCGGCGCCGGCGTGCGCGCAACCTGCGCCTTGAGCATCGCCATCGCGTCGGCCAGCGTGCGCACGCCGTCCCAGCGCAGCTCCAGGTTGTAGCTCAGGCCGCCGCGGATCAGATGAATGTGGCTGTCGTTGAGGCCGGGGATCAGGCGGCGACCGCCGGCATCGATGATGCGGGTATGGCTGCCGGCCTTCTCCATCACCGTGGCTTCGTCACCCACCGCAACAATGACGCCGTCGGCGACCGCAACGGCGGTCGCCGACGGTTGTTTCGGATCGAGCGTCGTCACCCGGGCGTTGTGCAGGATCATGTTGCCGGCCCGGTGCTGCTCTGTGCGCGGGACGGATCGCTCAGGCACGCCCGACGTGCTCCGGAGGCTGCGCGGCAACGTATTCCGGAAACAGGGTGGGCGGCGCGCCGTGCACCATCGTGTAGGCGTATTCAACGCCAACTCCGTAGGCTCCGCAGTGGTTCTTGACGATGTCCATGACCGCGTCGTAGGTGCCGCGATGAGCCCAGTCGCGCTGCCATTCGAGCATGACGGAAAGCGCGGTGACCGGTTTCGCACCAGCCTGCACAACGCGCTTCATCGCGTTATCGTGCGACAGCGCGCTCACGTCGCCGCAGCAATCCTCCACCACGTAGACCTCGTAGCCGTCGTGGATGGCCTGAACCGTCGGCAGCGCGACACAGGTTTCGGTCCACAGACCCGCCAGGACAATTTTCCTGCGACCGGTCTTCCTGACCGCCGCGACGAAGGCCTCGTCGTCCCAAGAATTCATCGTCGAGCGCTCGATTGGCGCCTGCTGTGGAAAAATGGCCTGAATCTGTGGCCACATCCGACCGCTGAACGCCTTCGTCTCGACGGTCGAGAGAACAGCCGGCACACCGAACGCCTGCGCGGCCTTGCACAGCAGTTCGTTGTTGTTGATGACGAGCTGCCGGTCGAAGTTCGCGACGCCGAACAGCATCTGCGGCTGCAGATCGATGATCGCAACGACGCAGTTGTCGGGCGTCAGCAAGCCCTTCTCGCTGAGCTTGGGGCGGTCATGACCTTGTGACATGGGTGTTCCTTCTGATCAGGTTTCGATGAGATCAGACACTAGCGCCGCTGTCGGACAGCGTTCTTGGATCTACGTGCTGCGGTTGTGCTGCGCGTGCCATCGGTGGCGGGTAGGCATCGAGCACCCGGCATCGAGCATCGAAACCCCGGCCGATGGTTTCGGACGGGAAGACGTTCCCGACGATGTTTTTGTACAAATCACCGTACAGAGCAGCAATCGCTCCGCGCCAGGGTGGTCGACACTGGACGCCAGGGAGAACGACGTGCTCTCCCCCTTTCCCACCCGGAAACCGTGAGGAGCCAAATCACATGACTACCAGGAACAATCTCGACACTTTTCGTAACGGACTGTCTTCGCTTCTTCGTCCCGAAGACTCGGTCCTCATTCTGATTGACCACCAGCCTTACCAACTCGCGAACCTGAACAGCCATGAACCGCAGATGGTCATCAACAATACGGCGGGTCTGGCGAAGGCCGCCAAAGCCTTCGGTGTCCCCACCATCCTGACGACCGTTGTGGCTGACCGCGGCGGTCTGCTCTTTCCCCAGATCACCGATGTGTTTCCGGGCCAGGAAGTGATCGACCGGACGTTCATCAACACCTGGGAAGACCCGAAGGTGGTGGATGCGGTCAAGGCGACGGGCCGCAAGCAGCTGATCATAGCGGGCCTGTGGACCGAAGTGTGCGTCGCGATGCCAGCGATTCAGGCGCTCGGCGAAGGCTGGGACGTGACGGTGGTGACCGATGCCTCCGGCGGTACTTCGGTCGAGGCGCACGCAGTTGCCATCCAGCGCATGATCGGGGCCGGTGCAAACATGATGACCTGGCTGGCGGTGGCGGCCGAATGGCAGCGCGACTGGGCGCGCATGGAATCTGCCGTGCCGCTCACCGAGGTGTTTACGCAGCATGCCGGCGGCAGCGGCATCGCGTACCTCTGGGAACAGCAGTTGCTCAACACGCCCGTGCCAGACCAGCCGAGCGTTGCGGCCTGATTCGAGAGGGGTGATGAGGCTCGCGCGATGCATCGACATGAAGACACTCGCCCGCGCGACTTCATCACCCTCCTTCGATCAACCACCGGGGGCGCGCCAGTTCGGTCGGATCGCGGTTGGCCACGCGGCCAGCGCTCAGCATCCGTGCGCAAGTGGAGCCTTGCTTGCGTCGTGGCCGCTGCTTCCATGCCCGTCGCGCATGCACAGGTCACGACAGATGTTCAAAGAGCCCCGACCTTGACCGTCGAACGCCATCAGGAGGATTGGTCCCATCTGGCCGACCCCGCTGGCGGGACGGGCCGCTGGACCGAACGGCTCAAGTACGTCCCTTTGAACGAGAACGGGTCGACCTACCTGACAACCGGCGTCGAAGCCCGGTCGCGTTACGAGCGCTATGAGAACCTCAACTGGGGCTCGGCACCGGACGACGACTATGTCTGGCACCGACTGATGCCGTACGTCGACCTTCATGCCGGGTCGGTGCGTCTGTTCGCACAACCGATCTTTTCAGCGATCTCCGGCACGGATCGCGTCAGGTCGCCGGTCGACACGACCGGCGCCGACGTGCTGCAGGCGTTCGTCGATGTCGATATGCAGGTCTCTGAGCGAACATCGTTGGTCATATCCGCCGGGCGCAAACTGGTGTCTCTGGGCGCGGGACGCCTGATCGACACGCGCTACGGCCCGAACATTCCTCAGGCCTTCGAAGGGATCGATGTCACGGTGGCCGGCGATACAGGGCAGCTGAAGGCGCTGTATCTTCGGCCGGTCGATACGATGCCCGGCGATCTGGACGATCGCGCCTCGCGCCAGAAGGCGCTCTGGGGCCTGTATGCAACGCGGTGGCCGAAGACGGCGGCGGCCATCGGGATCGACCTCTACTATCTCGGCTTGCGGGACCGACGCGCCGTCTTCGACCAGGGCTCCGAGCAACAGGTGGTGCACACACTCGGAAGCCGGGTCTTTGGCGACACGGGCGCCTGGCACTGGAACGTCGAGGCAGCGCTTCAGCGCGGCACATTCGCGGACACACGGGTGAAGGCCTGGGCGGTCGGCGGCAAGGTCGGCCGCCGCTTCCCTGATAGACGCTTGCAACCCGAGCTCACCGCCACGCTCGACGTCATTTCCGGAGACGGCGACCCGGACGACGCCCGTCTGGGAACATTCAATCCGCTGTTCCCCAGGGGCAGTTATTTCGCCGCACAGTCTCCGGTCGGGCCGCGCAACCTGATCCATCTCCAGCCCTCCGTCACGATCCGCCCGAATCGTGACGTCGCACTGTCGCTGACAGGCGTCGCCTATTGGCGTCAAAGCACGGGCGACGGGATCTACGCCATACCGGGCATCCTCGTGCGGAGCGGAAGGGGCAGCGACGCGCGCTTCATCGGCAGACAGATGGAGGTCGCGGTGGCATGGCAGGCCACCCCCGAACTCAACCTCGCCGCGTCGGTCAGTGTTTTCGATCCTGGCCGATTCATCCGGGACACCGGACCGGCGCGAACCATGCGAGTGGCCGGCGCCATGGCCAACTTCCGATTCTGAAGATTCAAGTCCCGGTGGCTTGCAGCGGCCCGTCCGCCGACAACGGCGATGCCAGCGGCGACGCGAAAGCTTTCACCATTCAGGTAGAGGAGCATGACAATGTCGACCAAGCGCTTCCCCATTGGACTGGAGATGGATGTTTCCTATCCGGACTTCCAGGTCAGTCTGACGCTCATGTCCACTTCGCAGTTGAAATTCGAAATCAATGAGGGGCCGTTCGCCCGGATCGAGACCGTCGATATCCAGGTCATACCGCTCGGCAACGGCATCTTTGCCGTCAGCTGGCAGGAAAAGGACGGCGCGACAGTAACGAATGTTCAGGACTACGACCGCGGCGTGATCCACTCGTTCGCCACGCTACCCGACGGACAGTTTCTGCGAATGACCGGAACACTCTCGATCAAGCGACCGGCTGATCGCATTGCCGATGATCGCCCCCATCGCAACAAGGCGCTGGTGCTGGACGCGATGACCGCCCTCTTTCAGCGACACGACGCGTCGGCGGTCGAACGCCTCTATGCGGACGACTACATCCAGCACAATCCCGGCATTCCCCAGGGCCGAGCCGCGCTGAAGGGGCTCGTCGAAAACCTGTCATCGTCCGTCTACTATGAGCCGGGACTGATCATCGCTGAAGGCGACCTCGTCGCCATCCATGGTCGCATTCGTGGCTGGGCGGAGGAGCCGCAGATTGTGGTCGATATTTTCCGGGTTCAGGAAGGCAAGCTGGCTGAGCATTGGGACGTGTTGCAGAACGAGGTGCCTGCAACGGCAGGCGTTGCCGGTCTCTCGATGTTCGATCCCGGGGAATGGTAGAGGAGTTGTGGTTAATCCGATGAAAAAACTGAAGCTGGTCGTCATATACGGGTCCGTGCGCACGGAGCGGCAGGGCATCCGCGCTGCCCGATTCATCGAGACTACTTGCAGAGTCCGCGGGCACGACGTCAATCTGATCGATCCACTCGAGTTTCGCTTGCCGCTACTCGACAGGATGTATAAGGAGTATGGGAAAAAGAACGTTCCGGAAGTCTTGGAGCGCATGGCAAGACTCATCGTTCCTGCCGATGCATATATCATCGTGTCCGGCGAGTACAACCACACGGTCCCGCCGGCCCTGAGCAATCTGCTGGATCACTTTCTCGAGGAATACTTCTGGAAGCCGTCCGCTATCGTGTGTTACTCGGCGGGAGCATTCGGCGGTGTACGTGCCGCGATGACGCTGCGTTCCATGCTGGCGGAACTAGGAATGAGCAGCATTCCGTCGATCTTCCCTGTGCCGCACGTACAGGCAGCGTTCCAGGAAGATGGCGCGCCGAACAGAGCCGGATTGCAGGAACGTGCCGAGAAGTTCATGACGGAGCTCGAGTGGTATGCGCGCGCGATGAAACGGGAGCGCGACAATCCGGCGGAGAGGAGCGAGTGCGAGTCGCAGGCAGCGATCGAAGGGGCATGAGCGGTAACGGTTGGCAGACTGGGGGCCACCTTCTGACGTTACTGGCGTAGGCAGCGATTGGCCTGCCGACTGCGGTGAGGACCATCAGAATCCTGGCTGCATCGCTGTGATCGGCGGAACGCTGCGGAGCCTGGATACCTGGAGCGGGTGATGGGAACAGCACCCAGTCCCTAACCTATTGATAGAAACACAACTCTCTTGTGTACCGCCGGTGATATGGGCCGCATTGTGGGCCCAATGTTCGCCCATAGCCACGAACGGTGTCC
>JBJHBP010000005.1:0-131167 GCA_050485545.1 Gammaproteobacteria bacterium
CCCCCTTTCTCGGGGTGTCCGCGGCCATGGATGGCCGCGGCCAAGGCGCAGGGACGCTCTTCCGCCGTCCCCGAAGAAAGGGGGTGGCCCGCCACTGCGGCCCGACCAGCAGACGGTCAGCCGCCGCGCTTGCCCTTGAGTTTCTGTGCCGCGCGGAACCGCGCTTCGGCTTCGACCAGCTCGCGCTGCGCCTGCTCCAGATCGATCTCGGCGGTGCGTCCTTCCAGCGCCTGCCGCGCACGCTCACGTGCCGCCAGCGCCGCGTCCTCATCGAGCTGATCGGCGCGCAGCGCGCTGTCGGCCAGCACCGTCACCAGGTACGGCTGCACCTCGAGCACGCCGCCGGTGATGTAGAAGAACTTCTCGTCCTCACCCTGCACCTGCACGCGGACTTCGCCGGGCTTCAGGTCGGTCAGCAACGGTGCGTGGCGCGGCGCAATGCCGAGTTCGCCCATATCGCCCGGCGCGAACACCATGTCGGCGTCACCGGAAAAGATTTCGCCCTCGGCGCTGACGATATCGACTCGAATCGGCATATTGCGTCTCTCTGGCAGTGCCTATTGCAGCTGCTTGGCTTTCTCTTCGACTTCCTCGATCGCGCCGACCATGTAGAACGCCTGCTCGGGCAGGTGGTCGTACTCGCCGCTCACAATCGCCTTGAAACCGCGGATCGTGTCTTTCAGCGACACGTACTTGCCCGGCGTGCCGGTAAAGGTCTCGGCCACCGAGAACGGCTGCGACAGGAATCGCTGCACCTTGCGCGCGCGCTGCACGGTGAGCTTGTCGTCTTCGGACAGTTCGTCCATGCCCAGAATCGCGATGATGTCCTGCAGTTCCTTGTAGCGCTGCAGCACGGCCTGGGTGGCGCGCGCGGTGTCGTAGTGGTCCTGGCCGATCACGTTCGGATCGAGCAGTCGGCTGGTCGAATCCAGCGGATCCACGGCCGGATAGATGCCCAGCTCGGCGATCTGGCGCGACAGCACGAGCGTGGCGTCCAGATGCGCGAACGTCGTGGCGGGCGAGGGGTCGGTCAGATCGTCGGCCGGCACGTACACGGCCTGGAACGATGTGATCGAGCCGGTCTTGGTCGACGTGATGCGCTCCTGCAGCACGCCCATTTCCTCGGCCAGCGTCGGCTGGTAACCCACGGCCGAGGGCATGCGGCCCAGCAGCGCGGACACTTCGGTACCGGCCAGCGTGTAGCGGTAGATGTTGTCGATGAACATCAGCACGTCGCGGCCTTCGTCGCGGAAGTACTCGGCCATCGTCAGGCCGGTGAGCGCAACGCGCAGGCGGTTGCCCGGCGGCTCGTTCATCTGTCCGAACACCAGCGCCACCTTGTCGAGCACGCCGGCGTCTTTCATCTCGTGGTAGAAATCGTTGCCTTCACGGGTACGCTCACCGACACCTGCGAACACCGAGTAGCCACCGTGTTCCTTGGCGATGTTGTTGATCAGTTCCAGCAGCGTCACGGTCTTGCCCACACCCGCGCCGCCGAACAGCCCGATCTTGCCGCCCTTGGAAATCGGCATGATCAGATCGATCACCTTGACGCCGGTTTCCAGCAGTTCCGTGGACGTGGCCTGCTCGTCGTAGCTGGGCGAAGGACGGTGAATCGGCCAACGCTGCTCTTCGCCGATGTCGCCGGCGGCATCGATCGGTGTGCCGAGCACGTCCATGATGCGGCCGAGCGTCTTCGTGCCCACCGGCACGGTGATCGGCTGGCCGGTGTTGGTCACCGACAGTCCGCGACGCAGGCCTTCGCTGGCGCCCATCGCAATCGTACGCACGATGCCGTCGCCAAGCTGCTGCTGCACTTCCAGCGTCAGACCGCGCTCCTCGATCTTCAGCGCGTCGTAGACCTTGGGAATCGCTTCGCGGGGAAATTCGACGTCAACGACCGCGCCGATGACCTGGACTACCGTACCCGTACTCATTCTGCCTACCTTCGATTCTCTGAGATTCGACTGTGATTCGATTTCGATTGATTCAATTCCGGAACGGCCCGCTCAAACGGCCGCCGCGCCGCCCACGATCTCCGCGATTTCCTGCGTGATCGCTGCCTGACGGGCCTTGTTGTACTGCAACTGCAGCTGCTCGATGAACTTGCCGGCGTTTTCGGTGGCCGATTTCATTGCCACCATCTTGGCTGCCATCTCGCAGGCCACGTTCTCAACGGCCGCGCGGTAAACCTGTGATTCGATATAGCGATCGAGCACGCCGTCCAGCAGCTCGGCCGCGCTGGGCTCGTAGATGTAATCCCAGTGCGTCTGCAATGAGTCCCTGTCCACCGGTTCGACGGGCAGCAGCGGCGTCAGCGTGGGCTGCTGGCTCATCGTGTTCACGAACACGTTGTGGGCCAGGAACAGCCGGTCGATCGTGCCGTTGCGGTATGCGTCCGTCATGGCCGTGATCGCGCCGGTGAGCTCCGAGACTTTCGGTACTTCGCCCAGGTGGCTGTTGGCCGCCACGATGTTCGTGTTCAGGCGGCGGAAGTACGCCATGCCCTTGGCGCCGATCAGGCACAGATCCGCTTCCACGCCCTCGCCCTGCCACTTGCGCAGGTCGCGCACCAGCTCGCGGAACAGGTTTACGTTCAGCGACCCGCAGAGGCCGCGGTCGGTGCTGATGATGATGTAGCCGACGCGGCGGACTTCGCGCTGCTCGAGGTACGGATGACGATAATCCGGATTGGCTTCGGACAGGTGGCCGATCACGGTGCGGATGCGCTCGGCATAGGGACGCGAGGCCTCCATGCGCTGGTTGGTGCGGCGCACCTTGGACGCCGCGACCATCTGCATCGCCTTGGTGATCTTCTGCGTGTTCTTCACGCTGCCGATCTTGGTGCGAATTTCCTTGCCGCTTGCCATCGTGCCTGTTGTCTCCGGCTCTTCGTTGTCCGTCAGCGCCGCCGCGCGCGCTCCGTTGCCGCGCTCAGTACGCGCCGGTCGCCTTGAAGTCGTCGACCAGCCGGCGCAGTTCGCCGTCGATCTCGTCGTTGTAGTCGCCGGACTCGTTGATGCGGTCCATCAGCGACTGGAACTTCGACCGCGCATGCGCATGCAGAGCGGCCTCGAACGCCACCACCTTGTTGGCCGGCACGTCGTCGAGAAAGCCCGAGTTGACCGCGAACAGCGACAGCGCCATTTCGGCCACCGACAGCGGCGAGTACTGCTTCTGCTTCATCAGCTCGGTCACACGCTGACCGCGCTCGAGCTGGCGCCGCGTGGCGGCATCCAGATCCGAAGCAAACTGCGCGAACGCTGCCAGCTCGCGAAACTGCGCGAGCGCCAGACGTACGCCACCGCCAAGCTTCTTGATGATCTTTGTCTGCGCCGCACCACCGACGCGCGACACCGACAGACCGGCGTTGATCGCGGGGCGGATACCGGCGTTGAACAGGTCGGTTTCGAGATAGATCTGACCGTCGGTGATCGAGATCACGTTGGTGGGCACGAACGCCGACACGTCACCGGCCTGGGTTTCGATCACCGGCAGTGCGGTCAGGGAGCCGGTGCGACCCTTCACCTGGCCGTTGGTCATGCGCTCAACATAGTCCTCGTTGACGCGGGCGGCGCGTTCCAGCAGCCGCGAATGCAGGTAGAAGACGTCACCCGGATACGCCTCGCGGCCCGGCGGGCGGCGCAGCAGCAGCGATACCTGCCGGTAGGCCCAGGCCTGCTTGGTCAGGTCATCGTAGATGATCAGCGCGTCTTCGCCCTTGTCGCGGAAGTACTCGCCCATGGCACAGCCCGAGTACGGAGCGATGTACTGCATGGCCGCCGATTCGGACGCCGTGGCCGCAACGACGATGGTGTGTTCCATCGCACCGTGTTCTTCGAGCTTGCGCACCACGTTGGCGACGGTCGAGTTCTTCTGACCGATGGCAACGTAGATGCACTTCAGGTTCTTGCCCTTCTGGTTGATGATCGCGTCGATCGCAACCGCGCTCTTGCCGGTCTGGCGGTCGCCGATGATCAGTTCGCGCTGACCGCGGCCCACCGGCACCATGGAGTCGATGGACTTCAGACCCGTCTGCACCGGCTGGTTCACCGACTTGCGGTCGATGACGCCTGGCGCCACCTTCTCGATGGGTGAGCTGCCCTGGGCGTCGATCGGACCCTTGCCATCGATCGGTATGCCCAGCGCGTTGACGACGCGGCCGAGCAGCGCTTCACCCACCGGTACTTCAAGAATGCGTCCGGTGGTCTTGACGGCGTCGCCTTCTGAGATGTGCTTGTAGTCGCCCAGCACCACCGCGCCCACCGAATCCTGCTCCAGGTTCAGCGCCAGGCCGAAGCTGTTGCCGGGGAACTCGATCATCTCGCCGTACTGCACGTCGGCCAGACCGTGAATGCGGGCGATGCCGTCGGTCAGGGCGATGATGGTGCCGACGTCGCGAGCCTCGGCCTTGGTCTCGAAGCTGTCGATGCGCTTGCGAATCAGATCGCTGATTTCAGACGCTTTCAGTGCCATGTGTTGTCCTCTTCCTGATCCTTCCAACGGGAAGGATTACTCGACCAGCGCGTCGGCAAGACGCTGCAGGCGGCTTTTCACTGATCCATCAATAACCATGTCGTCGGCGCGGATGATCGCGCCGCCGATCAGGCCGGGGTCCACTTCCACCGCGAGCTCCACCTTGTGGCCGAGCCGGCGCTCCATCGACTTCGCAACCGACGCGGCCAGTTCGTCGCCCACTTCCGTGGCCGAAACCAGCGTGACGTAGACCTTGTTCTCGGCGCGCGCGCGCAGCTGCTCGTACTGTGCCGCAATTGCCGGCAGCGCGTTCAGGCGGTCGTTCTCGGCCAGCAGCAGCAGCAGATTCTCGCCCTGCGGCGATTTCAGCAGCGACGCGCCCGGCAGATCCGCGCAGACGACCGCGATGAACCTGGCCCGCTCGGCCGGTTCAACACGGGGGTCGGAGATCATCGCCCGTGCCCGCTCATGGTCCAGCACCGCAGCCGCGGCAGACAGGGCACTGGACCAGCCCGCCAGATCATCCGCTGCACGGGCCACTTCCAGAAGGGCCCGTGCATACGGTCGGGCGATCGTGCTGAAGTCCGCCATTGCGCCCGCCCCCGGCTTACAGTTCGCTCGCGAGCTGATCGAGCAGTTCGCGGTGCCGGTTGGCGTCTATCTCACGTGCCAGCACTTTCTCCGCACCGGCCACCGCAATCACGGCAATCTGCTGGCGCAGTTCGTTGCGGGCGCGATTCATCTCGACCTCGACCTCGGCCAGCGCACTCTCCATCTGCCGACGCCGTGCGGCTTCGCCCTCCGACCTGGCTTCCTCAACAATGCCGTTGGCGCGGCTGTGCGCCTGGTCGACAATGCTGCGCGCCTGGTCGCGTGCCGCGCCGATAATCTTGTCGGCTTCCGCCTTCGCGTTCTCGAGATTGGACTGGCCCCGCTCCGCGGCGGCAAGGCCGTCGGCTATCTCGACCTGGCGAGCCTCGATCACCGCCATCAGCGGCGGCCAGACGAACTTCATACAGAAGCCGACGAACACGATCATCGCGATCGTCTGGCCGATCAGTGTCAGATTGAAATCCACGCGTGTCCTCCTGCCCCCTGCGTAGTCGGGTCAGCCGTAGTCAGGTCGGCCGTCGGGTCAGCCTCACGTAGCGCCGTTGGCTTCAGGACATTGCCTGCTGCAGCTGCGTGACGAACGGATTCGCGAAGGCGAACAGCAGTGCGATACCCACGCCGATCATGGCAACCGCGTCGAGCAGCGCGACGACAAGAAACATCTGGGTGCGCAGCATGGGGGCAAGCTCCGGCTGCCGTGCCGCACCTTCCAGGAAACGTCCACCCAGCAGGCCCATGCCCAGGGCAACGCCCAGTGCGCCCATGCCGATCATTATCGCCACCGCAATGGCGGTCATGCCAATCACAATCTCCATCAGTTTCTCCAGTCCCTAAATGGTAGTTAGCTTCAAACGGTTTGCCCGCCTCAGTGCGACTCGTTGGCCAGGCTCAGGTACACCAGCGTCAGCATCATGAAGATGAATGCCTGCAACACAATGATCAGCAGGTGGAATACGGCCCAGCCGAAGTGCAGCGGCAGCTGCCACAGCCCCAGTAGCGCAATCAGAATGAAAATCAGCTCGCCGACGAAGAGGTTGCCGAACAGTCGCAGCGACAGTGACAGCGGCTTGGCGAGCAGCGCCACGCCCTCGAGCACGAAGTTGAACAGGATGATGAACGGTGCGCCAATCAGTCCCAGCCCGCGGGTCGGCGGCGCGAGCGGATGCAGCGTGAGCTCCTTGACGAAACCCAGAGCACCCTTGCTCTTCAGTGAATAGTAGATGATCAGCGCGAACACCGAGAACGACAGTCCGAAGGTGACGTTGATGTCGGTGGTGGGCACGATCTTCAGGTATTCGACGCCGAGCAGTGTGGCGAGCCACGGGAACCAGTCGACGGGTATCAGATCCATCAGATTCATCAGGAATACCCAGACGAAGATCGTCAGGGCCAGCGGGGCGACCAGCCGGGTGTCACCGTGGAAGGTGTCGCGGACGGCGGAGTCGACAAAGCCGACGATCAGTTCCACCGCCGTCTGAAGCTTGCCGGGCTTGGCCTGGGTGGCCTTGCGCGCCACGGCCCAGAACAGTCCTACGAAGATCGAGCCGAGGAAGAAGGACATGAACATCGAATCGACATTCAGGGTCCAGAACCCTTCGCAGTAGTACCAGACCCATTCACCGTCGACGCGACAGACCTGCAGATTCTGCAGGTGATGCGCGATGTAGTCGCTGGGGTTCAGATCACTTCCGGTTGCCATGCTTCAGATCGTCTCGTTCAGCTGTTTGACCGCGGCCTGTTTTCCGAGGCCTATTTAATCGTTGCGTTGCATTCATCGCTGTTGCCGGCTTCGTGCCGGGCCTGTCCTCTGCCCGAAAGCAGAAACGCCGCCGGTACCATCAACTGCGCCGCTATGAACCCGCCGAAAACGGCAAGCGGCGACAGCGGCCTCACCAGCGCGAAAATCACGCCGAACAGCAACGCCGTGATGATCAGCTTGCCGATCACCCCTATCCAGGCCGATCGCATCACCGCGCCCGCATTGTCGTTGGCGCGCGGCTTCATCAGCCTTGCAGCCAGAAATGCGTTTGGGATTACAGCGGTCATCCCGCCAAGCAGTGCCGATATCGCCACCACCGCCCCCGCGAAAACCGCTCCCGCCGCCGCCAGTCCGAGGCTGATGGCCACTTGCAGCAGCAAGGTCATCGGCACGACGCGCCTGTCGTCGGTATGCATCGGACCTCTTGTTTGCGCCACGGCGGTGGCTGTCGACAAACAGGCTGCGACCATGTCGCAGCCTGTCCAGCCGCCGCATTGTAAGGAGTCGGTCGGGGTGATTCAACACGCGTGCCCGAATTACGGCTCGCGGCACCAGCCGGCAGCTGGTGCGCGCTCGGCTGGCGATGGTCTGGTGGGGCGATGCTCTGTCGGTCGGCGGTCGGCTGGTGGTCGGCCAGTGGTCGGCTAGCGGATATGCTCGATGATGCCGTCCAGCTCTTCCAGGCTGTGATAACGGATCACCACACGCCCGCCACCGCGACCGTGCTCGATACGTACGGCCGTACCCAGCTTCTCGGACAGATCAGCCTCCAGCCGGCTCACATCCGGATCCGGCGCTGCCGGTTTACCGGGGCTCGCCGCATCGCCGTCGGCCCTCGCGACCTCGCGGCGCACGAGCTTTTCGGTCTCACGCACGCTCAGGCCTTCCTGCGCCACGCGCCGCGCCAGCGCCAGCAGATTGCCGCGACCGCTCTCAAGGCCCAGCAGCGCGCGCGCGTGACCCATGTCCAGCTCGCGGCGGCTGACCATCTCGCGCACCGGTTCGGGAAGCTCCAGCAGGCGCAGCAGATTGGACACGGCGGCGCGTGAGCGACCCACCGCCTCGGCAGCCTGTGCGTGGGTCATCTCGAATTCGGCGATCAGCCGCTGCAGCGCCAGCGCCTCTTCCAGCGGATTCAGGTTCTCACGCTGGATGTTCTCGATCAGTGCGACCGCGACGGCCGCCTCATCCGGGATGTTGCGAATCACCACCGGCACGTCGTGCAGGCCGGCCAGCTGCGCGGCACGCCAGCGGCGCTCGCCGGCGATGATCTCGTACTGCGCCTGGCCGTCGCCGTCGATGGGGCGCACGATGATGGGCTGCACGATGCCCTGGGCGCGGATCGATTCGGCCAGCTCCGCCAGCGTCTCCTCGCGCATGTCCGAACGCGGCTGGTAACGGCCGCGTTGCAGCAGATCGACGGGCAGCTGCTTCAGCACGCTGTCGGCATCGGCATGGCTGTCGCCACGGGGTTCGGCGGGCGTTTCAGCCGGTGCCTTGCGACCGTGCTTGGTGAGCAGTGCATCCAGGCCTCGGCCCAGGCTTTTTCGTTTGGTCATCTTGTTCGAACCGCGGCGCCGATGGTGCGCGCGATTGTAGCAGCGCGACGCCGACCGGCGACCATCGCACCCCTATTGTGCTGCGTTGGCGGCACCCGCGGCGCCGCCACCGGCCGCCCGGGTGGCCTTGATGCTGCCCTCGCGGCGATTGATCTCGCCGGCCAGCGCCAGATAGGCCAGCGCGCCGCGCGAGTACTTGTCGTGATACAGCACCGGCTTGCCGAAGCTGGGCGCCTCGGCCAGGCGCACGTTGCGCGGGATCACGGTGCGATAGACGCGGTCGCCGAAGTGATCCAGGAGCTGCGTGGAAACCTCATTGGCGAGGTTGTTCCGCGGATCGAACATGGTGCGCAGAATGCCGAGCACCTCCAGCGACGGATTCGCGCGCTCCCGGATCTGTTCGATGGTGCTGAGCAGCGCGGTGAGGCCTTCCAGCGCGTAGTACTCGCACTGCATCGGTATCAGCACGCGATTGGCGGCCACCATCGCATTCACGGTGAGCATGTTCAGCGCCGGCGGACAGTCGATCAATACGTAATCGTAGGGGACCGCGGCGTTCTCCAGCGCGGTTTTCAGGCGCAGGTCGCGATCATCCTCGCCCAGCAGCTCCACCTCCGCCGCCGTGAGCTCCTGATTGGCGGGCAGCAGATCGTAGCCGCCTTCCTCAACATGCTGGATGGCCTGATCCAGCGCCATGCCGTCGAGGATCACATCACAGATCGTGGTCTCCTGCGCGTTCTTGTCCACGCCCGAACCCATGGTCGCGTTGCCCTGCGGATCCATGTCGATCAGCAGCACGCGACGCTGCGTTGCCGCCAGCGATGCCGCGAGATTCACGCAGGTGGTGGTCTTGCCCACGCCGCCCTTCTGATTTGCGATTGCTATGACTCTCGTCATCGGCCCCTCTCACTCGACAGTGTCAATCGGCAGTGCGCTCGATCATCGCGATCGAGCTGCTCGTCCCCGCAGTCACTGCCTGTCCCGCCATCAATGTCCGTCCGGCGATCAATGCCCGTCCGGCGATCAATGTCTGTGTGTGCGGCTCATCGATCGGCAATGCCACATAGCCGTCCGGCAGTTCCTTCAGACCCTGCGCCACATGGGCCGCCGTCAGCAGCAACAGGATACTCCCTGCCCCTGTCACATGGTGCGTAATCGCCGCCAGCTGCTCCGGCCCCACCACTGCGCGCGCAAGCACGGTGTCGAATGGCGCGTCGACGGCGAGATCCTCGACCCGGCAGTGTGCCACCGTTGTGTTGGTCAGGTGCAGCTCACCGATGACATGGCGCAGAAAGTGTACGCGCTTGGCGCGACTCTCGATCAGCATGAACTGCCGCTCCGGTTCCACGATCGCCAGCGGAATCCCCGGCAGTCCCGCGCCGCTGCCAACGTCCGCGATGCGGTTGCCGCGCAGCAGGAACTTCAGCGCCAGACTCTCAAGCAGGTGGCGATCCACCATCACCGCCGGATCGCGCACACCGGTGAGGTTGTAGACGCGGTTCCAGCGCTGCAGCAGCGCAATGTACGCGGCCAGCGCCCGATGCCGGTCGGCGGGCAGATCCAGTCCCGCCCGGCCCAGTCTGGCCGCAACTGCCTCAGCGCTGATGACCTTCACGGAGAAGTCCTCGAGCGGTTGGCCGCAGGCCGGATAGCCTGGCGCCGGCGAGCATCGCGACGCGGCGACGTGCCCTCTGCGACGGGCGACGGGCAACGGGCGCTCTGCGCAGCGTTGCCCGACCGTACCGGGACGGCTACCGCACCGTGTTGAACAATCCGGGCTGCGCCGCGTAAAAAGCCGCGAGGTCGTTGATGTCCTGATCGCTCAGATGCTCGACGAGCGCGGGCATCATCAGATCGTTTCGCGCCCGGCTGCGATACTCCTTCATGGTCTGCACCAGGTACGACGCATGCTGCCCGGCCAGCGTCGGCCAGTTCGGCGTCGGCGAGACGCCTTCCGGGCCATGGCAGGCCGCGCAGGTGGCGGCCTTTTCGCGCCCGGCCTCGACCGATCCGCCACGCACGGGCCGCCCGGTCTGCGGGGAGCCCTCGTAGGCGGCAAAATACGCCGCCAGATCAACGATATCCTGATCGCTCAGCGTCGCGGCATGACCGTACATCGTGTCGTGCCCGCGCTGGCCGATACGGTAACCCTGCAGGGCGATCTGCATGTACGCGGCATGCTGGCCGCCGAGTTTCGGCACATGAAAGGCCGGATAGGTGTTGCGCTGATTGGGAAGCCCGTGGCAGCCCATACAGGTCTCGGCCAGAATCTGCCCGCGCGCGATATCCGGCTGCAGGTTGATGGGTGTGAGATTGACCGCCTGCGGCGCCTGCCCGAACCCGGACTGCGCAAATGCGATCAGTGCGATCAGTGCCACGGCACCCAGTGGCGCGAGCGTATGTTTGTGTGCGAACAATTCCGTGTCCCTGCGGTTCTTGGCGGACGCTATGGTAGGCAGCAAAGCGTCCAAATGCCAGTCGCGGCTTTCCGAAACGCGCGGCCGCCCCCGCACCGGGTCCCGCCTTTGCGGGTGTGTGCTCAGCCCGCCGCGATGCCGTCGGCGGCCGCCGGACCGGTGTCGGTACCGGCACCGGTGCCGCGCTCCCGCTTCTTCAGGTGGATCAGCAGCAGCGACACCGCGGCCGGCGTCACGCCGGACACCCGCGCCGCCTGGCCGATGTCCACCGGTCGCACCCGCAGCAGCTTCTCGCGCACCTCGTTCGACAGCCCGGCCACCTCGCGATAGTCCAGATCCGCCGGCAGCGGCCGCGACAGCTCGCGGCGATGTTTCTCGATCTCCGCGGTCTGGCGCACCACATAGCCGGCGTAGCGCGCGTCGGTCTCCAGCCGGCTGGCCAGCTGCTCGCGCTGCTCGGGCTCCAGCGCCGCCACCGCATCCGGTGTGCCGACAGCGGCCAGGCGCAACAGGTCGCCATAGGCGGCCTGCGGGCGGCGCAGCAGCGCCAGCGCCGCCGACTCCCGGCTCAGCGGACCCAGCGGATGATCGTCGGGCACATCGGCCGGGCGCACGATCACGCGCGCCAGTCGGGCCGTCTCCGAGTCCAGCAGCGCCTGCTTGCGCTCGAAGGCACGCCAGCGCGTGTCGTCCACCAGGCCCAGACGGCGTCCGGTGGGCGTGAGGCGCGCGTCGGCATTGTCTTCGCGCAGCAGCAGGCGGTGCTCGGCGCGGCTGGTGAACATGCGGTAGGGCTCGGCGGTGCCGCGCGTGATCAGGTCATCGATCAGCACGCCCATATAGGCTTCGTCGCGACGCGGTGTCCACGGCGCTTCGCCGCGCACGGCCAGCGCCGCATTGACACCGGCGATCAGGCCCTGCGCCGCGGCCTCCTCATAGCCGGTGGTGCCATTGATCTGGCCGGCGAAGTACAGGCCCGCGATCGCGCGGGTCTGAAGCGTGGCATTCAGGTCGCGCGGATCGAAGAAGTCGTACTCGATGGCGTAGCCGGGGCGCGTGATATGAGCCTGCCCGAAGCCGGGAATCGATCGCACCAGTTCATGCTGCACGTCGAACGGCAGGCTGGTGGAGATGCCGTTGGGATAGATCTCGGTGGTGTTCAGCCCCTCCGGTTCGATGAACACCTGATGTGCGGTGCGGTCGGCGAAGCGCACCACCTTGTCTTCGATTGACGGACAATAGCGCGGGCCGGTGCCGGAGATGGCGCCGCTGTACATCGGTGAACGGTCGAGTCCGGCGCGGATGATCTCGTGGGTACGCTCCGTGGTGTGCGTGATGTGGCACGGCACCTGGCGCGGATGGTCGGCGCGCCGGCCGAGAAACGAGAACACCGGCCGGGGCTCGTCGCCCGGCTGCGGCTGCAGATGCGTGTAGTCGATGGTGCGGCCGTCGATGCGCGGCGGGGTGCCGGTCTTCAGCCGCCCCACGGCCAGGCCCAGGTCGCGCAGCTTCGCGGCCAGACCCACCGACGGCGCGTCGCCGGCCCGCCCGCCGGCGTGGCTGGCCTCGCCCACGTGGATGCGTCCGGCGAGAAATGTGCCCACCGTCAGCACCACACTGCGCGCCCGGATGACGAGGCCCATCTGCGTGATCACACCGCCGATACGGTGATGTTCGATCACGATATCTTCCACGCCCTGCTGCAGCAGCGTCAGGTTCGGCTCGGCGTCCAGCAGTGTGCGGATCGCCTGTCGGTACAACGCGCGATCGGCCTGCGCTCGGGTGGCGCGAACCGCGGCGCCCTTGCTCGCATTCAGCGTACGAAAGTGAATGCCGGCGAGATCGGCCGCGCGCGCCATCACACCGCCCAGCGCATCGATCTCGCGCGTCAGATGACCCTTGCCGATGCCGCCGATCGCAGGGTTGCAGCTCATCTGCCCCACCGTCTCCAGGTTCTGCGTCAGCAGCAGCGTGCGCGCGCCCATGCGCGCGGCCGCCATCGCCGCCTCCGTACCGGCGTGGCCGGCGCCGACGATGATGCAGTCGTAGGTGGTGGGATAGTCCATCAGGCCGCGAATTCTAGCAGTTGTCAGGTGTGGGGCGTTGTGCGGGGTGCGTCGGTGATGGCCGGGCGCATGGGGTACCACCCATTCTCGGGGACGGCGGAAGAGCGTCCGTGCGCCTCGGCCGCGGCCATCCATGGCCGCGGACGCCCCGAGATGGGGGTACCCCATGCGCCCGGCCATCACCGACGCACGACAGGTTATTGGGGTGGTCGCGGGGGTGTGGGTCGGGTTGGGGAGCTGGGTTTCAGGCCGGGGGTGGTGAGTTGCTGATTGGGGCGAACTTTGGGGGTGATCGGGTTTGTGGGCGATCGGGGTGGATTGCGGGGCTTGGCATGAGGGGGGCGGGCGCGAGAGTATGCGATCCCGGGGTGGCGATCCCCGGATCGCAATCCCCGTATGGTGATGGTCGCGGTAGGGCCAGTAGGGCCAGGATGGTGATGGTCGCAGGATGGTGATGGTTGGCCACATGGCTTTGAGAAGGCGCGTTTCGCGGTGGGTCGCGCTGGCGGTTGTCATGGCGGGGCTGGTTGGCACGGGTGTGGCGGGGGTCGGCCACGCGGCGGACGGCGAGCGCTGCCGGCTGGTGCTGGAGGGTGCGCCGGCCGTTTTCGCGCATTGTCCGTCGATCAGTGTGCCGCTGGATCCGGATCATCCCGATGGCGAGACCATCGACCTGTTCGTGGCCCGTGTGCCGTCGCTGAGCGCCACGCCGGATCGGGATCCGCTGGTGCTGATCAGCGGCGGGCCGGGGCAGAGTGCGGTGGACCTGTACCTTCAGATGCGCGGCGCATTCGAGCAGGTGCGCCGTGATCGCGACCTGCTGCTGATCGATCAGCGGGGCACCGGCCGTTCGGCGCGGGGTCTGCACTGCACGATGCCCGACGACACGCCGGCCATGGAGGAAGCCACACCCGAACTGCTGGAAGCGCTCACCGCTTCATGTCTGGAGCAGCTTGAGCATGATCCGCGGCTGTACACGACATCGGTGGCGGTGCGCGATCTGGATCATGTGCGCAGCGCGCTCGGCTACCGGCAGTGGAATCTGTACGGCGTGTCCTACGGCACGCGTGTCGCGCAGCACTATCTGCGGCGCTATCCGGCGAATACGCGCGCGCTGATCCTCGATGCCGTGGTGCCGGCCGGCATGGTGCTGGGGCCGGACATCGCGCCGCTGGCGCAACAGGCGCTGGATGCCGTCTTCGCGCGTTGCGAAGCGGACGAGGCCTGCGCGGCGCGCTTTGGCGATCTGCCGGCACACTTTCGTGCATTGCAGGCCAGCATCGAGGCGCAGCCGGTACAGGTGTCGGCCACCGACTCGCGCAGCGGCGAAGCCGCCATGCTGCAGCTGGGCCTGCCGCAACTGCGCGCCGTCACCCGACTGATGATCTACGCGCCGGCCACGGCGGCACTGCTGCCGCTGACGATCTCCGCAGCGGCCGACGGCAACCATCTGCCGCTGGCGGCGCAGGCCGGAATCGTGCTGCGCGGACTGGAAGAAGCGCTGGGCCTGGCCATGCACAACTCGGTGGCCTGCACCGAGGATGCACCGTTCATCGATCGCGCCACCCTCCAGGACAGCGCGGACACCTTTCTCGGCACCAGCGTGGTGGAAGGCCTGCTTGCGATGTGCGAGTTGTGGCCCGCCGGTGTCATGGACGCGGACTTCAGGGAGCCGCTGGCGTCGGAGGTGCCGATCCTGATGCTGTCCGGTGAGAACGACCCGATCACCCCACCGGCCTATGCCGAACAGGCGATCGCTGGCGGACTGCGCAACGTCGTTCACCTGCTCGCCACCGGTCAGGGCCATGGGCTGGCGGCCGTCGGCTGCGTGCCGTCACTGATGCGTTCGTTCCTGCGCAGCGCCGATCCGCAGCAGCTGAACGGCCGGTGTCTGAACCGGGAGCAGGTGGCACCGTTCTTTCTCGGCTTCAACGGACCTTCGCCCTGAGTGAGAGGACCACGAATGAAGGGACCATGGATGAAGGCGCCACGAATAAATCCCATAATTGAAAGTCATGAATGAAGCGGTGGCCGCGTGATCGAGGTCACCGGCCTCAGCAAGCGCTTCGGCAAGGTGCAGGCGCTCGATGACGTGAGCTTTCGCGCCGCCGACGGACGCATCACCGGATTGCTTGGCCCGAACGGCGCCGGCAAGTCCACCTGCATGCGAATCCTGGCCACGGTGCTGCGGCCGGACGATGGCACGGCGCGGATCGGGGGCGTGGATGTGGTCGACCGGCAGCAGGACGCGCGCCGTCGACTCGGCGTGCTGCCGGACGGCGCCGGTCTCTATCCGCAGCTCACGGCGCGCGAGAACATCGAATACTACGGTCGCCTGCACGGCATGGACGAGGCGTCGCTGCGCCGGCGTACCGACGACCTGATCGTGCGACTCGACCTTGGCGACTTCGCCGGACGGCGGGCGAAGGGGTTCTCACACGGCGAGCGCACGCGGGTCGCACTGGCCAGGGCACTGGTTCACGACCCGCAGCACCTGCTGCTCGACGAGCCGACCAACGGCCTGGACGTCATGGCCACACGCGAACTGCGACGCTGGCTGCTGGAGCTGAAAGCGCAGGGACGCTGCGTGCTGCTGTCCAGCCACATCATGCAGGAAGTCACCGCGCTGGCCGACGACATCGTGATCATTGCCGGCGGCCGCGTCGCGGTGACGGGTACGCCCGACGAACTCAGTCGGCGCAACCCGGGCAAGGGCCTCGAGGACATATTCATCGACGCGGTGATAGCCGTTTCAGGCGGCAGCTGATGGCATTCGCCGCGCTCACCGTCTGCCGCAAGGAAGTGCTCGAGAACGCGCGCGACCGGCGCACGCTGTTTTCGACGCTGGTGTTCGGGCCGCTGTTCGGCCCGGTGCTGTTTGCGGTGATGATCAACGTGATGCTCAACCAGACCTTCGCCGTCATGGAGCAGCGCCTGAGTGTGCCCGTGATCGGCGCCGAGCATGCACCCAACCTGGTCGGGTTTCTCGATGCCCGCGGCATCGACGCGGTGATCGATCACGGCTTCGCCGACCTCGACGATGCAGCGGCCGCGGTGCGTGATGGGTCGCACGATGTGCTGCTGGTGATCGACGCCGATTTCGGCGCGGCGCTGGCCGCGGCGCGCGGCGCGCGTGTGACACTGGTGTTCGATCAGTCCAACCGGCGCGCCGGCAGCCGCGTGCAGCGTGTGCAGGGCGCGCTGAATGCGCAGGCGGAGCTGTGGCGTTCGCAGCGACTGCTGGCGCGCGGCATCGATCCTAGCATTACGCGGCCGATCATCATCGATCAGCTCGATGTGTCCACGCCAGCCGGCCGATCGGCGCTGCTGCTCGGCATGCTCACGTACTTCCTGCTGTTCGCGACACTGATGGGCGGATACTACCTGGCCATCGATACCACCGCGGGCGAGCGCGAACGCAAGTCGCTGGAGCCGCTGCTGGCCACGCCGGTTGAGCGTTCATCGCTGCTGCTGGGCAAGCTGGGTGCCACCACCGTTTTCATGCTGCTGTCGCTGGCACTGACGCTGACGGCATTCACCATCGCGCTGGCGTTCATACCGATGGAGCAGCTGGGCATGAGCTCGTCGTTCACGGTGTTCACGGCACTGGCGGTGTTTGCGGTGCTGGTACCGTTTGCGCCGCTCGGCGCCGCGCTGATGATCGTTGTTGCGTCGTTCACCAAGAGCTACAAGGAAGCGCAGACCTATCTTGGCCTGCTGCTCGTGATTCCCACCCTGCCGCTGATCTTCGCGATGCTGCTGGGCGTGGAACCGGCGACGCGACTGATGTGGATCCCCAGTCTCAGTCAGCATCTGCTGATCACCACACTGATTCGCGAAGAGCCGTTGCAGCTGTCGTGGCTGGCGGTGTCCACCGGCGCCACGCTGGTGCTGGCCCTGATGCTGGGCTGGCTGGCCACACGTCTGTACAAGCGCGAGGCCATTCTCGGCTGAACGATGCTGAGCGGACGGAAAGCTCGGGCAGAACAGATTCAGATGAACCGATTCAGATGAACCGATTCTCGATACGCTGAATCAGCACCGCGCGACGCCGGGGCGAGCCGGAGGCCGTTGCTTGCGTCGTTTGGATGATTGCTCGTGCGTTCGTGTGTTCGTTCGTGCAACTGTTCAGCCTTGCTAAGCAGTTTTTCCGGTCGTTATGTCAACCGTTTGATGCGGCAATTGCGAGCGCTGTCACGGCACGCGAACTTGCCATCGGCCAAAGTACGCGCACCTTCAACGACGGCACGCGCCAAGCCCGAATTCACGTATGCCCAACACCACACGAGATCTCTTCGGTTCGACGCCCTGGCTGAACGCACCCTGGCATGATTCACTGACCGGCGCATTGACGCGGCAGCACTTCATGGACCTGGTTTACGAAGAGCGTCAGCACGCCAACGAATCGGGTCTGCCGTTCGTCATCATGGTGGCGGACCTCGACGGACTGCGCTCGGTGAATGAGCGTGCCGGCCAACGCACGGGCGACGCCGTGCTGGTGTCCGCGGGTGAGCGCCTGCGTGAACTGCTGGCGCGACACCCCTGGCACAACCTCGATGCCTGTTTTGCACGCTTCGACGGCGACAGCTTTGCATTGCTGGTACGCGAGTGTGATCTGGATGCCGGCCATCGTCTCGCCGAGGCCTATCGGCGGCGCATTGCCGCCAGCGCGCTGGCCGAGTGCTGCATGATGACCATGTCGGCCGGCGTCGCACAGTATCAGGCCGGTGAGTCCGTCGACGCCCTCATCGCCCGCATCGAGCGCGCGCTGCATCTTGCCAAACAGTTCGGCCCCGATCGCGTCGAGGTGGCGCCACTGACCAAGGCCCAGTCGGTGCGCTCCAACGTGGTTCCGCTGCGTCCGAGGATGGGCACGGGGAGCTGACGTTACTTGCCGATGCAGAACCTCGAAAATATCTCTCCCAGCAGCTGATCACTGTCCACCTCGCCGGTGAGTTCACTGAGTGCGGCCTGCGCCGCGCGCAGTTCTTCGGCGGCGAGCTCCAGCGCACCCTGCGCCAGCTGCGCGCTGGCGTCGTTAACATGGCGTTGCGCGCGCGTCAGTGCATCAACGTGGCGGGTGCGGGCGCTGAACGTGCCCGGTGCATCGCCGGCCCAGCCCGCCAGTTCTTTCAGATGGCTGCGCAATGCGTCCAGACCTTCGCCGGTCAGCGCCGAGAGCGCGATGATCGGCACGCTGCTGGCGCAGGGTTCCTCGGCGGACTGCTCGCCGGACTGCTCGATCGCCGACGCGATGGCCCGCTCGGTGGCCGGATCAATGGACTGCAACCCGACGGACTGCGAAGCCGGTTCCGTCAGCAGATCGGTCTTGTTCGCCACCAGCGTGAACGCCGTGTCTTCGCCCAGCGCCAGCCGCGCGGCGGCGAGCGCGGCGGCAATGCCGTCACGAATATCCGCCACCCACAGGACGCGGTCGGCGCTGCCGATGGCGCCGCGCGCGCGCCGCACGCCTTCCAGCTCCACCGGGTCGTCGGTGTCGCGCAGCCCGGCCGTGTCGATGACGTTCAGCGGCAGACCGTCCACGGACAGATGCTCGCGCAGCGTGTCGCGGGTGGTGCCCGGAATCCGGGTGACGATCGCGGCTTCGTGGCCGGCGAGCTGATTGAGCAGGCTCGACTTGCCGGCATTGGGCACACCGGCGATGACAATCGTAATCCCATCGCGCAGGACGGCGCCCTGCCGGGCACCGGCGGTGAGCGCCGCCAGCTGTTGCTGCAGGTCGTCGGCGCGCGCGCGCAGTGGCGCGAGATCGTCCAACGCCAGGTCTTCGTCGGGAAAGTCCAGCCACGCCTCCACCTGCACACGCAGCTCGGTCATCGCCTGCTGTAGTGTGGCCACCAGCGATGAGAAACGGCCGGTCAGCGAACGCAGCGCGGCGCGCGCCGCGGTGCGTGATCCGCTGGCGACGAGATCGGCGACGGCCTCGGCCTGGGCGAGATCCAGCTTGCCGTTGAGAAATGCACGCAGCGTGAATTCGCCAGGTTCTGCGGCGCGGGCGCCCAGCGCCAGCGCACTGGTGAGCAGCCAGTTGCTGACCACGGTGCCGCCGTGGCCATGCAGCTCCACCACGTGTTCGCCGGTGTACGAATGCGGGGCCGGGAAGTACAGCGCCAGTCCCTGGTCCACCGGCTGACCGTGCTGATCGCGAAAGGCGCACAGTTCGGCGTGACGTGGTCGCAGTTCGCGGCCGCACAGCTGCATCGCGATGGCATGCGCATCCGGACCGGACAGCCGTACGATGGCCACGGCAGCACCACCGGGCGCGGTGGCGATCGCGGCGATGGTGTCGCTCAGGTGGACTTCGGCTGCGCCGCGATGGACTTGTTGATCTGCCATTGCTGTGCCATCGACAGCACCGTGTTGGTCAGCCAGTACAGCACGAGGCCCGAAGGGAAGAAAGCGAAGAACGCCGTGAACACGATCGGCATGATCTGCATGATGCGCGCCTGCATCGGATCGGGCGGCAGCGGGTTGAGGCGCATCTGCAGGAACATCGCGGCACCCATCAGCAGCGGCAGCACGAAGAACGGATCGCGCGATGACAGGTCGTTGATCCACAGCATGAACGGCGCCTGGCGCATTTCCACGCTCTCGATCAGCACCCAGTAGAACGCAAAAAAGAACGGCATCTGCACAAGGATGGGCAGACAGCCGGCGGCCGGGTTCACCTTCTCCTTCTTGTACAGATCCATCATCGCCTGGCTGAGTTTCTGGCGATCGTCCTTGTAGCGTTCCTGGAGCGCTTTCAGACGCGGCGCGAGCAGACGCATCTTCGCCATCGAACGGCCGCTGGTCTGCGTGAGCTTGTAGAACACCAGCTTGATCAGAAACGTGACGATGATGATCGACCAGCCCCAGTTGCCGACGAAGCCGTGCACCCAGGCGAGCACCCAGAACAGCGGCTGGGCGAGGATGGTGAGAAAGCCATAGTCAACGGTGAGTTCGAGGCGGTCCGCGGTGGCCGCGAGCTGATCCTGGAGTTTCGGACCGACGAACAGCTGCAGCGGGTATTGCAGCGTGCCGCCGGCGGGGATCTCGCGCACGGCGCTCAGGGCGGTGGCGACGTATTCATCAGCACCGCGCGCGGCGACGCGATAGCTGATCTCCTCGTCCGGCGGCGGCACGGCCGCGGCAAGAAAATGATGCTGGATGCTGGCCAGCCAGCCCCCCGGCAGCGACTGCGTCACCGGGTTGCGCTGCAGATCGCTGAAATTGATCTTGTCGTAGCCGCTGCCGTCGTACAGCACCGGCCCGGTGAACGAATACGAGTCCACGCGCATCAGCGAACGTGAAGCGGGTCGATGCTCGCGCAGCATCTGGACATAGGCGGCGCCGCGCCAGGGCTGTTCGGTGCGATTCTCAAGTTCGAGCGTCAGACCGACGCGATACTCACCGCGGCGGAAGGTGTAGACCTTTCTTGCCGCGACGTCGCCGTCGTGGTCCCAGTACAGCACCACCTGCAGCTCGTCCTGGCCGTCAGCGAGCCGGTACTCGCTGCTGTCGGCACGAAACGTGGCGATGTGATTGGGTTCGTCGCCACCAGCGGCATCGCGCAGACCGGTCTGGAATACCCAGCGGCTGCCGGGATTGTAGTCCAGCAGGCGTACGGGTACGTCCGGTCGATCCTTGTCCACCGGATAAAGGGGCAGATCGGCACGCACCAGGTCGCCGCCGCGCAGGTCGATGACCAGGTCGAGCACGTCGGTGCGCACCGTGATGCTTTGCTGCGGCGCGGCGGGCAGGGTTGGTGCACCGGCAGCCGCGGCGCCGGGCTGATCGGGGAGCGTGATGTCGGGCAGCTCATCGGTGCCGGCCGGTAACGGCGGCATGTCCTCGCCGTTGGTTGTAACGATCTGCTGTTGCTGCACGGGCTCGGCGAAATAGCGATCCCAGGCCAGGTAGTTCAGCCACAGCATCGCCACCAGGGTAAGCCAGAGAAACACGCGCAGATTCGGCATCGACGTCAGGCTCCGTGGCGGCGCATCAGGCGCAGAAAGTGTCGGTCCAGACTCCCGCGCAGTTCGGCCGCATCGTTTGCGGCTGCGCCGGGACGTGCGAGAACGACGAAGTCACAGGCCGGCAGGTCGGCCTGGTGACGGAATGATTCGCGGGCGAGGCGTTTGAGCTTGTTTCGATCCACTGCTCTTCGTGCGGCACGTTTTGAGATCGCAAGCCCGAGGCGGGCGGCTTCAAGACCGTTCGAACGGGCCAGCACCGTAAAATACCGGTCGGACGATCGTAGCGGATCAGCGAATACGCGACCAAATTGCGACGATCGAAGCAGCCGGCACGTGGCCGGAAACGCTGCGGGGCGAGTCGACAAGGCTCCGCTGCGGGCGCGGCATCGTTTACGGGCAGAGGCGAGCGCGACCCTTGGCGCGGCGCTGATTCAGCACCTTGCGGCCACCTCGGGTTGCCATGCGGGCGCGAAAGCCATGCGTGCGCTTGCGTCGTAGTTTGCTGGGCTGGTATGTACGTTTCATTATGGACTCAACCATCAGACAGCGCGCAAAGCCGGTGGCTTTACGAAACTGCGTGAAAAAACAAGAACATGAGGCCGTATCGGGGAACGCGGCACTCTACTCGCGCGCGGCTTCGGTGTCAATAGCGGGGGCGTCTCCTCGGCCTGTGGATAAGTGTCTGGCCGCGTATTAGACTGCCCGTTCTCCCGGGCACGCCCCAAAGCCATTACTTACGGTTCCGTATTACCGTGTCAGAAAATCCGGCGGTCTACCCGTCACTGTGGAATCAATGTCTGTCGACTCTGGCTGCTGAGCTGTCGGAGCAGCAGTTCAATACCTGGATCCGGCCCTTGCAGCCGGTTGAGGACGGGCCGGTATTGCGGCTGCTTGCGCCCAACCGGTTCGTGGTGGACTGGGTGCGGGGCAACTGCCTGGAGAAGATTCGCGTCTGGTGGACCGCCCAGCAGGGCACGGAAGTCCTTCTGGAAGTCGGCAGCCGGCGCACCGCAGCGGTAGCCCGGCCGGTGGCCACGCCCATACTGCCGGAGAAGCCGGCCGCGCCCGACGCGGTGCTGGGCAATCGCCTCAACCCGGCCTTCACGTTCGACAGCTTCGTCGAAGGCAAGAGCAATCAGCTGGCCCGGGCGGCCGCGGTTCAGGTTGGCAGCAACCCGGGTCATGCCTACAACCCGCTGTTCATCTATGGTGGTGTGGGTCTGGGCAAGACCCATCTGATGCATGCCATCGGTAACGTCATCCTGCAGCGCGACGGCCACGCACGCGTAGCCTACATTCACTCGGAGCGTTTCGTCGGCGACATGGTGCGCGGGTTGCAGCACAACACCATTGCGGATTTCAAACGCTCCTATCGCAGCCTCGACGCGCTGCTCATCGACGACATTCAGTTTTTTGCCGGCAAGGAACGTTCACAGGAGGAATTCTTCCATACTTTCAATGCGTTGCTTGAGGGTCAGCGACAGATCGTGCTGACCTGCGACCGCTATCCGAAGGAAGTATCGGGGCTGGAGGAGCGGCTCAAATCGCGGTTCGGCTGGGGCCTGACGGTAGCCATCGAGCCTCCGGAGCTGGAAACCAGCGTCGCCATTCTGATGAGCAAATCGCTGAACGAAGGTGAGGTGCTGCCCGAAGAAGTGGCCTTCTTCATTGCCCAGCGGATTCGCTCCAACGTACGCGAGCTGGAAGGTGCGCTGCGACGGGTCATTGCCAATTCACGGTTTACCGGACAGCCGATCACGCTGGAGCTGACCAAGGAAGCGCTGCGGGATCTGCTGGCGCTGCAGGAAAAGCTGGTCACGATCGACAATATTCAAAAGACGGTGGCGGCGTATTTCAAGATCCGCGTCGCCGATCTTTTGTCGAAGCGCCGCAACCGCTCGGTGGCCCGCCCCAGGCAGATTGCGATGGGGCTGGCGAAGGAGCTGACGACACACAGCCTGCCGGAGATCGGCGATGCGTTCGGCGGCCGCGATCACACCACGGTGCTGCACGCATGCCGGCGGGTGAAGTCTCTGCGCGAAACGGAGACGCGGGTGTCGGAGGACTACAACAACCTGATGAGAACCCTGACCACATAGGCAGGGAGAAGGTGTGGATAACTTCAGGTCGGAATTCGGCGTACAGGTTGTCAACAGGAAGGAAAGTGCTTGCGGCGGTGCCCGGTATTGTTTCAAGTGTTTGATATAAACAGATAAATGTCGGTTGTTCAGTGCTATCGACGTCTCTAATAGCAATAACTATTCAGATATATATAAGGTAAATACTAATGAAGTTCAGCGCAGCTCGAGAAACTGTTCTGGGTCCCTTGCAGGCGGTAATCGGTGTGGTCGAGCGTCGTCAGACGATGCCGATATTGAGCAATGTGTTGCTGGCGCTGAAGGGGAATCGTTTGAGCGTGACGGCCACGGATCTGGAAGTGGAGCTGATCGCCGGGGCGGATGTTGAAGGACAGGCGGATGGGGAAATCACTGTTCCCGGTCGCAAGCTGCACGACATCATGAGGGCGCTGGGGGACGGGGCCAAGGTGGAGATGGCGCTGAGCGGCGAGCGGGTAACCGTGAAGGCCGGGAGAAGCCGGTTCATGTTATCGAGCCTGGGTGCCGGTGATTTTCCGGTAGTCGAAGACATCAACGCGCGCCAGGTACTGTCCGTACCGCAGGAAGGGCTGTCGCGTCTGATTGGAAAAACGCATTTTTCAATGGCTCAGCAGGACGTGCGCTACTACCTGAATGGTCTGCTGTTCGAAACCAGCGGCCAGAAGCTGCGGGCCGTGGCCACCGATGGACATCGTCTGGCGCTGGCAGAACTGGATCTGGAGAAGAAGGCCGAGAAGGCGGAGCAGTTGATCATCCCACGCAAGGGCGTGCTTGAGCTTAATCGGCTGTTGGGCGACAAGGGTGACGTTGAAGTCACCTTGGGCGCCAACCATGTGCGTTTCGGCCTGGGTGCGATCCAGTTGACGTCGAAGCTGATCGACGGTCGGTTTCCCGATTACACACGGGTGATTCCCGTGGACCCGGGCAACGTGCTGGTGGCGGACAGGACGCTGCTGCGGCAGTCGCTGCAGCGCGCAGCGATTCTGTCGAATGAGAAGTACCGGGGCGTTCGTCTGACGCTGGAGCCCAATAGTGTGTTGATCCAGGCCAATAATCCGGAACAGGAAGAGGCGGAGGAAGGGCTCGAGGTTGCGTACAAGGGTGAGCCTATGGAGATCGGTTTCAATGTGACTTATCTGCTGGATGCGCTGGCGGCGGTGGATGGCGAGCAGGTGAGTCTGGGTGTGACGGACTCGAATTCAAGCTGCCTGATTACTGAGGTCGGCAAGGAAGACGGCAAGTTCGTTGTGATGCCGATGCGGCTTTGACCGGCGCGTCGAGTGATTGGGGCTGACGATACCTCGTGGCCCTCAGCAGGATTCGTATTGAAGGCGTGCGCTGCATAGCGCAGGCCGATCTCGCGCTGCATACGGGGCGCAACTATTTCTTTGGACCTAATGGCGCGGGAAAGACCAGCCTGTTGGAGGCGGTCTTTCTGCTGGGCCGTGGGCGGTCCTTTCGTACCCGTCAGTTGCGTCAGCTTGTGAAGCGCGGCGAGTCGGGTCTGTCGGTATTTGGCGAGTGTTCGCGAGGCGCCGGGGCGGGTGAGTCGGGTGGCCATCGTCTGGGCGTGGGATATGACGATAGTGGCCTTCAGATCCGTGTTGACGGCGCCGACGGGAAGGGGCTTCTTGATCTGTCGGCGACCCTTGGGGTACAGGCGATTGGTCCGGGGCTGCATCAGCTGGTGGAAGGTGGCCCGGGAGAGAGGCGTCGATTCCTGGATTGGGGCGTGTTCCACGTGGAACATACCTATCTGGCGGCCTGGCGTAGCTATCGGCGGGTGTTGAGCCAGCGAAACGCAGTCCTGAAGCGGTCGGGTGGCGCATCCGCGCCTCTGGAGCCCTGGTCTGCTGCGCTGGTGGACGCGGGTGAGGCGGTCGATCGAGCGCGGTCGGCATACGTACTGCAGCTGGCTGAAGCAGTGCGGCACATTGCTACGGAGCTGCTCGGCGAATCGATAACGGTGAAATATCGATCCGGATGGCGCGAAGGGCTGAATCTGGGTGATGCACTGCGGGAGTCTGCGGACGCTGAAGTCCGTATGGGGGTAACGCAGGTTGGGCCGCATCGCGGAGATCTGTCGATCGCCATGGCAGCCGGTTCGGTCAGGGACAGTGCGTCGCGAGGGCAGCAGAAGCTGGTAGCAGCCACCTTGCTGCTGGCGCAGGCAAAAGTAAGCGCCGCGTTTGGCGGTGCCGAGGTGCTGCTGGTGGATGATCCGGCGGCGGAATTGGATGCCGGCTCGAGGTGTCGGTTGATGGAGGCGCTGGTGAGCACGGGTGCCCAGCTGCTGATCACCGGCTTGTCACAAGCACAGCTGGATCTCGCGCCGGGATTTCCGGTGTTCCACGTGGAACAGGGTCGGATCACACAAGTGGTATAATGCGTCGGTTTACCTGATGGCCGGTGTCGAATGAGCCAGAACGAATATACCTCGAAGAATATCAAGGTCTTGAAAGGCCTTGAAGCAGTTCGCAAACGGCCCGGGATGTACATCGGTGACACCGATGACGGTACCGGCCTGCATCACATGGTGTTCGAAGTCGTCGACAACTCCATCGACGAAGCGCTGGCCGGGCACTGCAGCGAAATCTCCGTCATCATCCATCCCGATGAATCCGTATCCGTATCGGATGACGGCCGCGGCATTCCAGTGGATATTCATCCCGAAGAAGGCCGGTCCGCTGCAGAGGTCATCATGACCGTGCTCCATGCCGGCGGCAAGTTCGACGACAACTCCTACAAGGTCTCGGGCGGCCTGCATGGTGTTGGCGTTTCGGTGGTCAACGCGCTGTCCGAAACGTTGAAAATGACCATTCGTCGCGGCGGCCATGTGCACAAGCAGCTCTATCAGTTGGGTGTGCCCCAGGCACCGCTGAGCGTAACCGGCGACACCGATCGCAGCGGCACCACCATCCACTTCAAGCCCAGCCAGACCATCTTCTCGAACATCGAGTTCGAATACGACATTCTGGCCAAGCGTTTGAGGGAACTGTCCTTCCTCAATTCCGGTGTCCGCATCGCGTTGACCGACGAGCGCGACGGCCGCAACGACGTCTTTCAGTTTGAAGGTGGTATCCGCGCGTTCGTCCAGCACCTCAACCGTAACAAGACGCCCATCCACCCGACCGTGCTGTATTTCGAGGAGACTCGCGGCGATGTGCAGGTGGAAGTCGCCTTGCAGTGGAACGATGGCTATCAGGAAAACATGTTCTGCTACACGAACACGATTCCACAGCGCGATGGCGGCACCCATCTGGCCGGCTTCCGGGCCGCGCTGACGCGGACGCTGAATGGTTACATCGAGCGCGAAGGGATCAGTCGACGCGAAAAAGTGGCCACATCAGGTGACGACTCGCGCGAAGGCCTGACCGCCGTGCTGTCCGTGAAACTGCCGGATCCCAAATTCTCGTCGCAGACCAAGGACAAACTGGTTTCATCCGAGGCCAAGGGTGCGGTGGAAGCGGTGGTCGCCGAACGCCTGGACAACTTCCTGCTCGAAACACCGGGCGAAGCCAAGGTGATTGTCGGCAAGATCATCGAAGCGGCGCGTGCCCGCGAGGCGGCGCGCAAGGCCCGAGAGATGACACGCCGCAAGGGCGCACTGGACATAGCCGGCTTGCCCGGCAAGCTGGCTGACTGCCAGGAAAAGGATCCGGCGCTGTCGGAACTGTTCCTCGTCGAGGGTGACTCGGCCGGCGGCTCAGCCAAGCAGGGCCGTGATCGCCGCACCCAGGCGATCCTTCCCCTAAAAGGCAAGATTCTAAATGTCGAAAAAGCCCGATTCGACAAAATGCTTCAGTCTGCTGAAGTCGGAACGCTGATCACGGCTCTGGGCTGCGGCATCGGTCGCGAGGAATTCAACATCGCCGCGCTGCGTTACCACCGCATCATCATCATGACTGACGCCGACGTCGACGGCTCGCATATCCGCACGCTGCTGCTCACATTCTTCTACCGACAGATGCCCCAGCTGATTGAACGCGGTCACGTGTATATCGCACAGCCGCCGCTGTACAAACTCAAGCGCGGCAAGCAGGAGTACTACGTCAAGGATGACGCGGAACTCAATGCGCTGCTGCTGTCCAGCGCGATCGAAAGTGCGGTGCTGCATACCAACCGGCCGGACTTCCCGCTGCTGGAAGGCCAGTCCCTGGAGAATCTGGCGCGACGCTACATGGAAACACGCGCCATCATCGACCGCTGGGGCCGGCGCTATGACGCCAACGTACTGCGCGAAATGCTGTGGCTGCCGGAAGTCACGGCCGAACATCTTGACGATGCGGACTTTCTCACTGCCTGGGCCAGCAAACTCGAGGATCGACTGCGGCTGCTCAGCGACGCCGGGCCGCGCTACAGCGTTCATTATGAGCCGGCCAGCGATGCCGCCGAAGGCAGTCTCGTCGTCGTGCATGAACACCATGGTGTGGCTACACCGCGCGCTATTCAGGCGGCCTTCTTCCGTTCGCCCGAATACCGCCGCATCATCTCCACCGGAACAGACCTGACGGGCCTGCTGGCCGAAGGCGCCTACGTGCTGCGCGGCAAGGATCGATACGACGTCGCCAGCTTTCCCGACGCGGTGGACTGGCTGATGCACCAGGCCAAGCAGGGACAGAGCATTCAGCGCTACAAGGGCCTGGGTGAGATGAACCCCGATCAGTTGTGGGAAACCACGGTGAATCCCGAGACGCGGCGCCTGATGCAGGTCCGCATCGACGACGCCGTGGCCGCCGACGAGATCTTCACGACGCTGATGGGTGACCACGTGGAACCGCGACGTGACTTCATCGAGCGCAATGCGCTGGCGGTGTCCAATCTCGACATCTGATGTGACCGATCCCCGGCCTCGATCAAGCCGCGGATCTCTGACTCTGCGGACGACTGAAGCGTCGCCGTCGCCGTCATCGGTGGCGTTGCCCGGCCCGGCCGATCAGTCGGAGGCGGTATCGACGGCTTTCGCCGTATCGGTATCGGTATCGGTATCGGCGGCATCGGCAACGCCGCGCAGCTCCGCCACCTTGCCTTCGATCCAGGCCTGCGCGAGTTCGTTGATCTCGCGCGGGTCGCGTCCCTGCGTGCTGATCGCAGGACCGATCACCAGGCGCACCGTTCCGGGCTTCTTCCACCACCCCCTCCGCGGCCAGAAGTCACCGGCATCATGTGCCACGGGAATCACCGGCACACCACTCTCCACGGCCAGCAGTGCGCCACTGAGTCCGTAGCGACGCGTCTGCCCGGCCGGCATCCGCGTACCTTCCGGAAAAATCACCACCCACAGACCTTCCCTGAGCCGTTCGCGACCTTCACGCACCACCTGCTGGACGGCAAAGCGCCCCCCCCGACGGTCGATCGCAATGGGCCTGAGTACCTTCAGCGCCCATCCGAAGAAGGGCATCCACAGCAGTTCCTGCTTCAGCACCCAGGTCTGGCGAGGAAAAACCTGGATCTGCGCAATGGTTTCCCAGGCCGACGAATGCTTCATCAACACCACACACGGTTGATCCGGCAGGTGTTCCCGACCGCTCACCCGATAATCCAGCGCGCACAGCTTCCGCAGCATGAACAGCACCGAGTTCACCCAGCTCGCCGCAGTGCGGTAGCGCATCGGGTGCGGAAAAACACCGCTGATCACCACGGCCAGCGCATAGAACGGCACCGACAGGAACATGTAGATGGTGAACACAATGGACGCCACTCTCCGCGCCGGTTGCGCGCCCGCATTCCCTCGCCGCTGATCGCCACTCATCCGGGCTGCCCGCCGGGCAATCCCGCACCCACCAGCTCATCAACCAGGCTGGCAAGATCAGCGTGCACGGTCACATCGTTCAGCCATTCACCGGCTGCCAGCATGTCCGCGTGGGTTCCGCGTCCGTAGCCGGTCAACACCAGCACCGGTCGGGCACCGACGGCACGGGCCGCGTTCAGGTCGCTGCGCTTGTCGCCGGCAAGCGTGGCGCCCTGCAGCGAGCAGCCGAAGTCGCGTTCGATCCTTCGCAGCAATCCCGGCCCCGGCTTGCGACATTCGCAATGCTGATCGGGCCGGTGCGGGCAATAGTAAATGCCGGCTATGCGACCGCCGGTGCGCGCCACCGCGTCGATCATCTTGTCGTGCACCCGCCCCACGGCGGCTGCCGACATCAGGCCGCGTCCGATGCCGGACTGGTTGGTCACCACCACGATCCGCCGGCCCGCCGCGTGCAATCGCGCAATCGCTTCCAGACTGCCCGGCAACGGATGCCACTGATCGGCATCGCGAACATAGTCGGGCGATTCCTTGTTGATCACGCCGTCGCGATCGAGCACGACCAGGTTGCCGCATGGCGGCAACACCTCCGCCGATGGGGGCTGGCCGGCGTGAGCAGTTCCGACCCCATCTCCATCTCCATCGGCGCCGGAGCGGATGATCGGGTAGTCCGGGTCCCGTCGTCTCTCCATCGCCAACGAACCCGGCGCCAACGAATCCATGACCAACGAATCCATGACCAACGAATCCATGACCAACGAAGCGTCAGGGCGCAGCAGGATCGAGACGTTCGGCCAGCAACGCCGCAAGCGCGGACACCGGGACGCGCTGCTGGGTGCAGGTGTCGCGTTCACGCACCGTCACCGTGTCATCTTCAAGCGTCTGACCGTCGACGGTGATGCAGAACGGCGTACCGGCCTCATCCTGGCGTCGATAGCGTCGACCGATCGCGCCCTTGTCGTCATAGAACACATTCCAGCGCCGCAGCAATGCGCGGTAAATCGCCAGCGCGCGCTCAGGCATCTGTTCCTTCTTCACCAGCGGCAACACCGCTGCCTTGATCGGCGCAATGCGTGGATGCAGCTTGAGCACCGTGCGGGTTTCGCCGCCGACTTCATCCTCGCAGAACGCATCACACAGGAACGCCAGCGTGGCACGATCCGCGCCGGCCGACGGCTCGATCACATAGGGCAGATAACGGCGCTTGTCGGGGTCGGCCTCCGCGTCGTCGAAGTAGCGCAGATCCTTACCGCTGAATTCCATGTGCCGTCCGAGATCGAAATCGGTGCGATTGGCGATGCCTTCCAGCTCGCTCTGTCCGAAAGGAAAGTCGTATTCTACATCGGCGCAGGCAGCGGCGTAGTGCGCGAGCTCATCATCGCCGTGTTCGCGCAGGTGCAGGCGGTCACGGCTGATACCCAGATCCAGATACCAGCGGTAGCGCCGGTCGCGCCAGTACGCATACCAGGCGGGCGCGTCATCGGCGCGACAGAAGAACTCGATTTCCATCTGCTCGAACTCGCGGCTGCGGAACGTGAAATTGCGCGGATTGATCTCGTTGCGAAAAGCCTTGCCCACCTGGCCGATGCCGAACGGCAGTCGCACCCGCGCTGTATCGCAGACATGCTTGAAGTTGACGAATATGCCCTGCGCCGTTTCCGGGCGCAGATACGCGACACTGGAATGGTCCTCGAGGGCGCCCACATGGGTCTTGAACATCAGGTCGAACGCACGCGGTGCGGTCAAGGTGCCAGGCTCCGAAGCGCCCGGCGCGAATACCCGCGCCCGCGTGGCATCGTCTTCCAGCGCTCCCGGCACGGCGCGGATCGCGGAGACATCGGCCTTGCCACCCTGCGCCCGCATCAGCGAAGCGACGCGCTTGCGGTGCGGGGCCAGCAGCGATGCCTGGTCCGTCACGCCGACCTCGCCCTGCGTCGCGAACAGCGCCGTCTGGCCGGCCGCCAGCTCCAGCGCACCGGAGCCGACCGCGCCGCCTTCCACCAGCACTTCGAACACCGCCAGCTGATCGGCGCGATAGCGCACGCGGGTTTCGCGGCAATCCACCATCGGATCGCTGAACCCGCCAACATGGCCACTGGCTTCCCACACTTTGGGGTTCATCAGCAGCGATGCGTCCAGGCCGACCATCGAGAAACCCGCCGGTGCCCCCGCTGGCGCCGCGGTCTCGTCATGGCGGCCGATCATGTCGTCCCACCAGGCCTGTTTGATATTGCGCTTGAGTTCCACGCCCAGCGGGCCGTAGTCCCAGCAACCGTTGAGCCCGCCGTAGATGTCGCTGGACGGGAAGATGAATCCGCGTCTCTTGCAGAGAGCGACGAGTTTTTCCATCAGTTCCATAACGTTCCCTGGCCTGAACAGACCTGAACCGGCCTGCAAGGCCGGCAAGTATACCGATGCCACACGGCCATGGCGGGGTGAAGTTCCTACGAGCCGCAGACGCCCGACACTGGTGCTTTGCTGCACCGAATGCACTACGATAGCGCACAGTGACAGCGAGTCTGCCCTTTTTCAGTGCACATTGCCTGCGGCGCTCTAAGCCAATCCTTTTAAATCAATCACTTGTCTCTGTCACAACGCTGGCACAAAAAGTGCACAGACTAGAGCTCTGAAACTGGGCAGCGCCGGACGACCCGGCCCGAACCCGAAGCGGTAAGCAACCGTTCAACGACACCATACGGAGGAAGAACATGTCGCCAGCGGACGTTTTAAAAATGATCAAGGAGAAGGGCGTCAAATTCGTCGATCTGCGCCTGACGGACACCCGTGGCAAGGAGCAGCATGTGACCATGCCCTCGCACGCCATCGATGAAACCTTTTTCGAAGAAGGCAAGATGTTTGATGGCTCGTCCATTGCGGGCTGGAAAGGCATCCAGGATTCAGACATGGTGCTGATGCCGGATCCGTCGTCGGCCGTCCTCGACGTGTTCAGCGAAGAACCGACAATGAATCTGCGCTGCGACGTCTACGAGCCTTCGACCATGCAGGGCTACATGCGTGACCCACGCTCGCTGGCCAAGCGCGCCGAAGCCTACATGCGTTCCACCGGCATTGCCGACGAAGCATTCTTCGGACCGGAAAACGAATTCTTCGTATTCGACGACGTCCGCTGGTCCGTTGCCATGCAGGGTGCGTTCTACGCCATCGACTCCACGGAAGCCCACTGGCAGTCCGGCAAGTCCTTCGAAACCGGCAACATCGGCCATCGCCCGACGATCAAGGGTGGCTACTTCCCGGTGCCGCCGGTCGATTCACTGCACGATATGCGCTCGGCGATGTGTCTGGCCCTGGAAGAGATGGGCCTGGTCACCGAAGTGCACCATCATGAAGTGGCCACCGCCGGTCAGAGCGAAATCGGCGTGAAGTTCGCCACGCTCACGAAAAAGGCCGACGAAGTCCAGATCCTCAAGTACGTGGTGCTGAACATGGCGCACAGCTACGGCAAGACCGCCACGTTCATGCCCAAGCCGCTGGTCGATGACAACGGCAGCGGCATGCATGTGCATCAGTCGCTGGCCAAGGACGGCAAGAACCTGTTCAGTGGTGACAGCTATGGTGGCCTGTCGGAGACCGCGCTGTACTACATCGGTGGCATCCTCAAGCACGCCCACGCCATCAACGCGTTCACCAACGCCAGCACCAACAGCTACAAGCGTCTGGTGAAGGGCTTCGAGGCGCCGACGCTGCTCGCCTACTCGGCACGCAATCGCTCCGCCGCGATCCGCGTGCCCTATGTCCCGAATCCGAAGGCCCGTCGTGTCGAAGTCCGCTTCCCCGACAGCACCGCGAACCCGTACTTCGCATTCAGCGTGCTGCTGCTCGCGGGTCTGGATGGCATCCGCAACAAGATCCATCCGGGTGAGGCGATCGACAAGGATCTGTACGACCTGCCGCCCGAAGAGGAAAAGGCCATCCCGACCGTGGCCTTCAGTCTGCAGCAGGCTCTGGAAGCTCTCGACAAGGACCGTGACTTCCTCACCGCCGGCGATGTGTTCAGCGACGATCTGATCGACGCCTACATCGGTCTGAAGCAGGGTGAAATCCTGCGGCTGCAGAAGACCACGCATCCTGTCGAGTTCGACATGTACTACAGCCTCTGATCCCGTTGACCTGATCCGAAGGACCAATCCGTCGGACACCGGGCCCTGACCGGCCCGGATTCTGTTAAACCATTGTGCGGCGGGGTTCACACAATCCCGCCGCACCGGTTGGCGGCTACTGCAGATAGGCATAAGATTTGAGGCATGCGAACGTGGGTACTCCTGTCGTTACTGTTCTGCGTCAGCGGCACCGCCGCGGCACAGGCGTGGACGTGGACCGACGAGAACGGTCAGGTTCACTACTCGGATCGACCGGTACCGGGTGCACGGCAGGTGGAGTTGGGATCCGCGCAGTCGGCGCCGATGCCCGCCACTCAGCCCGTTACACCAGCAGCGGAGCAGCCGGAGCCGACCCGACCGTATCGTTCGCTGGTGATTACCCGGCCCGATCACGAGGATACGCTCTGGAACACCGGCGGCAATCTGACCGTCGAGGTCGAACTCGACCCGCCCTCGCTGCTGCCCGGCCATCAGATCGAGATCTCACGGGACGGGCAACGGCAGAATGTTCGCGCGCGGGCCACGCGCTTCGAGCTCACGGAGGTCTGGCGCGGCGAGCACACGCTCCAGGCGCTGGTGCTGGACGAGGATGGCGGTGCGCTGCTCAGCTCCGACGTGATCACCGTGTTCATCCAGCAGACCAGTATCCAGAACCCGAACAATCCGAACGTGCCCCGTCAGGTTCCTCGGCAGAATCTTCCGGGCCGCTAGGCGGCCCCCGCAGCGCGCGCACTCCCACCGGCGCAACACGTCGGCCCGACAGCGGACAGCTGCTGGGGAGCCTCACCACCGCGCTGCTGCATCTCGACGCGGATCTCAACGCCTGCTACCTGAACCCGGCCGGCGAGAACCTGCTCGGCCTCAGCGAACGTCAGATCCTGGGCAAACCCGTCACGGCGTTTCTGCTCGGCGCCGATGAGCTCGTCGAGCTGTGTCGACGTGTGCTCACCAACCACAGCACCTATCGGCTGCGCGAACTGCAACTGCGCGCCGGCGAAAGGGTGCTCACGCTGGACTGTCACGCCACACCACTGGATCTCGATGGTGGTGTGCTGCTGGAACTGGCCGATACCGAGCGCGACCGCCTGCTGCGCCGCGACGCCGAACTGGTCGCGCAGCAGCGTCTGAGCCGGCGCATCATTCGCCAGCTCGCTCACGAAATACGCAATCCGCTGGGCGGACTGCGCGGCGCCGCGCAACTGCTGGAGCGCCAGCTTCCCGGCGCGGAACTGAAAGCCTACACGCGCGTCATCATCGACGAAGCCGACCGCCTCAACGCTCTGGTGGACAACATTCTCAAGGCCGGTGGCGCACCCAGGCCGGAACTGATCAACCTGCACCAGATCACCGAACACGTGGCCAAGCTGATCGGCGCCGAAAAGCCGGCCGATGTCGAACTCGTCCGCGACTATGATCCCAGCCTGCCGCCGTTGACGGTCGATCGTGGCCAGATGATCCAGGCCTTTCTCAACCTGGCACGCAACGCGCTGGAGGCCGTAGGGCAGCGCGGGCGCATCATCTTCCGCACCCGCGCCCTGTCGAACTACAACCTGGGCGGTGAACAGCACCGCCTGGTGCTGTCCGCGGAAGTCGAAGACTCCGGACCGGGCATTCCCGATGACCTCAAGGAAACCATCTTCTATCCACTGGTGACCGGCCGCACCACGGGCACCGGCCTGGGTCTGACGATCGCCCAGGACCTGGTCAGTCGCGCCGGCGGCCTCGTCGAGTTCACCAGTCAGCCGGGCCGTACGGTGTTCCACATGCGACTGCCGGTACTGAACGAACACGGTAACGGTAACGGCAACGGCAACGGCAATGGCAATGGTAACGGCAGGGAACGCGGCCACGGCAACGCAGGAGGTAAGCGCTGATGGCGACACCGGGTTTGAGTGTCTGGGTCATCGACGACGATGAGTCCGTACGCTGGGTGCTGGAGCAGGCACTGAAACAGGCACAGATGATGCCGCGCTGCTTCGAGTCCGGTCACGACTTTTTTCGCGAGCTGGACCGCGAAAAGCCCGATGTGATCGTGACCGACATACGTATGCCGGATATGACCGGTCTGGAGCTGATGGATCGCCTCGCGGTGAGCGACCCGGATATCCCGGTCATTGTCATCACCGCGCATTCGGACCTGGAGAGCGCGGTCTCCGCTTACCAGGGCGGTGCGTTCGAGTATCTGCCCAAACCGTTCGACATCGACGAAGCGGTGGAGCTGGTTTCACGCGCGGCCCGGCACACGGTGAAAGCCACCAGCGGTGCCGCTGAACAACGCGAGCCGAAGCGCATCATCGGCCAGGCGCCGGCCATGCAGGAAGTATTCCGCGCTATCGGTCGGCTGTCCCGTTCCAGCATGACGGTGCTGATCACCGGTGAATCGGGCACCGGCAAGGAGCTGGTTGCGCGGGCGCTCCACGACAATTCACCCCGCGTCAACGAACCGTTCGTAGCGCTGAACACCTCGGCGATTGCCGCCGAACTGCTGGAGTCGGAACTGTTCGGCCATGAGAAAGGCGCGTTCACCGGCGCCACCGAGCGACGCATCGGCCGCTTCGAGCAGGCCGACGGCGGCACGCTGTTTCTCGACGAAATCGGTGACATGTCACCGGCACTGCAGACGCGCCTGCTGCGTGTGCTGGCCGAGAACGAGTTCTTCCGCGTCGGTGGTCAAACGCCAATTCATGTGGATGTTCGCGTGATCGCCGCCACGCACCAGGACCTCGGTCAGGCCGTGCAGGCGTCGCGCTTTCGCGAGGACCTGTTTCACCGACTGAACGTGATGCGCATCCAGGTGCCGCCGCTGCGTCACCGCCGGGAAGATATCGGCGAGCTCACGCGCTTCTACCTGGAGCAGGCCGCCCGTGAACTCAGCGTCGCGCCCAAGACGCTGAGCCCGGAAGCCGAAAAACTGATGCTCGAATACGACTGGCCCGGCAATGTGCGCGAACTGGTCAACTGCTGCCGCCGTCTCACCGTTGTGGCAGCCGGACGCGAGATCGTTGCGCAGGATCTGCCGCGTGAACTGGGCGGATCCACGGTGCAGGGCAACACGGACTGGACGTCGGGACTTGCGCAGTGGGCCGAGTCGCGTCTGTCCGGCAGTCTCGAGCAGCCGCTGCTGGACGACGCCCTGCCGGCTTTTGAACGCACGCTGATCGTCGCCGCGCTGCGCCGCGCCCGCGGCAAACGCCTCGAGGCGGCCAAGCTGCTCGGCTGGGGCCGTAACACGTTGACCCGCAAGATCAGGGAGCTGGGACTGGAAGGCCGCGTCTGAAGGGGGAGTCGCTCTGCCCGGTTGCTTTTCCTGTCCACCTTGATGGCCCTCGCCACTGGCGGCCAGCTCTCCTTGACTTCTCTTGAGAACAGGAGTAGAAAATTGCCGAACCACATTCGGTATATTTAGCGAAAGGCAGAGCAGACCATGATTAACATGTTTTCCTGGGCGCGCATCCCCGTGCACTGCACACGCCTATTAGCGGGGATAACATTGCTATTTGCATGGCAAGGCGGGCACGCTGAGCTTACCTGGGACCTCGTTCTGGAACAGCAAGAATTCGGCATCCTCTATTTTGTCCACACCCAGACAGATGCACCTGAAGACTACGATCTCTTTTCTCATATCGGAGCAAAGGCTGTTATCGCCAAGCCTGGAATGTATGGAGGCACCACTATTCAGGCGCATATGACACCAGTTCCATCAAGCGGGTTAGCTTATGCAGGCCCTTTCTTCGGCTTCGAAGGCATGCTGCCGATAACGGGCTATTTTGCGGCTGTCGATATAAGCAATCTGAAGGCTCCTCTCGGCCTTGGGCTGTACGCTTTCGATTGGAAGACAGGGTGCATCGAATTCAATCCTATGACATGCCCTTGGTATTAGGTACTTCAGAGATGCGCGAATTTGAAGACGCATACGTTTAGGACCAAGGGTAGAGTACCGTGTCACTCTCGAAGCATCTGTCGATCTTTCTGACAGGTGTTCTGTTCGGCATAGTCGCCGTACAACTGATCCTTCTCGGGGGCTTTGGCCTTGAGTCTGATCGAGCTGCGCAAGGATTGGCGCATCGCAGCTCCCTGACAACCAGCATAGCCCCTCTGCTCAAAATCGAGGATGCGCTCTCGGTATCCGCTCGACTGCAAGCATATAGTGCCATCGCAGAACTGAGGAATTCTGATCAGCTGAAACGCGAGATTCGGCATGCTGCGACATCCAACCCCTCACCCGGTCGGGGATTCACGCTCGAGCTGCTTCTGAGTCGACTCATTGAGGTCGATCCTCCCAAGGCTGTGGTGCTGTTACGCGAACTCGACCTGCCCAATCACTGGCTGAGCTTCGTGTTCCGCAATTGGGCGGAAATTGATGCGCATGGTGCGCTGACTGGATTCGGTCTGCTGGGACCCGATCCTCTGATTGCGCATGCTGTCGCAATGACGTTGCTCGAGGTATTTGGTAACAATCAGCACACCATCGACAGGCTGCTCGCCGAACGACCTTCGCTGGATGCGCTCAGCCTGCGATTAGAGGGCTTGGCGTCACTTACCGGCTTGGACATGGAAACAGCGCTATTCAGCATAGCAAGCCTACCTGACCGATCATCCAGACGTATCGTCTTGGAAGCGCTGGCCACCAAGGGAGCATGGCTTCATCCGGACAAGGCTCTCTCGCTCATCCACCATCTGCCAGACTGGGAAGACCGAATGTTCTTTGCCAGACCAGCCATGGAGCGTTGGGCCGAGCTGGATCCACAGGGATTCCTGACCCATCTCGAAACGCTGTCAGCTGATCCTTGGAACGTGACGCGCGCAGAACTTGGTCTGCGCGCAATAGCGGCTGCCGACCCGGACCGGCTGCTTGCTGCTACCGATCGGTTCCCATCGACGTGGCGCACAGCAGCGCGATACGTCGCCATCGAGGCGTTGGCGCAGCAGAGACCAGCCGCTGCGATCGACTATGTGGATTCCATGCCAGCAGGCGAGGGACGAAACCGGATGATGCATGCGCTTGCGTTGGGATACGCACGGGCCGATGCGGATGCGGCCATTGTATGGGCACATTCGGCGAGATCGTCGGGCGCCGACCTGGCGGACGCGATCCTGACAGCAGTCGCTGCCACGGATCTGGACAGAGCCATCGACATCGCAATGTCAGGTAATCTTCCGCGTGGCGCATCACCCAGGCCTCCTGCGTGGCTGGGCCCGAGTCTCCAGAACGAGTTCGGCCGAGCGTCCGAGCTTGCGGACCGAATCCTGAGTCACGCTAGTGGCTCTCAATTGCCACCATTGCTCCAATCGATACTGTCTCACTGGGCCAGGGTCGATGCGGCCTCTGCGCTCTCGTGGTTGACATCACGTAACGCCGCGAACTTTGCCACTATTAGGCCACTGGCTTCAGAGATGGGTGTGCAGGACCCGTACGGATCACTTGCTCACGCAGCACTGCTTCCAGACCGATTGCGCAACGAATGGATTGAAGGTGCCATGGGAGCTTACGGCGCGCGGGATCCTCACGGGGCCCTTGATGTAATGGCCTCGTTGCAAGGACAGCCTGTCTACGACAGTGTCGTTCAACGACTTGTTTCAGCGGCGTCCATCTTTGACGATACGCAGACTGCGCTCCAACTGTTCGGTCGAGCATCTCCTGCTGCACAGCGATCGATTGCTCCACAGTTGGCATCGAACTGGGCGCATCGAGAGCCCGCGGAAGCGGCGCGATGGTCAGTTGAATTGACAGACCTGCCCATGCAGGCCGCTGCGCTCCGTGCAGTGATCATGACGTGGGCGCGAACGGATGCTGATGCGGCGGATCTCTGGATTCGCAGCCTGCCACCGAGCGAGGCGAGAAACCAAGCGTTCGCGTATTGGGAGCTCGTTGCTCCCGACTTGAGCAGAAGCAACGGGCCATGAAAACCCTCATGACTCTGGTGGCAGGATTGATGCTCGGATCCGCAGCGGCGCTACTTCACGGTCCGATTCCCAATGTGTCGCCCCTGACCATCCTACCCGATGGTCAGCAGTTGGCTGCGTCGTTGGAAGCACCCAACGAAGGCGTCATTCAGACCGAGACACCTGCAGTTTCTGACGGTCTTCCGTTGCTAGGACCGCGGCTCGCACACTACCGTGCAGTGTCTCAATTCAACGATCCCATCGGACTCGTACTTTGGATCGAACAGCTGAACTCGCAGGCCATCGACGGTTCCCGCGACGCAGAGCTTGAGGCTGTGGTGATGCGCCTTGCGGAAATTGATCCGGCGCGCGCGGTCGACACGACTATGCGTCTCGGTCTGCGGCACGAATTCGTCGGTTTGGCCTTTAGTGCATGGATGGCGGCGGATCCCGACGTGGCCAGCGCAGCGGTGCGCGCGTTAAGAGATCCGGCCACCGCTCGCTTTGTCTTGATGACGCTCATCGAATTCTTCCAAGATGATCACGTTACCCTGGATCGCATCACCACCATGGTGTCTCGCGATGACCTGCTCAATGTCAGGATTGACGTACTGGTCCAGCACGCCCAGGCAGATCCCGGCAACTCGCTGCGTAAGGCATTGCTGCTGGACGAGCATGACGCTCAGGCGCGTGCCGTTCGGCATATAGCGGCAGTATGGGCACGTCGGGATCCGACCGGCGCGCTGCGCGAGGCAGCGAATATCCCCGATTCGACCATTCGGAACTTGTTTCGATACGGTGTCCTCGCTGAATGGTCGAGACTAGACCCGTCAGGTGCACTGGACTATATCGTTTCGGATCCGCAGCAACCGGAGCTAAGCACACCACTGGCATTGCAAATGATCGCGGCCAGCGATCCCGAGCGATTGCTGGCAGTTGCAGAACGACTACCACCTCGCTTCCGAACCACATTCAGAACCGAAGCGCTGCGCGTACTCGCCGACAGAGACCTCTCGGTTCTTATCTCATTGCTAGGCTCGTTACCTGTTGGCGAAGACCGTAGACTGTTGCAAATGGTGATCGCAGACGCCTATCCCCGCCAAGAAGGGGAAGGTGCGTTCGAGTGGGCCGTTGCCACGGGATCCTTGCGCCTGCAATTGGTGACGCTAAGGCAAATTGCACTAAACAACGCGGTCGATGCGATTGACTATGCACTCAGTCAACCGAACGCGGCAATCCTGCTGACGACCGCACTTCTTGGATCTGGTGGGCCTCCCCTCATGTCGCCAGAATCGGTGAACCCGGGCCAGATGCCTGCCGTAGCTGACCGATTACTCGCCGCCGGTGAAGCCTATAGCGAAACCATGCATGCGATGATCGAGTCGTGGTCACTAGCGGATCCTGACGGTGCACTGCGATGGGCGCTCACCACCCACTCTACGCCCGGCACTGAGATGGTGGCGAGTCTCGCGCGAGGATTCGCCACCAGCGAATTGGAGCCTTCCGCCGCCTTTCTACCCAGCCTGCCAAATGAACTGCGGAGTCGATGGATTGAGGAGGTCGCCAAAGTCTATGCTGCGAACGATGCGGATGCTGCACTGGCGTGGTTGAGTAACCACCGTGGCGACCCGGACTACGATTCATGGGTCTCGGCCACGGCGCAACAGATCGTGTTCAATCAGAATTTCGATGCACCGGCCGCTGCGCGCCTGCTCGGCAGCGCGCTTCAGCCGCCTGCGGACGCCAGTGGAGCGGTCGCTTCGCGGTGGGCGCTGGAGGACCCCTACGCGGCTACACAGTGGGCAGCCAGCCTTGCTGACCCGGAGGCGCGCGCGTCAGCCTTTTCTGCGGCGGCAGGGGCATGGACCATTCATGCTCCCGATGCCGCGCAGCAATGGGCGTTGACACAGGTAGACGGGACTTACCGGAATCGCGCTTTGACGGCGACCCTCGTCCAGGGCATTGCCACTCATGGTATCGTCGATGCACGCGTCCTCGATGCCTTTGATGGGGTGGGAGCCCGTCAACAAGCCATGTTGGAAAGCACGGCGGCACTGGCCCTCCTACACCAGCGCGATCCGCAGACTGCGGAGGCGCTCATTGACGCACACTTCTCCGACTCGGTGCTGCGTTTGGCCATCGATCAACAGCGAGAGCGCATATCTGCACTGGGACAGATACTTCCCGCACCGGCCACCCCACTGATAGTCAGGTAGTCTTCAGCGAGACGATCCTGACCTATTGAGGGGCGAGGCGGAGGACCGAGAATCAAACCTCCCGGCAAACGGCACGTTCGACGCATCGACGGTCCCGTTGTCTGGTGGCGACACGCAGGACGTCAGAACAGCGCGCGCTTCTCGATATCGGCAATGATGGTTTCGGCCAGTTTCAGCGCGACCACGCCGTCCTCGCCGGTCACCTCGCAGGGCAGATCCTGCTGAATCGAGCGCACGAAGGCGGATGTTTCCGCCAGCAGTGCATCGCCTTTCTCCAGGCTCCAGCTCTTCACGCTCAGTGGCGGCCCGTCGCCCTCGACATTGCCGTCGGCGATGACGCGCTGCACTTCACCCTTGCCGAAATCGATGGACAGATACTGCTGATGCTGGAAAACGCGAAACTTGCGCTGCGCGTTCGTCGACACCCGTGATGCGGTGACGTTCGCGATTGCGCCGTTGTCGAACTCGATGCGCGCGTTGGCGATGTCGGGGCTGGCCGTGAGCACGGCGATGCCGACGGCCGTCACATTCAGCGGCCGGGCGTTCACCAGCGACAGGATCACATCCAGGTCGTGAATCATCAGATCGAGCACCACATGCACATCGGTGCCGCGCGACTTGAATGGCGCCAGCCGATGGCATTCCATGAACCGTACCGCGGTCAATTCATCACGAGCCGACAGCAGCGCCGGATTGAAGCGCTCGATGTGGCCTACCTGGAGCTTCAGTCCGCGCCGCGCCGCAATGTCGTTGAGTATCGCTCCTTCCTCGCTGGTGACCGTCATCGGTTTTTCCACCAGCACATGCACGTCCTGCTCGAGGAAGTACTGCGCGATTTCAAAGTGCGTGGAAGTGTCCGATGCAATCGTCACCGCGTCGACCTTGCCGGCCAGGTCGCGATAGTCGGCAAAAAATCGGGTGCCGCAGGCCGCGGCCACGGCCTGTCCGACGTCCGGTCGAAGATCCGAAACACCGATCAGGTCGGCGTTCGGCAACGCCGCGTACTTCTCGGCATGAAACTTGCCGAGGTAGCCGGTGCCGACCACCGCCGCACGCACGTTACTCGCCACGCGCCAGTCCCCGGGTCGACGATGTGATGAAGGTCACCAGATGCTCGATGGATGGTGTCAGGTCACACTCGGACTCGATGCGCTGCACCAGCTGATCGATGGTCAGTGCCCGATCCATGACCAGCCGCAAGGCATGATCGACATTGCGCCGTCCCTCGGCCGAATAGCCGGCACGGCGCAGGCCGACACGGTTGCTGGCGCGCGGCGTTGCCCAGTGACCCTCGGCGATCGCGTAGGGCACGATGTCCTTGTTGGCGAACGAACCGGCGACCAGAAACGAGTACGCGCCCAGCCGGACAAACTGCGTGACGCCGGCCAGGCCACTGAGCAGCGCATGGTGCTCGCACACCACGTGGCCGGCCAGCTGCGTGCCATTGGTGATGATCACGTGGTCACCGATGTCACAGTCGTGGCCGATGTGCACGTAGGCCATGATGAAAGTGTGATCGCCAAGCCTGGTAATGCCTCCGCCCTTCGCGGTACCCAGGTTGATGTTCGCGTACTCGCCAATGCGATTGTGGTCGCCGATGATCAGCGCGGTGTCGGCCTCCTCATAGGACAGATCCTGAGGCGGTCCGCCGAGCGCGGCGCCGTGCTGGATGTGGTTGTGCTCGCCGATGACCACGCGGCCATAGCGGCTGCCGAGGCGCACATGCGACTCAACCACGGTATGCGCGCCAATCGTTACGTTACCTTCCAGAACGCAGAACGGCCCGATCTCCACGTCCGCCGCGATCTGCGCCTGGTCTGACACCACGGCAGTCGGATGAATACTCAATTCTGTTCCCTCACCTGCGCTTTCTTCCCTGTAGCCGCGCCCGCGGCTTCGCCGCACTCTGATATACCAGCTTGCACCCTCAGGGCAAGCGCCGGCGCCGCTAAGGTGCCGATCATCCGCTGACCGGCACTTCGGCGCGGCTGCCGGTATCCAGCATGCCGGTCAGCGTACCGACCGACGCAATGTCGTGTGTGTGCAGATATTCATCGAGGCCGGCGTTGATCGCGCGCACCGCCATCGGGTCGTAGAACAGCGCGGTGCCCACGCCGACGGCACTGGCACCGGTAAAAAGAAACTCCAGCGCATCGTTCGTGGTTTCCACGCCGCCCTGCCCGATGATCGGTACGCCGCGGCTGCGCGCGTGCTCATACACCTGGTGCAGTTTCAGCAGCGCCATCGGCTTGATCGCCGGGCCGGACAGTCCGCCCTGCACGTTGCCAATGATGGGTCTGCGCGTACGCGTATCCACCGCCATGCCCATCAGCGTGTTGATCACCGCCAGGCCGTCGCTACCCGCTTCCATGCACGCAATCGCGTTTGCGGCGATGTCGGTCTGGTTCGGCGACAGCTTGGTGATCAGCGGTTTGCTGGTGACCCTGCGGCAGGCCTCGACCACACGCGCCGACATCTCCGGGTAGTTGCCGAAGGCCACGCCACCTTCCTTCACGTTCGGGCAGGAAATATTGATCTCCATGGCGTCGATGGGCGAGTCGTCAAAACGCCGCGTCACCTCGGCGTACTCTTCGATGGTCGATCCGCAGACATTGGCGATGAATCGTGTCTCGGAGAAATCCAGCTTCGGCAGAATCTTCTTCACCACGTGGTCCACGCCCGGATTCTGCAGACCGATGGCATTCAGCATGCCGGACGCGGTTTCCCACACGCGGTGTGGCGGATTGCCCAGCCGTGCCTTGAGCGTGGTGCCCTTCAGTACGATGGCGCCGGCGTCACGGTTCGAGAAGCCCTCGATACGCGTGTACTCCTCACCAAAGCCCACGCACCCCGACAGCAACACCACCGGCGAATCGAGCTTGAGGCCGCAGAAATCCAGTGCAAGGCGGCTCATGGCCGGCAATCATCCCCTGATCGGTGAACGCGGTATTATCATGCAGCCGCGGCGTCGACAACAACTTGCAAGGGCAACTTACCACGGCGGCCCGCCACAACAACTCACCACGGTACCCGGGCCGCCAATCCGATCGCATCGATGTTTCACCTGATCCTCTATCAGCCGGAGATTCCGCCGAACACCGGCAATGTGATCCGTCTGTGCGCGAACGTGGGCGCGGCCCTGCATCTGGTTCATCCATTGGGATTCACACTGGAAGAGCGTCGCCTGCGACGTGCCGGGCTGGATTACCACGAGCTGGCGCGCATCAGCGAGCATGATTCCCTGACGGACTGCCTGGCAACGCTCGGCGAATCGCAGGTCTACGCGCTGACCACGCGGGCCACCCGGTCGCTGTACGACGCGCGTCTGGTCGCAGGCGATGCCTTCCTGCTCGGCCCCGAGACCCGCGGCCTGCCCGAAGACGTGCTCGCCAGTTTCCAGGCCGAGCATCGACTGCGCATACCGCTGCGCGCGGGCAACCGCAGCCTCAATCTGTCCAATGCCGCCGCTGTCACGTTGTACGAGGCATGGCGACAGAACGATTTCGCGGTGTAGCCGGTGACGGCCGCGCTGTGGGTGATGCTGGGCGGTGCATTGGGCGGGCCGGCACGCTTCGGTCTCGCGCACTGGTTCGCCCTGCATATGGGGCAGCGTCTGCCGTGGGGGACGCTGGTGGTGAACGTCAGTGGCTCACTGGCCATCGGCGCGCTCGCCGCGCATCTGATCGCATCCGGCATGGCACCTGCGATGGCAACCGGCGGCGATTCGTCCGCCGCGGCCTGGCATCTGCTGGCGATCGGTTTCCTCGGTGCCTACACCACTGTGTCGTCCTTCAGCCTGCAATGGCTGACGCTGCTGCGACAGCGCCGCCCGGGCATGGCGTTCGCCTATCTGGTCGGTTCAGTCGGCCTGTGCCTGCTGGCGGTGGCGCTGGGCTACTTCGCGGTTGAAGCGGCCTGGGCGCGCAACCCGATCGTGCAGCCATGAACAGCCCGAAGATGAACAGCGCGAAGCTGTACGCGGTCATCGGCCTGGGCAGCGCCATCGGCGCCGCGTGTCGCTGGCTGCTCACCGCCACACATCCGCAGCTGACCGTAATCGCGATCCCGTGGTCGACGCTGTTCGTCAATGTCAGCGGCTCGTTCCTGATCGGGCTGTACGCCACGCTGACCGCCGCCGATGGTCGCTGGCCCGCCGCTGAGCTGCAGCGACACTTCGTCATTCACGGTGTCCTTGGCGGCTACACCACCTTCTCCATCTTCAGCCTCGAGAACCTGCAGCTGATGCAGGCCGGCCGCGCCGACCTCGCCGCCGTCACCATCGCCGCATCCATCATCACCTGGCTCGTTGCCGCATGGGCCGGCCAAACCTGCGCCACCCACGCATCACCCCCACCCCCCTGAAAGCACCGCGACACCGCCGCCACCCTCGCAACTCCGACATAAATGTGCGGCCCCCGCGCTGTCCCTGTCCGGACAATCTGTCTAACATGCGCGCCCTATGGACTGGATTCAGGCAATCGTACTCGCGCTCGTTCAGGGCATTACCGAGTTCCTCCCGATCTCAAGTGCCGGCCACCTGATACTGGTACCGGTGCTCACCCCATGGGACGATCAGGGTCTGGCGTTCGATGTGGCGCTGCATATCGGCAGTCTGGCGGCGGTGGTCTGGTACTTTCGCCTTGAACTGCGCGCGATGATCGTCGAGTGGCTGGCTTCACTGCGCAGCCGACGGCTGACACCGGAAGCGCGGCTGGCGTGGGCGGTGGGTCTGGGGACGATTCCCGTGGGGCTTGCGGGGCTGATGTTTCGCAGCGAAGTCACCGCGCTGCTGCGCGATCCGGTGGTGCTGGCCTTCGCCCTGATCGGTTTCGGGCTGCTGCTGGGCTGGGCCGACTGGAAGTGGCGTGGCCAGAAGAACGAATACCAGATCGGCTGGCGGGAAATCACGGTGATTGCGTTGGCCCAGGCGCTGGCCCTGATTCCGGGCACGTCGCGCTCGGGCATCACGATGACCGCCGCCCTGTTCATGGGCATGAGTCGCGAGGGCGCATCGCGGTTCTCGTTTCTGCTGTCCATCCCGGTCATCTTTCTCGCCGGCGCACTGGAAGTGGGCGAGCTGGCCCGCACCGGTCTGGATGTGGACTGGACCCTCATGATCGTTGCCACCGTCATTTCCGGCATCAGTGCGTATCTGTGCATTCACTACTTCCTCGCGTTCATACGCCGCATCGGCATGCAGCCGTTCGTGGTCTATCGTGTGGTTCTCGGCGCGATCCTGCTGTCGATATTCTGGCGACCGTTCGCGAATAGCATGGCGTGAGGCGGATATGCGTAAACTGCTTGTATTCCAGCATGTGGCGGCGGAACCTTTGGGCATACTCGACCCGATGTTCCGCGATGCCGGATTCCGCATCCGCTATGTCAACTTTCATCGCAGCGAGAAGGCGCGCATATCGCTGGACCGATATCACGGACTCGTCGTGCTCGGCGGACCGATGGCAGCGGATGACACGGATCGCTACCCGCATCTGGACTACGAGAAGGAGGTGATTCGTGCGGCCGTCGACGCCGATCTGCCGCTGCTCGGCATCTGTCTGGGCGCACAGCTGATGGCGGCCTGCATGGGCGGGGAGACTCGGCGCGGCGCGGCGCCGGAGTTCGGCTGGACCCGGGTCGAGCCGACCGCGGCGGGCGCGGACGATCCGCTGTTCGCGCACTTCACCGCCGGCGAAACGATATTCCAGTGGCATTCCGACACCTTCACGCTGCCCGACGCCGCCGTGCATCTGGCGCAATCGAAGACCTGTGCCCATCAGGCCTTTCGCATTGGTGAGAGCGCCTATGGCGTGCAGTTCCACCTGGAGGCCGACGCGCCACTGATCCGCCGCTGGATCGCCTCCCGCGATCAGGTGCCGGAAGTGGCCAACGGCACCGTGGCCTTCGATGCCGAAGCCGCGCTGCTGGCTACCCACCGCCACATGCAGCACTCCGCCCGCCTCGCCGCCGGCGTCTTCGGCGAGTTCATCGAGCGGTTTTTCCGCTTCCGCCGCCGCCGCGCGCTGCCATCACGATGAACGGCGCATCCGCAACAGGCACCCGCCCCGGTGCCTGCAACAGGGGGAATTCTGCGAACTGCGTCCTTGGGATGTGGCGCGCGGCAACGCACGCTCGATGCCGATGAATCCGTTGCCGCGCATCAATGCCGCCGAACTGCCTGATACCGCGCATGCCCGCGAACTCAGGCGCGGGCCGGTGCGGCTGCGTTTCGAGGCCGCGCTGGAGGAGGAGTACCTGTCGCGCCGCCTCGATGAGGTCCATCTGCGGGTGCGCACTTTCGCCATGTTCGCGTTTCTGATGGCGCTGGCGTTCAGCTTCGAGAAACTGGCACGCGATGGGGGATTCACGGCCACCGTGGCAGTGCATTTCGGGCTTGCGCTGCCACTCACCGTGATGATCCTGATCGTAGTCATGAGTCGGCTGTATCAGCGCATGTATTTCCAGGCCATGGGCGTGATCGCACCGGTGCTGGCCGGACTGATCGCACTGCTCGCGGCGGAATCCATCTCCAGTGGCTCGCCGGAGGATCTGGCGCTGCCGGTGCTGATGATGCCGGCCATCTTCCTGTTCATGGGCCTGGTGTTCCGCACCGCGCTGATCACCGCGGTGGTGGGGTTGGCCGCGTTCCTGGTGGCATCGACGCTGTATCCGCTGCCCGATGCCGTGCTGCTGAAAGGCGTGGTGCTGCTCGCCTCCTCCGGCGCACTGGCGGCACTGATCTGCTACGAAGTCGAGCTGCTGCTGCGGCGCAGCTTTCTGGAGGAGGCGCTGATCGGCGAGCTGCTGGAGCGTGACCCGCTCACCGGACTGAAGAATCGTCGTGCGCTGGACTCGCAGCTGGCCACGCTGTGGCAGCAGTGTGCGCGTGAGGAGCGCGCACTGGGCCTGCTGTTCGTCGACATCGACCATTTCAAGCCTTACAACGACGAGCACGGCCATCAGGCCGGCGATGCCGCGTTGCGCCGTGTGGCACAGGTGGTGAAACAGTTCGCCCAGCGTCCGATGGATGTGGCCGCCCGCTATGGTGGCGAGGAATTCTGCGTGCTGCTGTACGATGCGAGGCCCGGCGGCGTCGCTGAACAGGCCGAGCGTCTGCGTGCCGAAGTGGAGCGCACGCGTCTGGCAGATGCCAGCAGCGATGACCCGGCGGCTACCGTTTCGGTTACCGTAAGCGTTGGTGCCGCGGTGGTGCAGCCTTCCACGCATCGCTCACCCGCCGGTGCACTGCAGCTGGCCGACGAGGCGCTGTACCGCGCCAAGGAAGCCGGCCGCAACCGCGTGGTGGTGCTTGGCGAGGAAGAGTATGCGGATCTGGATACCGGCATCTACGGCAGCGCCGGCCGCCCCCGATCGCAGCCGCACTGAACTTCAGACGCTGCGGCGCAGGTGTCCGCGGTGAGGATGTCGAAGTCCGCTAAAAGCAAAGGAAACGTCATGCCGAACGCGAGAATTCCGTTGTGCATCCCTGGTCTGCTGCTGAGCTTGCTGGCGTTGCCGGTGCTGGCCGACAGCCCGGCCTTCACAACGATTGCCCCGCAGGCCGCCGGCGTGTCCGACGCGGGACTGCGGCAACTGGACACGGCGCTGCAGCGCTATGTCGACGAAGACCAGCTCGCCGGCTCGGTTACGCTGGTGGCCCGACGAGGCGGCATCGTCTATCTGCGGGCATTCGGTCATCGTGACCGCGAGGCCGGTGCACCGATGCACGACGATACGCTGTTCCGCATCGCTTCACAGACCAAGGCGGTGGTCAGCGTCGCCGCCATGATGCTGGTGGAAGAAGGACGGCTGCTGCTGAACGATCCCGTCAGCCGCTGGCTGCCGGCGTTCGCAACGACCACCGTGGCGGAGCCGCACGAGGCTGGCTACGAAGTCGTACCGGCGCGACGGCAGATCACCGTTCGGGATCTGCTCACACACACCTCCGGATTCGACTATGGCACCGGCCCGGCCGCGGATCGCTGGCAGGAGGCCGGCCTACAGGGTTGGTACCTCGCCGATCGCGATGAGCCGATCGGCGACATTGTCGCGCGCATCGCCGCGTTGCCGGCCGCCGCGCATCCGGGGCAGCGCTGGGTGTACGGCTACAGCACCGACATCCTCGGCGCGCTGGTGGAGCGCGTCAGTGGTGAGCCGCTGGATAGATTTCTATCCGCGCGCGTGTTCGGGCCACTGGGCATGAACGACACGCACTTCTTCGTTCCTGCCGACAAGCGCGACCGGCTGGCCGTGGTGTACGGCATCGAAGAGGAACAACTGACACGTGCGCCGGACAACGGCGCCGCGGCACAGGGCGCGTATGTCGATGGTCCACGACGCAGCTTCTCCGGCGGCGCGGGCCTGGTGTCCACCGCACCCGACTATGCGCGCTTTCTGCAGATGATGCTCAACGGTGGTGAGTTCGAAGGGACACGGCTGCTGGGTCGCAAGACCGTCGAACTGATGACCATGAATCACATCGGCGACCTGGCATTCACCACCGGTCAGCGCATGGGACTGGGCTTCTCCATCGTGCAGGATCCGGGTGCGCGCGGTCAGTACGGTTCAGCAGGCGAGTACGGCTGGGGCGGTGCGTATCACAGCACCTACTGGGTGGATCCTGTCGAGGAACTCATCGTCGTGCATCTCACGCAGCTGATTCCGGCCACGGGCGTCGATGACTTCGAGCGTGTGCGCTCGCTCGTGTATACGGCGCTGATCAACTGAAGCGGGTCGGGCTTTGCGGCGCGCCCGGGCCGCGCAGGCTCCTAGGGGTCGCGCCGCGTGGCTATGGCCGACTTGCGGCGCCGGTCAGCGTCGCCGCGTCGCAGTCATCCTGCGCGGCGCACAGTGCCAGCAGCCGTTCGGCCGTGGCCGTGCGCGCGCTGCCACCCCGGCCGCCGGCACCCTGGGCGATGTCGTACGCGGTGCGCCCCTGCGTGTCACGCAGATCGATGCGCGCGCCGCTGTCGACGAGGAATTTCACCACCTCATCCCAGCCCCAGCCGGCGGCGCCGTGCAGCGCGGTCTGCCCCGTGCGGCGTCCGCCGAAGCGGCTGCCCTGGCCGGTGACCATCGGTCCCTGCGCATTCACGTCGGCGCCGGCGTCCAGCAGCACCTGCAGCGCGGCGATCGAAGCCTGCTGCACATCCGGTGTTTCGTAATGCGGGATGCCAGGACCATAGCCGCGAGGGTCGCACGACGATGAACCCAGTCCGGCCGCTGCCATGATCGGCAGAATGCCGTCCTGATTGGGGAGACTGAAATCGGCGCCGGCATCCAGCAGCCGCTTCATCGCCTCGGCGTCGAAGGTCTTGGCCAGACGCAGCAGTGGTGTCATGCCGGCGATCAGCATGCTGTCGCAGCCGCGGTCGTCGACGATGGAGCGATACGGTACCGACATTTTCAGCTGCAGGTCGGGGTTGGCGCCCCGTGCCAGCAGCATGTCGATGATGTCCATGGCGGATGTTCGGTCCATGCTGCGCCGGTCGGCCCGCCCGCCGGCCGGGATGGTGACCATGTCGGCGGCGCCGAACATCGGCGAACGTCCCCACCAGTCCCATTTGTTCACGTTGGCGCCGGCCTCGATCAGATAGGCGGCGGTGTCGAAGTGCATGTTGTCCAGCGCCACATATAGCGGTGTTACGCCCTGCGGATCGGAGAAGTCCGGATCGGCGCCGCCCTCGACCAGCACCCGTGCGCAGTCAACACAGCCCTGTCGTGCGGCGAATATCAGTGGCGTCAGACCACCGGCCGGGCGGTACATGCGGCGCGACTCCGCCGACACCTGTCGCGGCCACTCGTGCGCCAGCGAGCGTACGTCGGTATGCGCGCCGTGCCCGATCAGCAACTGCATCATCTGCGGCTGGCCGCTGGCCGCCGCCCACATCAGTGGCGTCTGGCCATGCCAGGATTCGGCGCGGTTCACGTCGGCGCCATGTTCGATCAGCAGCCGTGCCGCATCCGTGCGATGGGTGCGCGCGACGACCATCAGCGCCGTCTGTCCATCCTCGTTGGCCGCGTCCACCTCGGCGCCCGCCGCAAGCAGCAGCTCGAGCAGCGCCGTGTTGCCGCTCATGGCCGCTTCGGCCAGCGGCAGCGAGCCGTAATCGTTGGCGATGTTGGGGTCGGCGCCGGCCGCAAGCAGCTGCCGCACCAGATCCAGGTCCTCGCGATACGCCGCCCAATGCAGCGCGGTGGTGCCGTCGACACTGGTGGTGTTCACGTCGGCGCCGTCGCGCAACGCACCCAGCGCCGCCTCGCGGTCGCCCTGCCGGGCGGCCTCGATCAGCGAACCGGCCAGTACCGTGACGGCGACCGGTTGAGCGGTGACAGCGGTCGGTGCCAAGGCACACAGTGCCATCGCGGTCAGCACCGCGAAGCCGTGCACGGGATGTATCCGCGTCATCCGCGTCAGACCTCCGACAGCAGGCCGGTGCTGTCACCCACCTGTTCAACGGGTATGTCGACGCGGTCCATCAGCGTCACCAGCAGATTGGCCATGCGTGTGCGATCCGGATATCGCACATGCTGGTTGCCCTTGATGCGTCCGCCATTGGTGCCGACGATCAGTGTTGGCAGCGGCGAATGGTTGTGACTGTTGCTGTTGCTCATGTTGCTGCCATACAGGAACACCGAGTTGTCGAGCACCGATCCGGCATCGCCATCGGGCATGTCGGCCAGCTTGCCGAGGAAGTCGGCAAACACCTCGCTGTGATAGCGCTGGAGCACGGTGAGTTTCTCGATGTCGGTACGGTTTTCGGCATGGTGCGACAGCGGGTGGAATGCGTCCGGTATGCCAATGTGGGTGTAGGGCATGTTCGACACCTCGGCGGCCATCATGAACGACACCACGCGTGTCATGTTGCCCTGGAACGCCGCTGCGATAAGGTCGAACTTGAGCCGCAGGTGCTCGTCGAAGCTCGGCATCTCCACGGGAATGTCCGGCAGATCGAGCCGCGACACGTCGCTCTGTTCCATCAGTTCCACGCGCCGCTCGATCTCGCGCACGCTGTTCAGATAGTCGTCCAGCGCCGCCCTGTCTTCAGGGCCCAGCCTGCGGCGCAGCGAAGCGGCCTGCCCGGACACAAGATCCAGCGCGCTGCGATAGGCGTGTGAGATCTCGGCGCGTTCCTGCGGGCTGCGGCCGCGGCCGAAGATGGTCTCGAAGGCCCGCCGCGGGTCGTACTCCATCGGCAGCGGCGTGGTTGGCGTGCGGAACGAGATCGTGTTGCCGTAGGCGCAGCCGTAGGTGCCCTCGCAGGCGGCGCTGCCGCCACTTTCCTCGGTGGACAGTTCCACCGACGGCAGTGGCGTGTCCTGTCCCAGATAGCGCGCAGCCATCTGATCGATGGTCTCGGCCATGAACGGCGCATGTGTCTGGCGCGGCTTCACGCAGCTCAGCCAGGTGGCCGGCGTGATCGCGTGCACCGGACCGTAGGCATGCGCGTTCTCCAGACCGCTGACCACGGTGAGATGGCTGCGGAACGACTCCAGCGGTTCGAGGATGCGCTTGAAGTCGAAGTCCCTGCCGACGATGTCCGGCGTCCAGGCGTTGACTTCGGCGCCGTAGCGCGTGTTGTCCATGATCGCGCCGTGCGGCAGATAGAAGAACCCCATGCGCGGCTTTGGCGCCGCTGCCGTGTTGGCAAGGGCGGTGGCTGCCGGCACCATCGCGCTCAGGAATGGCAGACCGATGGAGTAGCCGCCGGCGGCAAGAAAGGTGCGTCGGGACAGGTGCTTCTTCGTGATGAACATCGCGGTTCCTCCGAATCGCTCGCTAGTTTTCCATGGCGGGGTCCATGGCGCGGTCCACCGCGGAGACCACGGCGGGATGAGGGTCGCCGCCGGTCATTGCGGTGGTGGCGCCGTCCGGCGCCTGGGTCTGCGGAACGGTGCGCATCCTGAATGGCGCACTATGCACGATTCCGCGAATGATGGACTCGAATCGATAGCCCGAACGCTGCGCGTCGGCGACGATCGCGCGCACGGCGGGCATGTCGTGGTACTGCACCGAGCGTCCCAGTGCGAAGGTCAGGAGTTTCTCTGTCAGCGCCAGCACGAACTGCTCCGGATTGTCCGCCAGCGCCTGGCGCAGGTCATCCGGCCCATTGACGGCATGGCCACTGCCGGCAAGCACGCCGCCCGGATCCACGGCCACACCGGTGTCACGCTCGCGCCAGCGCAGCTCGCCGATCACGTCGAAGGCTTCCAGCGGCTGTCCCAGCGGATCGATGACACCGTGGCAGTGGTTGCACGACGGATCGCTGCGATGCTGTTCCAGTCGCTGCCTGACCGAGCGCGGCCGCTCGCCTTCCACATCGGTGAGGTTGGTTTCCACGCCCGGCGGCGGTGATGCCGATGGCGTCGCCAGCAGGTGATCCATGATCCACGCGCCGCGCAGCACCGGCGATGTGCGGTCCGGATACGAGGTCACCATCAGTACGCTGCCCTTGCCGAGTAACCCGTGACGACGGCTGTCGGCAAGCTGCACGCGCTGGAAGCGCTCCGTGCGCACGTCGGGAATGCCGTAGTGACGGGCGAGTCGATCGTTGACGAAGGTGTGATCGGCGGTGAGCAGTTCGACGACACTGACATCGGCGCGCAGGATGCTGTCCAGGAACAGATGCATCTCGCGCTCGAAGGCGTTGCGCAGGTCTTCGTCGAAGTTCGGATACAGGCGCGGATCGGGATCGAGCTGACGCAGTCGCCGTACCTCGAGCCACTGGAAAGCGAAATTGGTGATCAGTGATTCCGAGCGCGGATCGGCAAGCATGCGCGTGATCTGTTCTTCCAGCACCGCGTCGTCGCTCAGGCGGCCGGCATCGGCCAGCTCAAGCAGCGTCTGATCCGGTCCCTGACTCCACAGGAAGAAAGCCATGCGCCACGCCAGCTCCAGATCCGTGATCGCATAGGCGCTGCCCGGCGGTGCCTGCGCGGGCGGAGCACCCGGCTCGGCGCGATACAGGAAATCGACGCTGGACAGGATGCCGAACAGGGCGTTCTGAATACCGGCCTCGAAGCCGCCGTCTGCCGCACCCTGTTGATAGAACGCCAGCAGCGGGGCGAGGTCGGATTCGTCCAGCGGTCGACGGAAGGCCTGCGTGGCGAGGCTGGTGAGTATGCGCCGCGCGCATGGCAGCTCGTCTTCGGCCACCTGCGGTTGGCAGCTGAAAATCCGTTCGCGGCTTTCCAGCCGGCCGCTGATGCCGCTGGGCTGATAGGGGCCGACGATCTCGGTGCCGAAGATGCGCGGCACGTCGGGCACGCCCCGCCCCGGCACGAATGACTGCAGCAGGTAGTGGTCCTGTGCCATGTTGCGCGCGATGAAGGTGACGCCGACTTCGCGCCGCCCGGCCGGCACGTGCAGGCGAATGTCACGGAAGCGATTGCGGATCTGCTGCACAGCCGGCATCTGATGCTGATCGATGGCGCGCGAGTCCTCTTCGCCGCCCAGCTCCGCGGTAAACACCACCTCACCGTCGATGGTCATGATCAGCCGATGACGGTGTTCGATCCAGCCCTGCGGATAGGCGCGCAGCGGTGTGCCGGAATCGGAGTTCACGTTGATGTTGAATACGTACTCGCCATCGGCCGGAAAGTGATGCTCGATCAGCATGCCGTCGCGTGTACCCAGCGGCAGGCCTTCCACATGCAGCGTGCCGTTCTTCAGTGAGGAGCGATAATCCGAACGTACGGTGTCGGCCTGCGGATTACCCACCGCCAGCAGACTGATGTCGCGCGCCGCGGCGATGTAGCGATCCAGATGCGTCGGCGACATGCTCAGTACGCTGGCGATGTTGTCGAAGCCGTCGCTGGCCGTATCCGCCGGCAGCATGGCGCGGGCGTCGATATGCAGACCCAGCAGGTCGTGGATGACGCGCGCGTACTCGGTGCGGTTCAGGCGGTGCAGGCCGACGCGCCCGGGCGCCGGGCCGTTGTCTGCGGCGTGGCGGTCCAGTGCCGCCTCGAACACACGCACAAAGTGGCGCGTCTGTTCGGCATCCGGTCGCGGACCGCCCGGCGGCGGCATGATGTTGCCGCGCAGCTTGCGAACCACTTCCTCCCAGATTCCCGGGTGCTCCGCCAGGTGCGCGGCCGACGCGCCTTCCAGCGACAGATCGGCAACCTGTTCCGTCGCGTTGTGGCAGTCCATGCAGTAGCGGCCGACGAGTGCGCTGATCTGTGTATCCAGCGACTCGGCCGGAGCGCGTTCACAGCCGGCCAGCGATGCGGCACTCGCCGCCACCACCAGCGCCGCGACGATACGCAGCCGTCGCCGTGAGCGGACGCGGGTAGCAGCCTGTGTGCGGGTGAATGGCATGGTGAGCGTGAAGGTCCTGTCTGCTGCTGTTGTGCTGGATTTGCTGTGGCTCGAATGGCTCGTGTGGTTGCGCTTACGGCCGCGCTCCGCTGTCAGTAGGCGCCGCGCAGGCGTCCGCCCCACCACAGACCGCCGTAGATGTTGGCGACGAACCGCGCCGGATCGCCATAGGCCTCGTAGCCGGCGGCGACGTCATCGGCGAGGATTTCCTCGACGCTGCGGGCGGCGTTCATGCGCACGCGAATGCGTTCATGCATCTCGTCGAGCATGGCGGCCTGCGCGATCAGCGCGGCACGTGTCTGTGCCGGTCCGTGCGCCGCGACCACATGCGTCTGGTCGTCGGTCAGATCGATCAGCAGCTGCGTGGCGTCCTGAAGGCCGCCTATCCAGCCGCCGGTGGCATAGTCCGGCACCGGCCACGCCTCGACGCCGAGCACTTCACCGACGGCGATCACGTCTTCATCGACGAAATGAACGTAGATGTCGCCATCGGTGTAGGCCTCGGCGAGGTGGCCGTAGTGGATGCGCTGGCCGCCGATCGTCAGGGTGAGCGGTTGCGGATCCGATGAGCGGAAGGTGTCGGTGGGCAGGGCAGCAGGCGACTGCGGGCGGTGGTTCTTCCGCTCCCACTCCACGTAGTACTCGGTGCCCATCCACAGCCGTGTGTTTTCATGGGCGTAGATGCTCGTGCCGCCTTCCGCGAACAGCGCGTTGGCGCCGGTGTGTGACTCACGCCAGTGCAGCGTGAACAGCGCCACCACCGGCTCGTTGTCGTAGGCCTCGCGCAGGAATTCGGCCAGCGCTTGCGCGTGCCCGGCTGCGCCGCCACCGGCCACCACCAGGCCTTCGGTGGTTCTGAGCACGACGACATTGGTGCCGGCGCCGTGGATCCGAGCCACGTTGGGACTCAAAGGTTCGGCGGTGAGCGGCTCGGCGGTGAGCTCGGCAGCTGCCGGTGCGCCGAACAGTGCGATCGCCAGCAGCATCACTGCCGGTCCGCCATGAAGGACGCCCCGTGTGGAGCGGGTTGCGTGCATCAGCACCCCCTGCGGAGACCTCGAGGTTCGAGGCATCCATTGCGCCTTTACGGGCATTATACGTACCTTCCGCGGCCCCTGATGTGCCGCCCTCGATGCGCGCCTTCCAAATAATGCGCCGGGGACGCGCGGGCTGCGCCTCAGTTGCCCCGCTGTCGTGGCCCGTCGCCCGGGTTGGTCACCGGATTGTCGAAACCGGCGGCCCATTCGGCGACCTGCTCGTTGTAGATCTTGCGCTTGCTGAACAGCCACTCGCCGTTCACCTTCACGAGTTCGTCCTCGTAATGACCGAAAGAGTTCAGCTGCGCGCTGCGGTCGGGATTGGAATTACCCATGTGGAACCAGTACGAGGTGCTCACCGCGCGGTCGCCGTTGATCTCGATCACGATGTTCGTGATGCTGTGACGGCCAGCCGCCGGACGGATGCCGGAGGTATCCGCCTCGCGCTGCGCCTCACTGTTGCGTCGCGAGTTGGCCACCATCGCGGCAATGGCTTCGCGGCCGCGGATCTCGCCCACGCCGTAGTCGAGAATGCCGTCCTCGGTGAAGGTTGCCGCATAGGCCTGCGGATCCTGGAAGTCCAGCGCGAACAGATAGCGGGCCTGAAGATCCTCGATCCTCGCCCGATCCTCGGCATAGCCGCTGGACTGGGCCATCGCCAGCGATGCGCCGGCCAGCGTCAGCAGCAGTCCGGTCATGCAGTTCGTCAGTGCGGTCGTGATACGCATGCGAGTCCCCCCTTATTTCGCGAAGATCGTGGATTTCGCGAAGATGGATTTCGCAAAATCAATCGAAACTGAAAATGTCATCGTCGTCATCCGGGCGCTGCATGCCTTCTTCCCAGTAGCGCTCCCAGATCTGCGCCCAGGGACGGCCATACATGTCCGGCACTTCGAACTCGAAGGTGGCGCCCGGCGTGATCGGTGACGAGGTGCCTTCGATCGGAAAGATGGTCTGCACGCATTCGATGAACACGTACGGATCGCCTTCCTCGAAGCCGCTGACCTTCTCCAGATTGCGTACGATGCGCACCGGCTCCACCAGGGCTTCGGGGTCGTAGAGAATCGCTTCGTGATTGAGGCCGAGGAAGTTGCCATCGGCGTCGCGGTTGGGCGAGTAGATCTCGATGGTCTGCATCCGATCGGAATGCTCGAAGGCGGCGTGCGTCGTCCAGCCCTGTACGTTGGAAGTCCACGTGATCAGCACGTCTTCGTCCCAGAAGCCGACGGTTTCGCCGTACCAGCGCGGTACGTCGGCGCCCAGTCTTGGCGTACCGCCATCGAGGATGAATTCGCGGCCGACGTGGATGTTGGTGATGAAGTTGCGCGCCACGCCGGCCAGCAGCTGCACCAGCGACGGCGTCACCATGATGTGGTGCTCCCAGGTGGCCGCTTCGTGCCAGCGGCGCATGAAGCCCTCCGGCCAGCAGTACTGCGAAGGCCACTGCGGCTTGTTGGTGTGTGCGTGGTGATACGCCTCCTGCACCATGCGCGTCCGGTACTCGGGCGTCAGCAGCGACAGCACGGTGGGCACCTGGATGCGGCGCATGCGGAACCAGTACTGATTGTTCGGCGTGAAGCCCGGATGCCGGTAGCGCCCCGTCCATTCGCCCGGCACCGTGGCGTAGGTGTGTTCCGTGGGCCCGCCGCGCAGGGTGGTTTCCCGCAGCAGGGCCTCGTAATGCTGCTGCGCGGTGTCGAATGCATAGGGGCTGACGATGGCGTCGCGCGGATAGTCGCGGTCGCAGTGGCCCCAGGCGCCGGTATAGGGTGGATCCTCGCCGATCAGGCTGTTGCGATTGCCGCCCCACTGCTCTTCCAGCGCCACGGGGCTGTTGCAGCGGAAATAGCGCGGGTCCGTCCACAGCGCCTCGTCCTGGTAGAAGTCCTTGCTGGTGAACAGGTCTACCGGCAGCGGCTCGACGCCGGGCGGTGATTCGCCGTCGCGTGCCGAGCCGATGAATCCGGTCTCGTCATCGGGGCTGCCGGTCATGCTGCCTGGCCGCCGGATCGCGGCGCCGACGATCGGATAGTCGTTCTGATCCGCGATCAGTGGTGCGCCCCGGCCGACGCTGACGAAGTCGATGTCTGCGGTCTGCTGTGCCACCGCAATCGAGGCGGCCAGGTGAACCGCCGTCAACGTTGCCACACGAAGTGCCCCGTGCTTCATAGGTCTTCCCCGCTGTTATGATTTTGTTGTGGTCGCGTCGCGGACTGCGCGCGGCCCCACTTCACCCGATACTAGTTTGAATCGCAACGGGGTGCCAGCCGCGGGCGGGCGACGGGTCAGCGCTGCTCCGCGGCCAGCGGTCGGCGCATCAGGGCGCTCACGGCGTCTCTTGGACTGACCTGATCGTAGATCACGCCGTGAATCTGTTCCACGATGGGCATCTCCACGCCCAGTCGCCGCGCCACCTGGACGACGGCGCGGGCGGCCACATAGCCCTCCACCACCTGGCCGATGTCCCGCAGCGCCGTGTCGACGGATCGGCCACGGCCAAGCGCCAGACCGAAGCGCCGGTTGCGCGACTGATCGTCGGTGCAGGTGAGCATCAGATCGCCGATGCCGGACAGGCCCATGAAGGTCTCGGTGCGCGCGCCCAATGCATGGCCCAGCCGCGTCATCTCCGACAGCGCGCGTGTGACCAGTGCGATGCGTGAGTTGGCGCCGAAGCCCAGTCCGTCGGAGATGCCCGCACCGATGGCGTAGACATTCTTCGTCGCGCCGCCGACTTCCACACCGAGCATGTCGGTGGAGGTGTAGGCGCGGAACAGGTCGGTGGAGATCGCCGCCGCGAAGGCGGCTGCGTAGGCTTCGCTGGAGGAGGCCACCGTCATCGCCGAGGGCAGCCCCTGACCCACCTCGCGTGCGAACGTCGGCCCGGACAGTACCGCCACATCGGGCTGCGCGCCAAGGATGCTGCGCGCCACCTGATGCGGCAGCAGGCCGCTGTCGAGCTCGAAGCCCTTGGTGGCCCACGCCAGATGCTTCAGCGGTACACCAGGCTCACGCAGTGCTTCCAGTGTCTGGCGGAAGGCCGTGCTGGGCACCACGACCAGGACCACCCCGGCCGACTGCACGGCCGCACGCAGGTCCGCGGTGACCTCAAGGGTCGCCGGAAAGGGCACGTCGGGCAGATAGCGGGCGTTCTCGCGGGCGAGTGTCATGGCCTGCGCCTGTGCGGCATCGCGAGCCCACAGCACCGCCTGCCCGCCAGCCCGCGCCAGCTGAACGGCGAGCGCCGTGCCCCACGATCCGGCCCCGAGCACCGCCACCGGCCCGTTCAGTGGCCGACCCGGTGGCGTGTCGTTGCTGCTATCGACCGTCACGCGCGCCTCGTCTTTACGAGGCGGGGCCGATCAATGCGTTTCGCCGCTGCCGGGCGGCGTCGGTGTGGCGGATCCGTCCGCGGAAATGGCGGTTCCACCCTGCTCGGCGCGTGCCTTGCCCTCGGCCTGGCTCTGTGCGTACAGCGCATCGAAATTGATCGGCTGCAGCAGCAGCTGCGGGAAACCGCCCTTGGTGACGATGTCGGCGATGGCTTCGCGCGCGAACGGATACAGTGCGCCGGGGCAGTAGCCTCCGAGAATCATGTCCGTCTCTTCCGGTGTATAGCCCTCGAGTCGGAACACGCCGGCCTGCGCCACTTCAATCAGGAACAGCGTCTGATCCTGGTCCTTCGTTTCCACGGTGACCGTGAGGACCACTTCCTGGGTGTTCGGCGCGACTTCCGTCGACTTGGTCTTCAGATTCAGCTGTGTCTGCGGCGACGCGTTGCTTGAGAACACCGCCGGTGTCCGCGGCGACTCGAATGACAGGTCCTTGATATAGACCTTCTGCATGACCATCTGCTTCTGCTGTGGGGCTTGTTCGTCTGCCATCGTCAAATACTCTTCGTGTCTTCAGGTGAATGATGAGGTCTGTTCGGCGAGACCTGCCAGCAGGGGGTCCAGCTGACCGTCCCTGTCCAGCTGCGCCAGGTCGTCGTATCCGCCGATGTGGGCCCCGCTAATGAAAATCTGCGGCACCGTTCGTAGTCCGCCGCTGCGCTCGACCATCTCCGCACGGCGGTGGGGTTCCGCGAGGACATCGATTTCCACGAATTCGACGCCTTTTTCGCGCAGCAGCCGCTTCGCGGCAGCGCAGTAGCCGCACAGCGGTGAAGCGTAAACGACGACGGCCCCTTCGGTCGCGCTCATTTGACCAGGGGCTGGTTTTCGGCCCGCCAGCCGGCCAGCCCGCCCTTGATGCTGAAGGCCTTCTCGAAGCCGGCGCTGCGCATGCTCGTCACCGCCTTGCGCGAGGTGTTGCCGGTCTCGCAGACCGCCAGCACCACCTTGGCCTTCTGCTTCTTCAGCGGGCCCTTCTCGTCGGTCACCTGCGCCAGAGGCACGTTTCTGGCGCTGACGATGTGGCCGCTGCGGAAGGCGTCGGGTTCACGCACGTCGACGACCATCGCGCCGCGATTGATCAGTTTCACCGCGTCGGGCACGGATACCTGCTGCAACCCCAGGCTTTTCAGCCGGAGCTCATAGAACATCACCGCGCTCCAGGTGCCTATCAGGCCGATAACCAGGAACGGGTGAGTGCTGGCGAATTCGGCCAGTTGACCCATAGTGAAAGTGAACTCCGCGTGGCGCAGTATCCGGGGCGCGGCATTATAGCTAGACTTCCAGCCCCGATGGAAAACGTCCAACCGTGGTACTTCCGCGCGGCCCTCAGCGCCGTGGTCCTGATCGCCGGGCTGTGGGCGACTTCCGCCGTTGCGCAGCAGCCTTCCGAACGCGATCTGGAAGCGGTCCGTGGCCAGATCGCTGCGCTGGAGCGCCGCCTCGCGGCCTCGCACGCCGAGCGCGGCCAACACAGCGAGGCCTTGCGCGCCGCGGAACTGCGGGTTGCGGCCGCCAGCCGAGAGCTGGACCAGGTGCGCGCGCGCATTCGCGAGCAGCAGCAGCGGGCCGCGACGCTGGAATCCGACACCCTCGCGGCCCGCTCACGGCTCGCCGCCGAGCGCGACGCACTGGCGCGGCAGATGCGCGCCAGCTACATGACCGGCGACGCCGAGGTGTTCCGTCTGCTGCTCAGCCAGGAGGACCCGGCGGATCTGGGTCGCATGGTGGTCTACTACGAATACCTGCTGCGCGCGCGCGGCGACCGGATGGAACACGCCCGTGGCGAGCTCGGGACGCTGGTGACGCTGGCGGCCGAAACCGCGCGGGTGCGGCGATCCCTGGAGGAGCTGGAAGCCACGCAGACACGCGAGGTGGCGACGCTGACCTCGGCGCGTGCCGAGCGACAGGCGCTGCTGGCGCGGGTCGATGCGTCGATTGCCGAGGGCGACGCGGAGGCGGAGCGTCTGCGCGCCGAGGAGGCACGCCTGGTGCGGCTGGTCACCGAGCTCAGCGAGCTGGCGGCGGAATTTCCGGTCAATTCCGACGAGCCGTTCAGTGGCGTGCGGGGCAGGCTGGCCTGGCCGGTGAGCGGACAGATCACCGGCGATTTCGGCGGACTGCGCAACGGCGGCCCGATGCGCTGGAACGGTGTGCTGCTGGAGACCGCCCAGGGGGCCTCGGTGCGTGCCGTCTACCACGGGCGGGTGGTGTTCTCGGACTGGCTGCCGGGCCTGGGCCTGCTGGTGATTCTCGACCACGGCGATGGCTACATGAGCCTGTATGGCCACAATGAGGCCCTCCTCAAGGAATCCGGCGACTGGGCGACGCCCGGGGAGGCCATCGCGCAGGCCGGCGATACCGGCGGCATGGCCACGCCGTCGCTGTATTTCGAGATCCGCCGCAATGGCACGCCGGTCGACCCCAACCCCTGGTTCGCCGGTCGACCCACTGCCCGATGACGGGGGTGCTGTGATATCGTCAACAGTCCGTCCCGGGGTGGGATCAGTGTGAATTCACTGAAGACAAGAAGCATTCTGGTACTCATCGTAGGTACCGTTCTGGCCCTGACCGTCTCGGTCGGCGCCACGCTGCTGTCTGATCGGCAGCTGGCCGTTCACGGTCACCCCGATTACCCCCGCCAGTCCGAAGACACGATGCGCCTGATCGCCGAAGTGATCGAGCGCGTGCGTAGCGAGTATGTGGACCCGGTCGACGAGCGCATTCTGATCGAGAGCGCGATCCGCGGCGTGATCTCCGAACTGGATGCCCATTCGCGCTACCTCAGCCCCGGCGAACTCGAGGACATCCGCATCAGCACCACCGGCAACTATTCCGGCGTTGGCCTTGATGTGCGTCTGGAGCAGGGCCGGATCAAGGTGATCACACCGATCGACGGCACGCCGGCGGCCCACGCGGGCATCCGGCCCGGCGATGTGCTGCTGTCCATCGATGACGTGGTGCTCAATGGCGAGAACCTGCAGCAGACCGTCAGCATGATGCGCGGACGGGCCGGTACGCAGGTCACGCTGGGTGTGCAGCGCGAGGGAACGGACGAACCGCTGCACTTCGCGCTGGTGCGGGCGGATATCCAGCTGCGCACCGTCCACAGCGAACGCCTGCTGGATCACTATGGCTACGTGCGGCTCAGCGCGTTCACCGAGACGACGTCGCGCGATCTGCGCAACAGCCTGCGTGACCTCACGCGGCAGGCAGGGCTGCGCGGCCTGATACTCGATCTGCGCAACAATCCGGGCGGTGTGCTGGAAGCAGCGCTGGAAGTGGCCGACCTGTTTCTCGACCAGGGCGTGATCGTTACCGGCAACGGCCGCTTCGACGACCGCTACTTCGAGCGCCGTGCGCGCGCCGGCGATGTCATTGCCGGTGTGCCGATCACCATACTGATCAATCGCGGTTCGGCCTCGGCTTCGGAAATCGTGGCCGGCGCATTGCAGGACAACGGCCGAGCGCGTCTGGTCGGCGAGCGCACCTACGGCAAGGCTTCGATTCAGACAGTGACACCGCTGGCCAGTGGCGGCGCAGTGAAGCTCACGACTTCGCGCTACCTGACGCCTTCGGGCCGCTACATCAATGAAACAGGCATAGAGCCTGATATCACCGTGCGCAACAGCGACCCGCGCCAGCAGTATCGCGGATCAGTCGCCGGCATCACCGTGGAGCAGGATCCGCAGCTGCTGCAGGCACTGCACCTGCTGGGTAACGAACCCCTGGCTCACGCGCACTGATGAGCGCCGATCCGGCGCGACGCGAAATGGATATCGAGCAGGCGCAGCTGCGCGGCTTCGCGCGCAGTTTCGCCGAAGTCGAGTGGCTGCTGCTGCTGCTCGTGATGCTGTATCTGTTCACGACCCAGCCGATACTTGCGCGGACCCCCCTGCTGATCGGCATGATCCTGGCCTTCGCCGCGTTCGTGTTCGCCTTTCGCTACGGCAAGCTGCTGGCGCGCCGGCCGCGACTGAAGATCGGCGCCGAGATCGTGGTCATGGTCGCCTTTCTCACCGGCGTGCTGGGCGTGGCCGGCGCCCAGACCAGCGCCATGGTCAATCTGTATCTGCTGCCCATCATCACGGCGGCACTGGCACTGGGAAAGCGCGCCACCATTGCGGTGATCGTGCTGGTGTTCGCATGTTTCGTTGCGCTGCTGTGGCTGCTGGCAGGTCCGGACGGCTTTCCCGCCCTGCTGCGCAGTCAGGCGGTGGGCGTCATGGCGCCCTTCGTGCTGGTGGCCTTTCTGGCCACGCTGCTGGCCGACAACATGCATACCGCCAGGGAGCGGATTCGCGAACTGGCCGAGCGTGATGAACTCACGTCGTTGTACAACCTGCGCGCCTTCACTCGTCTTGCCGGGCGGGAACACGAACTGGCGGCACATTCCGGGCTGCCGTATGCCGTATTGATGATCGACGTGGACAAGCTCAAGGCCATCAACGATCGGTTCGGTCACGAAGCCGGCAATCGCGCGCTGAAGCTGATTGCCGAGTGTCTGTCGCGGCTGACCCGCAGTGCCGACATCTGCGCACGTTTTGCCGGTGACGAGTTCGTGCTGCTGCTGAAGAACGCCGACCGCACCATTGCCGAGGAAGTCGCTCAGCGGATCCGCAACGTGGTGTTCGCCACCACACTGGAGCTCGATGCCACCATCGTGCGTGTGCAGGTGAGTGCCGGTGTGGCTGTCTTTCCCGCCGACGGCAGAACCCTGGAACAGATTCTGAATGCCGCCGATCGGGCAATGTACAAGGATAAGGAAGGCAACAAGCCGCCCAAGGGCAAGCTGATCATTCATCGACGCTGACCGTGACGACAGGTGGCTGCGTCGCGACGGTCCCGCCACCCGCGGACACGCAGGCGCCGCCGCACAGATACGCCGTACAGATACGCCGTACAGATACAAGGGGACAACTCATGCCAGACCACTGCTCACCGCCCAGGCTCGCAGCGCCGTACCTCGCCGCGCTGGCCATCGCCGCATGCGTGTTCACGCCCGCCGCCGCGCAGCCGCCGGCGGTGGATCTCGCCGGCGAGGCCTATCACATTCCCGGCGTGGATCCGGACATCTCACTGTATGTCCGCAATCGTCGCCCCGCCGACATGACCGCATTCAGCGCGGAGCGCACCGTGCTGTTCGTCCACGGCGCCACGTACCCGGCCGAGGTCACATTCGATCTGCGCCTGGATGACTTTTCGTGGATGGACTACATCGCCGCGCATGGCTACGACGTTTACATGATGGACCTGCGCGGTTACGGACGCTCCACACGGCCGCCGCAGATGGATCAGCCACCGGGCGACAACGAAGCCATCGTCACCACCGACGACGCGGTTCAGGACTTCGGCACCGTCGTCGAGCACGTGCTCGAACGGCGCGGCATCGATGCGCTGAACGTGATGGGCTGGTCGTGGGGCACGGTGATCACGTCCACCTATACGGCGGCCAATCCGGACAAGGTGGCGCGGCTGGTGCTGTTTGCGCCGATCTGGCTGCGCGATGGAGCCTCGCCGCTCGCCGGCGGCAGAGGCGCGGGCTTTGATGCCTATCGTACCGTCACCAGGGAGGGCGCACGCAGCCGCTGGCTGGCCGGCGTTCCCGAGGCGCAGCGCGACGACTTCCTGCCCGCCGGCTGGTTCGATACCTGGTGGGAGGCGAATCTCGCCGCCGATCCGGTCGGTGCCGCCCGGCCCGACCCTGTGGTGCGCGCGCCCAACGGCGTGCTCCAGGACAGCGCCAACTTCTGGTCTCGTGGTTTGCCGTACTACGACCCGGCCGCCATCCGCGTGCCGGTGCTGCTCGCCGTCGGTGACCTGGATGTGGATACGCCGCCCGCCATGGCCAACACGCTGTTTGCGCAGCTGGTCAATGCGGCGGAAAAGCGTCTGGTACTGATCGGTGGCGGCACGCATACTTTGCTACTGGAACCCAACCGGCTGCAGCTGTTCGCCGAGGTGCAGCTGTTTCTGGATGGCGGGCTGGCACGCTGATCGCCGCGATCAGCGTGCCGACAAGGCAGACATCAAACAACGCGTACCACAAGACGGAGAGCCATACATGAACCTGAACCGGATCGTTCCCGTTCTACTGGTGCTGGCCCTGTCCGCCGGCATGGCCGGCTGTGAGCCGGAGGTTGGCAGCGATCGCTGGTGCAGTCGCATGGAAGACAGGCCGAGCGGTGACTGGAGTGCCAACGACGCGATGGAATACGCGCGCAACTGCGTGCTCAACTGATCCGCCAGGGATCCCGGCCAGACTGAGGAGGAAGGAATTGAAACGCTATCGATGCAGCCCCGCCAGCCAGGCGCGCGGCGCCGCCATGACCGCCGTCGCCATGCTGCTGCTTTTCGTGGCCACCAGCGCCGTGGCCGATCAGCAGCTGAATGAGAACCGCGAGCGCTGGAGCGGCGCGGGTATCAGCAGCTACAGCTACGGCTACCAGAAGTTCTGCGAGTGCAATCCCGAAACGCCACCGGAGACGCAGGTTACGGTGAGTTCAGGGGTCGTCACCGATGTCCGTCATCGGCCGCATGGCGCGGATTTCGATGTGCTCGCCGACGAGAAGAACTTCGAGCTTTACTACACCGTTGAGGAGCTGTTCGGTCTGGTGTCCTCGGGGTATGCGCGGGGTGCAACGGTGCGCGTGAGCTATCACGAAACGCTCGGTTATCCCGTGCAGATCTTCATCGACTATGGCCCGGACAGCTTTCGCGATCCGCTCGATCTTCGCCTCACCCGGCTGGCGGCAGACCGCGGCTGATGTGAAGCGTGGCGGGCATTCCCGGGCCGCAGCCGCGGAGCTGATTTGAATCTTTCGGCCTGCGTGACGATGCGCTGGCGCCTTGCTGTCGCGGCATCGCTGCTGGTGCTGTTCGCGATCATCCTCGCACTGCCGGCCGTCGCCGTGGGCAGTACAACGGAGCTGTCCGGATTCACGCTGCTGCGTCGCGGCTGGGAGGCCGGCGAACACGGCATCTACGCCTGGTATGCCAATCCACTGTTTGTGCTCGCCTGCGTTGGCATTGCGGCCGGCTGTCCGCGCATCGCCGCCGCGCTGTCGTTACTGGCCCTGCTGTTCGCACTGACGAGTTTCAATGCCGGCGAACTGGCCCGTGCCGGTGGACTGCCGGTCAGCGGACTGCGGTTTCTGCCGGGCTTCTATCTCTGGCTGGCGGCCATGGTACTGGCAGTGGTCTACGCGTCGGGCGCAGCGTGGGTGGTGGCGGCCAGGCGGTTCCGGAGCGACCCGGAAAGTCGCCAGTCCGGGCAATAACCCGGCATTGACCGCTACCACGACCGGTCGTAGAGTCTGGCTGTTGTCCCTCCAGCGCTCGGCTTAGCGCCGTTGGTCGAGTTGCTGGCTGTTCCAAACGGCGTGAGAGCGCCCTTGATGAATATCTATGTCGGAAACCTTTCTTATGGCATGACCGAGTCCGAACTCCGCGATGCCTTCGCGGCTTACGGAGAAGTCGAATCGGTCAAGATCCTCAGCGACCGCGAAACCGGCCGATCCCGGGGGTTCGGATTCGTTGAGATGCCCAACCAGCGCGAGGCCGAAGAAGCCATCGCGCAGCTCAATGGCAAGGATCTGGGCGGCAGGTCGCTGCGCATCAACGAAGCGCGGCCGCGCGAGCCCCGCTAGTTGCCAACAGCCGGCCGCCAGAGGCTGGCGTCAGTCGGCGGACCTTGCGGTCCGGACTGAGGTAGAATCGCGGCGCCAACCCGGCGCTGACGCGTCCCGGTGGCACCCGATGTCCCGGGACCCTGCCGCCGAATGCGCATCGGAAACCCGCCCGGGGAACCAGATACGCGCCCGTAGCTCAGCTGGATAGAGTGTCGGCCTCCGAAGCCGAAGGTCACAGGTTCGAATCCTGTCGGGCGCGCCAACCTGCCTTCGGTCCATTGCGGACACATCCCCAGATGTTGCGCTGAAACAACGTCGTTGCGCCGGTCGGCGGCAAACGTATCCAAAAATGCTACATCGCGTGCAAACAACGTTTGCGCGCTGAGCGGGCCGCACGACAAATCCCTAAAACGCAACGCAAAAAAGCGTGCGCAATCGTATGTGTTGCGCATTCCGTCCTGCTGGTGTAGTTTACGCGCAATGCAATCGATTGGTCAGCATACTGCGGCCAGCGATGCAGGGTTTTAGAGCAACAACATCCTTCCAGTCAGGAAGGCAATGGGGGTTCAAGATGCCATTTTCAGACAACTTTCATGACTTACCACGTCGGTCACTGCCGGTCGCGATTGCGGCGATTCTGCTCTGTTCGGGGCAGACCGCGCTGTCGCAACAGTCTCAGGAAGGCGAAGCCCGGGCCGGGGTGGACGAAGTCGTCGTCACCGGCACGCGTATCCGGCGTACCGATTTCGACCAGCCCAACGCGGTTGCCACGCTGACGGCCGAAGACATCGATGCGCTGGGCATCATCAGCGTGTCGGACATGCTGATGCAGATGACGGCCAACGTGGCCGAGTACTCAATCGATACGGCCGGCGATGATTCGTTCTTCGTCGGTTCGACACTGCCGAACCTGCGCGGCCTGAATCCGTCGTTTGGCGTGTCGCGCACGCTGACGCTGGTCAATGGTCGACGCATGCCGGGCACGACCAATGGCGGCGCGGTGGATCTGAGTATGGTCCCGTCGGTGCTCGTCGGTCGTATGGAGACGGTGACCGGCGGTGCCGGTGCGACCTACGGATCGGACGCCATCGCCGGTGTCGTGAACATCGTTCTGAATCGTGAAATCGAAGGGACGCGTGTGAGCGCCGGCTTCTACCAGACGCATGCCGGCGATGGTGATCAGTACAACTTCAGTATCGCCAACGGCACCCGGCTGTTGAACCGACGCGGGCATCTGACGGTTGGTTTCGAACGCCAGAACATCGACTCCATCCTGAACTGCGAAACCGCCCGCGACTGGTGCGGTCGCAGCTGGAACTTCATCGACAGCGGCGTAGCCGGCGGTGCCGGTGCGATTCCCGGATCGTCCGATCCGAGGAACTGGACAGAACTTCCGCCGCTGGCCAATCCCAGGCTGCCTGGCTTTCCGCGTTTCTCCGTGTACGAGGACGTGCGCCGTCTGCACAGCAGCCGCACCGGATCGGTGCATGTGCACAACAACCAGCCGTTGGACGATCCCTATCTGAACACGCTGATCCAGTTCACGCCGGACGGGCGCAGCATCGTGCCGTATCAGACGAGTCTGAGCCCCGAGTGGTACGACTATGCGCTGATCGCCGGAGCCGGCGCGCGTGTGGTCGGCGGTGAAGGCGACCTGTTCTCGCAGGGCTTCCCGCTGCGCCAGGGTTCGGATCGGGACAACTTTTACGGTCGCTTCATCTATGCGTTCAACGATCATACGTCGTTCACGGCCGAGGTGACCTGGGGCCGCAACGAGGCTTCGGTGCCGCAGAACCGCACCGGGCGTCATCAGCAGGACGTCTGTGTGACGACCTACAACGCGTTCCGCGATCCGCAGTTCATGGATGCGGAGGCGAACCAGGCGCTGCTGAACCGGGGTACGGCCACCCAGTGTGGAGGCGGTTCCTATGACTATCGCTTCGGCGCTTTCTTTGGCGGAGCCGGCTCAGCCCCGGGTACGCTGCTGCGCAAGAACTGGTCGGACCAGCTGATGGATGCCCGTACCGAGTCGAAGACGGACACCTGGCGCCTGACCCTGAGCGGTCAGGGTGGGCTGTTCGGTGGCCGCAACTGGCAGTACGACGCGTATCTGGCATTCGGCGCCTCCGACCGCTACCAGGGGATGATCAACAACCCGACCAACCGCCGGCGCAAGATGGCGCTGGATTCGATCATCGATCCGGTCAGCGGCGAGGCTGTGTGCCGCGTCAACGCTTCCAACGGCATCGGTGAGGCCACCCGCGCCGCCTGGCGCAACGTCCTGTTGCCGGGGGCGGGCGGCGATGGCCTGCCGGATTCGGCGCGGGTCACGGAAATGATCAATGCGCTGGCTGAAGGCTGCGTGCCGCTGAATCCATTTGGCCTCGCGGCTTCCGCCGCGGCGATGGACTATGCCTGGGACGACCTGATCGAGTACACGAAGCAACCCAACCACAGCGCGTCGGTGTCCTTCTCGGGTGCGATCTGGGATGGTATCGGCGCCGGTGCGTTCCAGTTGGCCACCGGTATCGACTATCGCGAGACCGAGACCGACAATCAGACCGGGGGCGATACGAATGTGTATCGGCGCACCGACTTCGCTGCACAGTATGGTGATCCGTGGCGCGGCGGTACGAAGAACGCCGACATCTTCGCGGAACTGGAGCTGCCGCTGCTGCGCGGCCGGCCGGGTGCCGATTACATGATGATCAACCTGTCCAGCCGGCGGGCGCGTCAGGAGTCCTACCGGGTCGATCCGGATGACAAGCTGACGGCCATTCGCTACTCGGATTCGCACAAGGTCTCGTTCGTGTACAACCCGATCAACTGGATGCGCATCCGCACCACGCGTTCGATGGACATTCGTCAACCGAGCGTGCGCGAGCTGTTCTATCGCCAGAGCTTTACATCCTTTGCGACGCCCGTGACCGTGCAGAATCCCTGGCGTGAAGTGGCCGATCCCCAGGACGTATATGACTTTGTGATCGGTTCGAACCCGGGCCTGCGTAACGAGTTGTCGGTCACGAACACACTGGGCTTTGTGTTCACGCCGGAGGGTTGGGGCCGCGGCATGCAGTTCTCGATCGACTATTACAAGATCCATGTGAAGGATGGCATCAGCTACACCAATCCGGCTGATCCGGATAACGAGGACAATCTGCCCTACCCGGTGTTCCGATGCTATCAGTACAATGATCCTCATTACTGTGCATTGATCACTTTCGGTGAGCCGGACGCGCTGGAGCCGGGCAATCCTCGCAGCAACATCCAGGAGATCTGGACCACCCAGGAGAACACCGAGCCATACTGGTCGCGCGGGTTCGACATTTCGGCCGCCTACAACAAGCGGCTGAGCGGTGGCGGCAGCTACTCGGTACGACTGATGGGTACGCGTTCGCTGGAGCAGAGCATCTGCACCAACATTACGCGGCTGAGCCCGACCGAGACCCGGTGCGAGGAGCGTGACAACGTGGTGGGCCAGACTGGCGGCGCACGTGGCGGCGGCATCTTCTCGAACTACACGCCGACACCGACCTGGTCGGGCAATCTGTTCGGTACGTATCGCAAGAACGCGGTCTCGTTCACCGCGCAGGCCCGTTTCATCGGCAGCGGTATGGGATCGGTGTTCTGGGTCGGACCGGACGATCCGCGCTGGGCACCCGATCGGCATTTCACGATTTCGCAGAATCGCATGCCGAGCTGGACGACCTGGAACTCGACGATCGCCTACGACTTCAATCAGTCGCGGTTTGCGCTGAATCGTCTGAACGAGCTCAGCGTGTCACTGAACATCGACAATGTGTTCGACAAGCAGCCGAACTTCTGGTCCGGCGGCAACATTGCCGGTGTCAACACGCGCTTCTTCAACGGTATCGGTCGGGCCTACCGGCTGAACGTGAGAATGGGCTTCTGACGGGGGAACCGACAGTGATCCGGGCCGGTGGTTTCCATGCGGAGCTGGCTCGGGTCACCGGATCCCGGGACTGAACCTTCGAGACCTGTGCCGCGCTCCCGCCCGGGGGCGCGGTTTTTTTTGGGGAGTGTTGTGGCGTGCCGGCGCCGGTCGGCCCCGCGCGCAAGCGCATTCTCCGCGCATCATTCACAGCCGCGCATGCAGCCGCCCGTAGCCGACGAAGTTGTCCCGATAGTACGGCTGGTCCAGGCTGAGGATCTCGACGGTGCGACCGTTGGTCGGCGCATGCACGAAGCGTCCGTCGCCCAGATAGATGCCCACATGCGACACCGTACGGGTGAAGTTGAAGAACAGCAGATCGCCGGGCTCGGCGTTGCGGGGGCGTACCCGCAACGCGGCTTCGTACTGTTCACGGGCGGTGCGGGGCACGGCGATGCCGAGTTGCTGATAGGCGTACTGCACCAGGCCGCTGCAGTCGAAGCCGGCGGGTGAGGCGCCGCCGTAGCGATAGGGGGTTCCCAGCATAGCCAGCGCGTGACGCGCCATGTCCGTGCCGGTGCCGTTGCCGCGCAGTCGTGGCACCTCGGCCGGCGCCGGTGCCGGTGCGCGCGCCACCGGTGGCTGCGGGCGCGCGCCCTCATACACCGGCAGGCTGGATGCGCAGCCGCTCAGCAGTGCCGCTGTGATCGCCGCGGTAGCAGCGCCACGTATTCCGGATACGGTTTTCAGTGCAGGCATCGCAGGTTTCCGTCCACGGGCCGGTCCTACTTTGCCACAGGTACGACCGATACTGGGAGATGGGCATCACAGGATCGGCACCACATCGACCGTTCCCGCAGACCGCTTCGGCGCGAATTTTCCGATGCGCCTACAATGTCCGCCGGACAACCGAGCAGGTGGAGAGCGGGCAGCGTGAGAGCGAAACGATCGAGTCGACCGGATGGCCGCCTGGTGAAGGTGGAACATACCTCCGCCATCCTCGCCGACAATCCGCTCGGCGACCCGCATGTGCGCCGCTTCGATGTGTGGCTGCCGCCGCAGTACGACCAGGCTCAGGGTCGGGGCCGTGGCCGCCGCTTCCCGGTGCTGTTCGATCTGGTTGGCTATGCCGGTTCCGGGCCTTCGCACACGAACTGGCGCAACTTCGACGAAAACGTGCCCGAGCGCGCGGCGCGCCTGATTCACGATCGGCAGATGGCGCCGTGCATCCTGGTGTTTCCGGACTGCTTCACGTCGCTGGGCGGCAATCAGTACATCAATTCCAGCGCGATCGGTGATTACGCGGACTACCTCACGCGCGAACTCATTCCTTTTGTCGACGGTGAATTCCGCACACGGGCGTCACGCGATCATCGTGGCTGCTTCGGCAAGTCATCCGGCGGCTATGGCTCGATGCTGCACGGCATGAAGTACGCGCGCTACTGGGGCGCGATCGGCAATCACTCCGGCGATGCGTATTTCGATTTCGTTTATCGCTGCGACTGGCCGAACACGCTGGATGAACTGGCCAAACACCGCGGCCGCGAACGGCGCGAGGGCAGGGTCGACGTAGCCCGCGAAACCGCGAAGCTCACGCCCGGCCACGACGATGGTCGCGTGCGGCGCTTCCTGGAGAGGTTCTGGGGCAATCCCACGCCGTCCAGCGCCGACGTGCACTGTCTGATGAATCTGGCCATGGCGGCCACCTACGATCCGGATCCGGACGCACCGAACGGCTTTCAGCTGCCTTTCGATCTGGAGACCGGCGAACTGATCCCGCAGCGCTGGCGGCAGTGGCTGCGCCATGATCCGATCAATCTGGTCAGCCGCCACGCGAAGGCGCTGAAGACGCTGCGCGGCATCTTCATCGACTGTGGCTGGCGCGACCAGTACCGCATCCACTACGGCACGCGGCTGCTGTCATTGCGGCTGGCCGCCCAGGACGTGCCGCATCGTTACGAGGAGTTCGACGGTACGCACTCGGGCATCGATCATCGTATGGATCACAGTCTGCCGTTCCTGGTCCGTGCGCTGCGCTAGCGGCCTTCCCGATGACCGGTAAAGACGCCATGAGCGGTACGGAAGGCCGCGCGATCGAGCAGGCACCCTACGATGCGCTGGTCCCCGATGTGGTGCTGGAGTCCGTGGAAAACTGCGGCTACTACTGTGATGGCCGGATTCTGGCGCTCGGCAGTTACGAGAATCGCGTCTATCAGATCGGCATCGAGGACGACGATCCGATCGTTGCGAAGTTCTATCGTCCGGGCCGCTGGAGCGACGACGCGATTCTCGAGGAGCATGCGTTCTCGCTGGAGCTGGCCGCGCGCGAGATTCCGGTGGTGGCGCCGCTGGTCATAGAAGGCCGCACGCTGCATGCCCACGCAGGCTTCCGCTACGCGCTGTTTCCGCGCCGTGGCGGGCACTGGCCTGAGCTGGGCAACAGCGACGATCGCGTCTGGATGGGCCGTTTCATCGGGCGTATTCATGCTGTGGGCGCAACCGAGTCGTTTGCCGCGCGTGAATATCTGTCCATCGAACGGTTCGGACATCAGCCTGTGGCGCAGCTGCTGGCCAGCGATTTCATTCCGCCGCATCTCCTGGAGAGCTACCGCAGCACCACCGAAGACCTGCTCGATGCGGTGGAGCAGCAGTGTGCCGATGTCGGAGAGATCAGGCTGCTGCGCATCCATGGCGACTGTCATCGCAGCAATGTGCTGTGGACCGATGACGGCCCGCATTTCGTGGACCTGGACGACTGCATGATGGGGCCGGCGGTGCAGGATCTGTGGCTGTTCCTGGCCGGCGATCGTGGCGAGCGCGAAGTGCAGATGGCGGACCTTCTTGAAGGCTACGAGCAGTTCGCGCCATTCGACTATGCCGAACTGGGACTGATCGAGCCGCTGCGCACCCTGCGCATGATTCACTACACGGCGTGGGTGGCGGGCCGCTGGAAGGATCCGGCGTTTCCGCGCGCGTTTCCGTGGCTGGGTGACTCGCGCTACTGGGAGGAGCACATCCTCAGTCTGAAGGAACAGCGCGCCGTGCTGAATGAGCCGGCACTGTCGATCACGGCGCGGTAGCGAGGAGGGCGTTGCCGAGGCATCTGAACGGTTTCAGGGCGGTTTCAGTACGGTTTCAGGGCATGTCCGCCGCGGCGGCGGCCAGCACCGCGCGCGCGCGTTTCACCACCGGTACGTCGATGACATGGCCATCCAGTGAGGTGGAGCCACGGCCCACCTGCTCCGCCGCTTCAAAGGCGGCCACCACCCGGCGCGCCCATTCGATTTCCTCGCGGCCCGGCGAGAACGTTTCGTTGATCGCCTGCACCTGTGCCGGATGGATCGCGAATCTGCCCCTGAAGCCGGCCAGTCGTGCTGCCCGTGCGTCTTCGCGCAGGCCGGCTTCGTCGCGAAACCGAAAGTACGGTGTCTCCAGGGCGAGCACATCGGCCGCGCGCGCCGCGATGCACAGGATCGAACGGGCGACCGCGAACTGCGCCCGACCTTCCTGTCGTTCCACGGCCATGTCGTGCGCGAAATCCTCACCGCCGAAGGCCGCGGCGACCACGCGCGCGTCTGCGCTGCATATGGCGTGTGCGTGCACGATGCCGCGCGCGGTCTCGATCCACGGAATCAGCCGCAGTGTGCCCTCGGCGATGCCGGCGCGGCGCTCGCAGCGCGACATCGTCGCTGCGATGGCATGGATGTCGGCGGCGCTTTCCACCTTGCCGATGGAGATGCCGTAGACCCCTGGCACGACCATGGCCGCGACATCGTCCTCGAACCACTCGCTGTGCAACGGGTTGACACGCGGTATGACCAGCGGTCCGGCCAGCAGCTGCGGCAGGAAGGCGCTGATCGTCTCGCGTGCCGCGGGTTTTTCGCCGTCGGGCACCGAATCCTCCATGTCCGGCACCAGCGCATCGGCCGGGCAGCCGAGCGCGCGCGCCAGCATGTTGGCCTTGTTGCCGGGCACGAACAGCAGGCTGCGCAGCCGCGGCATTACCGCCGCGTGGGTCGGTGCGCGGGCCGGGGCCCGATTGGTGCCGCTGTCTGGGCCGTCTGCGCCGTCTGCGCCGCCAGTGGTGTTCGAGTGGGTGTTGGTACGCTGCCTGTCATTCATGCTTCTTGCTCGGGGAATCGCTCGGGGAATCGCACGGATCGGACGGGTGCCCGGGGGCGGTCGGGCACGGGGCCGCGCCGTCCCGGATGAGTGCTGAGAATAGCCCATGTGGCGGGTTTCGGTGCCCGTCGGTCGCTGACCAACCGTGGCTGCCTGCTCGCGGCTGTCCTGGCAGTGGCAGCGAATGGTGAGCAAACGGTGAGCAAACGGTGAGCACTGGCAGCCGCGGTCGGTTTGCCCGCCTGCCGCCGCGCCTATACAGTTCCGGGTACGGGATCCGGCTTCCCGGCACGCACGCCGGACCGCCATTCGCCGTCCCGCCACCGCACGGAGGGAAACCACATGTCGCACAGAACCTTACGATCAGAAGCGCTGCCGGGATGGGTGGCGGCATGCCTGTTGCTGCCGTTGGCCGTGATGCCGGCGGTCAGCGTCTTTGCTGACGATGCGGATCCGTCGCAGGCCTGGGCCGATGTGAGGCTGGATGGTCAGGTGGCGCTGGTCACCGGCTCCACCAGCGGCCTCGGCCATGAGGTGGCGCTGCGTCTGGCGGCCATGGGCGCGACCGTGATCGTGCACGGCCGTGACGAGCAGCGCGGCCGCGAAGTCGTGGATGAGATCACCGCCGCGGGCGGTGAAGCCGCATTCTATCGTGCCGACCTGGCTTCGCTGGCCGAAACACGCGCACTGGCAGACGCGGTGCTTGCCGATTTCGACAGGCTCGACCTGCTGATCAACAACGCCGGCATTTCCGGCGCACAGGGCGGTGGTGACCGCCTGCTCACCGATGATGGCTACGAACTGGTGTTCCAGGTGAACTACCTGTCGCACTTCCTGTTGACGCATCAGCTGCTGCCGCGGCTGGAGCAGAGCGCGCCGGCGCGCATCGTCAATGTGGCATCGGTGGGTCAGCGCGCGCTGGATTTCGACGACCTGATGATGGACAACGACTTCTCCAGCGGGCGTGCCTATTCGCAGAGCAAGCTGGCGCAGATCATGATGACTTACGAGATGGCTGCCGATCTGGAGCAGCGCGGCATCGTGATTTCGGCGCTGCATCCGGCCACGTTCATGCCCACGCGCATGATGGGACCGGGGCGCCAGGCGATGAGCACCATCGATGAGGGCGCAACGGCGGTTATGCAGCTGGCGGTGTCGCCGGCGCTGGCCGACGCCACCGGCGTTTACTACAACAGCCTCGAGCATGCGCAGGCCAATGCGCAGGCTTACGACGACGAAGCGCGTGCGCGGCTGTATCGCGAGAGCCTGCGGCTCACCGGTCTGGCCCACTGAAGTCGTCAGGCAGCAGGTCCGTGCCGTCACCTGCCGCCGTCGCGTACCGTGGCTGGGCGGCAGCCTGGGCAGCCGGAGCAGCCGGGCTATTGTGATGCGTCACGCATGTACCTACCATTGGCGCCCGCAACCGACCGCCAGTGCGGGTGCAGCTGTGGCTGCGCCGCCGCGGGGTGTCAATCTTTCAGGATCACAGTACCGTGTTTGAAACACTGAAGCCCCTCCCGCCGGACGCCATTCTCGGCATCATGACCCTGTTCCGCGCCGATACGGCAGCTCGCAAGGTCGACCTCAGCGTTGGCGTGTATCAGGACGACGCCGGTCTGACGCCGGTGCTGGACAGCGTTCGCCGTGCCGAGCGGGCGGTGCTCGAGGACCAGAAGACCAAGGCCTACGTTGCGATTTCCGGTAACGCCGGGTTCAACAGCGGCATCGAAAAGCTGCTGTACGGTGCGGATCACGCGGTGCTGCGCGATCGGCGCGTGGCCACGGTGCAGGCACCGGGCGGCAGCGGTGGCATCAGTGTCGCCGGGCACCTGATCCGCCGGTCGCGACCGGATGCGCAGGTGTACCTGAGTGAACCGTCATGGCCCAACCACGTGCCGCTGCTGAAGCTGTCCGGGCTGGCGCTGCAGAGCTATCCGTACTATGACGCCACCGCGCATGGCGTGGACTTCGATGCCATGTGCGCGAAGCTGGAGCAGGCGCGCGCCGGTGACGTCGTGCTGCTGCACGGCTGCTGCCACAATCCCTGTGGCGCGGATCTGTCGCCGCAGCAGTGGTCGGATCTTGCCGATCTGTTCGCGCGCCGTGGTCTGGTGCCGTTCATCGACCTTGCGTATCTGGGGCTGGCCGAAGGACTCGTGGAGGATGCAGTCGGTGTGCGCACGATGGCCGAGCGGCTGCCGGAAGTGGTCGTGGTGGTGTCGTGCTCGAAGAACTTCGGGCTGTATCGGGAACGTGTCGGTGCCGTCAGTGTGGTGTCAGACAGCCCCGAGAGCAGCGCTGCCGTGCTCAGTAACCTTGCGAACATCGCGCGCAGCATCTATTCGATGCCGCCCGATCATGGTGCGGCGATCGTTGATCGCGTACTGCACGACGCGGCGCTGGAGGCGCTGTGGCTGAAGGAACTGGGCGAGATGCGCGCCCGCATCAACGGCCTGCGCGCATTGCTGGTGCGCAGCCTCGACGAACGCGGTGTGGACCGCGACTTCTCCTTCATAGAGAAGGAGCGGGGCATGTTTTCGTTTCTGGGCATCAGTCGCGAGCAGGTGATCCGGCTGCGCGAGGAATTTCACGTCTACATGGTGGAGTCCAGCCGCGTGAACATCGCCGGCATCAATTCCGCCAACGTCGACTACGTGGCCGATTCGATCGCCGCGGTGCTGAAGTCCGGCTGACAGCCGCGCCTGCCGGCGACCGGCGTCTGCTGATCAGCCGGCCGGCGGATCGCTGTCGTTGCCGGCGTCCGGCTGCCATGTTCTGAGGCGGCTGATCATGTCGGCCAGAAAATGGTTTGCCCGATGCAGCGGTACGGCCGTTGTGTCGAATGTCAGCACCAGGCTGATCATCTGCCGGATGCGTGCCGACTCCTGACCTTTCTCGCCCTGTACGACCACCTGCGATTGCGGCCGGGTCACGCCCAGGCTTGCCGCGTGACTGTCTGTCACGGGCAGCGCGCTGGCCATGGTGGCGCCACCGGCGCCCAGCCAGTGCACCGTAAAGGTCGTGGCCCGCTGGCCGCGTCGCGGCGGCAGGCCGCCCGCAGTGGAGCCGCCCGACGCAAGCCACGCCACCGTCAGTTCCTCGGACAGGCCCGACTGCGCGGTGTCGGCGATGCGGCGGATCTCATCGCCGTTCGCGTCGGGCCAGGTGATCTCGGCGATCAGTACGCGAGCGTCGGCGTTGACTTCCGGTACCGCCTGCGCCGCTGTCGCGCAGGCCGCCAGCACGCAACCCAGGACGCCGGCTTCCGGTGCGGCACTGTAATGTGTGCCGGCATAGTCGATCACCGCACCGATTTCGCACTCGGCGCTCAATGTGCAGAACGGCCGTGTTCTGGCGACGCCCTGCGCGCGCACTGCTGCGGTGGCGGCAATCCCGCCCTGACGTGGTGACAGTCCGGTGGCCTCTTCCGCATCACCATCGCCGTTGTTCACGAGGGTGCCGGTGCGGCTGCCCAGTGTCGCCATGACGTCGGACACGCGAATCCGACCCTCCGGTCCGCTGCCGCGAATGGCGGTCGCGTCCAGTTCGTACTGCTTCACCAGTCTTCGTACCGCCGGGCTGAGACCCGTCTCGGTCGCATCGTCTGTGTCTGTTGTTGTTTCTGTTGCCGCGGCTGCTGGATTCGCGTCGCTGTCGGTTGCGGCGTGGCCGGTATCGTCGGGCTGATTCGTTTCAACGCTCATCGGGTTGGATCCGCCTGCGTGGAGACTCGCGTGTCGGGCGAGTGTGGGTTGTCGGCAAGCATGTCACAGACCGTCGCGAATTCAACCGTGGATGATGACGACCGGCTTTGACCTGGCTTGATATGACGGGGACCGGGGCGCGGTTCCCGGGCCTCTGGCCGGCTGATCGGCCATGGCGGCATCAGAAGCGGGCCGGAAAACCCCTGAATTGCGGGCCTTGAGCGCCATCGGCAGGCCGCCGGGAGCACCCCCGCAAAGGCAAGGCTGATTGCGGCGTGTAATAGGCGGAATGACGTGGCATCATAGCGGCCTTTTTGTATACAGGCTCGTGGTTAGGAGCACTAGATGAGCAAGAATAATCTCACCTCACTGTTGGAGACGCACGGCGGCGCCGTGAACCTGTTAAGGAATTCCAAGGCCGGGATTTACGTCTATCCCGTTGTGGCTCCGGAGTTCTCGAACTGGCGCGATGAGCAGCGCGCGTGGCGCGAATCCGCCGTTGTTTTCGACCAGACCCATCACATGGATGAGCTGATCGTCGAAGGTCCGGACTCGGCTGCATTCCTCGAGTACGTCGGCATCAACAGCTTCGCGAATTTCGACCAGAATCGCGCCAAGCATTTTGTTCCGGTGACACCTGCCGGGCATGTTATCGGTGACATGATCATCTTCCGCGAGCGCGAGGACAAGTTCGTGCTGGTGGGACGTGCACCGACCGCCAATTGGGTGAAGTTCCAGGCGGCCGTGGGCAAGTTCAAGGTGCGTCTGACGCACGATCCGCGTTCAGACAGCCGTCCGGATGGCAAGGCCATCTATCGCACGCACTACCGGTTCCAGATTCAGGGTCCGGAAGCGAACAAGATCCTCGACAGGATCAACGGCGCCAAGGTGCCGGAGATCAAGTTCTTCCACGTCGACTGGATCAACGTTGGTTCGCGCAAGGTTCAGGCACTGCGCCATGGCATGGCCGGTGCGCCGGGTCTTGAGATCTGGGGTCCGTATGCCGACAAGCACTACATCCAGTCCACCATCCTTCAGGCCGCACAGGACGTCGGCGTCGACCTGCGTCTGGTCGGCAGCCGTGCGTATTCCACCAACACGCTGGAATCGGGTTGGATTCCGTCGCCGCTGCCGGGCATCTACACCGGCGACGGCATGATGAAGGACTACCGCGACTGGCTGGGCGCCGACAGCTATGAGGCGCTTGGTTCGCTGGGCGGCAGTCTGGTCAGCGACAACATCGAAGACTACTACGTCAATCCGTTCGAGCTGGGTTACGGTTTCTACATCGGCTGGAAGACCGACTTCATCGGCAAGGAAGCCCTTCAGAAGATGAAGGAGCAGGACAACCGCAAGAAGGTGACCCTGGAGTGGAATCGTGAGGACGTGCTGAAGGTCGTGGCCTCGGCGTTCGAGGAAGGCATTGCCTACAAGTGGATCGACTTCCCACAGCCGAACTACGCTTCAAGCAGCGCCGACAGACTCATGCACGACGGCAAGCTCGTGGGCATGTCGATGTTCAACGGCTTCTCGTTCAATGAGCGTCGTCTGCTGTCACTGGGTGTGGTCGATTCCAGCCTCAATGTCGGTGACGTTGTGACGCTGGTCTGGGGTGAGCCCGAGCGCACCGGCAAGACCTCCACCGAAGCGCATAAGCAGGCCGAGATCCGCGTACGCATCTCGCCAACGCCGTATGCGCGTGATGCGCGTGAGAACTACGCCGACAGCTGGCGAACCAAGGGCTGAGCCCGGCGGCACAGCCAGCCGCCGGACCTGGGACTCTTCAGGCAGTCTTCCGGCGGTCGATGAAGCACACGGCGCGGGACTTCGGTCCCGCGCCGTTTCTATTTCAGCCCCACACTTCCTCGGCAAGGCTCACCACCAGCTCCAGTTTGCGCTTCTGGACGTCGGCGTTGATCTCATTGCCTTCGGATACGCTGGCGAATCCGCATTGCGGTGACAGACACAGCTGATCCAGCGGCAGATACTTTGTCGCCTCGTCGATCCGGCGCCGGATCATGTCCCGGCCTTCCAGCTCGGGCCACTTGGACGATACGAGGCCTAGCACGACCTTCTTGCCTTTCGGTACGTGGCGCAGCGGCGCAAAGTCACCAGAGCGCTCGTCGTCATACTCGAGGAAGAATCCGTCCACGTCCAGTTCGTTGAACACCGCCTCGGCAATCGGCTCGTAGCCGCCGTCGGCAAACCATCGGCTTTTTGCATTGCCGCGGCACAGGTGAACGCAGACGGCCATGTCGGCGGGGCGGTCGCGGATGGTGTCGTTGATGAGCTGTGCGTACTGGCTGGGCAGCGCGTCCACATCCTCGCCGCGTTCAACGGCCTGCTCGCGCATTTTCGGATCGCAGAGATAGGCCAGGTTGGTGTCGTCGAGCTGCAGGTATCGGCATCCGGCCTCGGCCAGGTCGGCGATCTCTTCGCGATAGACGCTCGCCAGATCGGCAAAGAACTCGTCCATCTCCGGATAGGCCTTGCTGTCGATCGCATCGCGACCGCCACGAAAGTGGATCATCGTCGGAGAAGGTATGGTCTGCCGTGCCGTCTCTTTGGTCACCGAATTGAGGTAGCGGAAATTCTCCACTTCGATGCCACCGGCAGGCCGCTTGATTCTGCCGTTGACGACCGCGACGAACGGTGCCTCATGGTTGCCCGATGCATTGCTGCCCGGCGTGAACAACTGCTTGAATTCCACGTTCTCCAGCGCGCCGATGAAGTCGCCGTGGAAGGTGCCGCGTCGGAACTCGCCGTCTGTGATGGTGTGCAGGCCGATCGACTCCTGGAACTGCACGACATCGCGTATGCATTCGTCCTCGTGGCGTTTCAGGGCCTGCTGATCGGCTTCGCCGCTGTCGACGCGTTCGCGCAGTGACAACAGGCTATCGGGACGCAGCAGACTGCCGACGTGGTCGGCGCGGAATGGGGGGCGTAGCTCCTTGCTCATTCAATAGTACTCCTTGGCTCTTCGGCTCTTCATGTTGTGCTCGAATTTGGTGCGTTCCCGAGTCGCAGATTCAATGCGAGTTCTTCGGGCGCAATGCCACTCCGGCCGGGCGTCAGCCCGACGGCGGGTTGTCTGTTACCCGCATGGCAATCAATTCGTTCGTGTTGCGACGCGTGGGTCGCGATGTTCGACGCTGACGTGGGCTTCCTCTCGCCGGCCATGCCGAATCGGGCATTTTCCGCCCGTCTATCAAAGGGATGCGCGATGCTGCGCATGTTTGAGGGCGCTTCCATATGCCCGTGTTGGTTGCGTATCCTAACAGATCCCGCCTAAGGCCGCAGAATCAGGGTTGAACCATGACGAGCATCGACGACTTCAGCGCCGTGGATATTGATGGCAATGAGCGTTCACTGGCCGAGTTTTCCGGCCGTGTACTGCTCGTTGTGAACGTGGCATCACGCTGCGGGTTCACCCCTCAGTACGCGGGACTTGAGAAACTGTGGCGCGACTGTCGCGACCGCGGCGTCACCGTGCTTGGATTTCCATGCGATCAGTTCGGGCATCAGGAGCCGGGTGACGAAGCGGAAATTCGTGAGTTCTGTACCGTGAACCATGACGTGACGTTCCCGATGTTTGCGAAGATCAACGTCAATGGCGAGAACGCGCATCCGCTTTATCGATGGCTCAGGAAGCAGCAGCCGGGGGTGTTCGGTACCGAAGCCATCAAGTGGAACTTCACCAAGTTTCTGGTCGACGCCAACGGCTCGGTGCGCAGGCGTTATGCACCCAGGGATTCGCCGGCACGCATTCAGGAAGACATCGAGGCCCTGCTGAAGTCCTCCACATGAAGACACAGGCGCAGACCGCTGTGTCGCTGACCGCGGATCAGGCGCGCACGCTGGTAGGCATCGGTCTGGCGGGGATTGGTCGCGAGTATCCGAACCACATCGTGCATCTGCTCAACGGCGAAGGTGATGTGGCGCCGCCGCGGAAACTTCATCCAGCCTTCTTTGGCTGCTTCGACTGGCACTCGTCGGTGCATACCCACTGGATGCTGCTGCGCATGCACCCGAAAGTGGCGTCGCCGTCCCTGCGTGCGGACATCGAGGCGGCGCTGGCAGCCAGTTTCGAGTCTGAGAAACTCAAGGTGGAAGCCGCGTATCTCACCGCGCCGGGACGACAGGGGTTCGAGCGTCCCTACGGTCTGGCCTGGCTGCTGCTGCTCGATGCGGATCTCACCCGCTGCGATCTTGCGCAGGCCGGGCAGTGGCGTGACGCGCTGCAACCGCTGGCCAACATCGCCCGCGGCCATCTGATCAACTGGATTCCCCGCCTGAGTTATCCGGTTCGAACCGGCGTGCACAATCAGAGTGCGTTCGCGTTCGTGCTGCTGCTGCAGGGCGCGGCGCTCACCGACGACTGTGAACTCGACGCGGTGGTGCGCGCCGCGGCGACGCGGTTCTACCTGCATGACCGCAACGGTCCGATCAGCTATGAGCCGTCAGGCGAGGATTTTCTGTCGCCCTGCCTGGTGCAGGCGCATCTGCTGTCGTATCTGCTCGAAGCAGAAGCCTTTGGTGCCTGGCTGAACGATTTTCTGCCGGGCATCCCACGGCGACCGGAACAGGCGGGGGACTGGCTGCCCTGTGCGCAGGTCAGCGATGAATCCGATGGCCGACTGGTGCACCTGCACGGACTGAATCTGTCGCGCGCCTGGAACCTGGGCGCATTGCTTGCCGGTCTTCCGGGAGATGATGCGCGCCGTGACGTTCTGGAACAGGTCAGACGCCGGCATCTTGCCGCGGGTCTGCACGCCGCGCTGGCCGCATCGCATTACGCGAGCAGTCACTGGTTGCCGACGTTCGCCGTGCTGGCTGGCGAGGATGCTATACGTCCAGTCCTATCGAACGCATCAGCGCCACCCCATTGCTCTTCGTGACCACGCCTTCACGCAGGCGGTAGTCGAAGCGCATCGTGCCATTGTCCAGGTCGTCCTCGAAGTGCAGGTTCCTGACGCGGCCACGACCATCACGGTCGATTTCGGTGAGCGCAAGATCGTGCGTGGAAACGATGCCGACAGCGCCGCGGTTGAGGAACGCACGTACCACCGCTTCGGCGCCGATCAGACGGTCGCGCGAGTTCGTGCCCTGGAGGATCTCGTCGAGCAGGAACAGCAGCGGCGGCGATCCGCCGCACAGCGACTGGATGCTGCGCAGACGGGTGATCTCGGCGAAGAACCGCGAACTGCCCTCGTGCAGCGAGTCGTTCACGCGAATGCTTGCGCCCACCTGCAACGGCGTGAGCGTCATGGACCTTGCCCGCACCGGCGCTCCGGCCATGGCGAGCACGGTATTCAGACCCACGGCCCGCATCAGCGTGCTCTTGCCGGACATGTTGGAGCCGCTGATCAGCAGCAGGCGTACGTCGTCGGTGATGCTCACGTCGTTCTTCACGCAGCGCTGGTCCGCCAGCAGCGGATGTCCCAGCGATTCGGCATGCAGCGACGCAGGCCCGGATACGAACTCGGGGAACGCATCCTGTGGATGTTCGAAATGCCAGGTGGCGATCGACAGCAGCGCTTCGAACTCGCCGACCGCATCGAGCCAGTCCGGCAGTGCGTGGCCGTGACGGCTTCTCCAGGCTTCGGCCATGCGTGCGGCGTGCACGGAATACATCAGCGGAATATCGAGCACGCGCAGTATCGGATTGCGACGTGATTCGATGAGCTGACCGGCGGTGAGCAGGGCGGTGAGCGACCGCGAAGCGTCCGGTTGCAGCAGCCGTGCCGTCAGGATTCGCAACGCCGGTGCCTGGAATGTCTGCTGTTCCATGCGCCGCAGCAGATCCTGCAGCAGCTCCAGATCGCTGAGCGCGCCTTCGGTGGCGGATAGTGTCGTGCGCAGCCGATTGCGCAATGTGGACATCACTGCCAGCTGTATCAGCAGCACCGCCAGCAGCGGCGCCAGCAGACCCGCGAGCGTCCATACCGCAATGCCTGCGACCAGCAGCCCCGGCAACCCCCACGCCACCGGCGCCACCCAGCGCTGCGTGAGCTGATTCGGTTGCTGAGCCCAGTGCCTGAGGGCATCGCTGTCCAGCGCCATGACGTCGCTGTCGCCGGGCGTCGCCCAGTGCTCGCGAAAATCAACGGCCGGCGCCAGCTCCGCCGCCGCCTGCTGCCGCTGCCGGATCGTGTCGATGTCGGCCGGGCCGAGCAGCCAGCTGGCCAGTGTCCGTTCGCCGATCGGTGTGCGCGCCACGGTCAGCAGTTCGAACATGCCGCCCGCGCCGAACAGGTCCAGGTCCGCTGCATAGACATGATGGGCATCGTTGAACGCCTCGCCCTGCCGACCGTGGCCCGCCCAATCGTGGTCGATGCGCTTGAGGCCATTGCGATGGAAATCGGCCGCACGCCGCGCGCGAGTGACAGCACGGCGCACCCGGCCGTGGTGGATGATCGCCGCCACGAAGGCGGTAATCGGCAGCAGCAGCCACCACGGTGAGAATGCGGCCAGCTGGATGGACCACCATGCACCGATCGCGAGCAGCGCGAACAGGATGAGTCGCACCGTGCTCAGTCGCGCAAACTGCTTCTCCAGCAGGGTGAGCTGCTGCTCACGGGCGCCCAGGCGCCTGCGGTATTCCTCGGCGGGGTTGTTCACGAATGACGGTCTGTGTGCTGGGGGCCGGGTCAGGATTTGGCGATGCTGACGACCTGCGGCTCCATGTAGCTCTTCAGTCCGACGATGGAATAGGTGCGTCCGAGGCCCGATTCCTTGGCGCCGCCGAAAGGTACGAAGGCCGAGGTGGCGCGGTGCTGATTCACCCAGGCGGTGCCGACTTCCAGCCGCATCGCGATGTCGCGACCGCGTTCGGGATCGCTGGTCCACACCGAACCGCTGAGTCCGAAGCGCGTGTCGTTCGCGCGCCGTATCGCGTCGTCAAGGTCCGTGTAACGCAGAATCGGTACCACGGGCCCGAACTGTTCCTCGCGCACGAGACGGCTGTCCTCGTCGATGTCGGCCACCAGCGTTGGCGGAATGAAGTAGCCCGGACCGTCGGGCACGTCGCCGCCGGTGAGCAGACGCGCGCCGCTGCGCTTGGTGTCGTCCAGAATCGACTGCACCTTTTCGTATTGCATGCGGTTCTGCAGCGGGCCCAGCTGCGTCTGCGCATCCAGGCCATTGCCCATGCGCATCTGCTGTGCCTCTGCGACGAGTGCATCGCACAGGGCGTCGTAGATGCTGTCGTGCGCGTAGATGCGCTTGATCGCCATGCACACCTGCCCGCTGTTGACGAACGCGGCAAAGAACAGCTTCTTCGCGATCGCCTTCGGGTCGACGTCGTCGAGCACGATGGCCGGATCGTTGCCGCCGAGCTCCAGCGTGACGCGTTTCAGCGTACCGGCGGCGCTGGCCAGCACCTTCTTGCCGGTGGCCACCGAGCCGGTGAATGAGATCTTGTCGATGAGCGGGTGTTCGGTCATCAGCTGTCCGAGTTCATCGCCGCCGGCCAGCACATTCACCACGCCGGGCGGAAAGAAGCGCGCCGCGACTTCACCCAGCTTCAGCGTGGACAGCGGCGTATAGGGCGATGGCTTGAGGATGGCCGTGTTACCCGTATACAGGGCAGAGGCCAGCGGGCCGAGCGCCAGCGTTACCGGCGCGTTCCACGGCGTGATGATGCCGGCCACGCCCAGTGGGCGATAGTGCAGTTCGATGCGGCTGCTGTCGTTGTCGACCAGCACTTCCATCGGGATCGGGATGTCGGTCATTTCATCGGACTGCACCGTGCCGCGGTCGATCTCGGCGATGGCCTGCGCCAACGGCTTGCCCTGTTCGCTGGTGAGCAGGGTAGCGAGGGCGTCCTGATCTTCACGCAGCGCGGCGGTGAACGCCTTGATGCGTTCGCGTCGGCCCTCGTAGCCCAGCGCCTGCCAGGCTGGCAGTGCGGCGCGGGCCGCGGTCACGGCTTCCTCCAGCTCCGCGGGCCCGGCACTCGGGCAGCGGGCGAAGACGGCACCGGTGGCGGGATTGATCACGTCTAGCTGCGCCGTGGTGGTACGAGCCTGACCTGCGATCAACAGGGAAAAGTCGGTTCTGAGAGCGGCCTGCTGCTGCAGCTCTTCGGCGCGTCTGGCCATCGCGATTCGGGCCTCCATGGTCGGGTCCGGGTCATCCCGGGGTCGTTCTGGGTCCGCAGGGGCTGTGATAACCTACTGCGCATAAATAATACACCATCGCTCCGCTGCCCCTTCGCCCGACATCATGAACACCCACCGGCCGATGTCGGTGCCCGGCAGCAGCATGGGTTTGCACAGGTATTTCGGAGGATCAGATGAAGATCGTGATGGTTGGACAGGGCGCCTTCGGGCGCAAACACCTGGATGGACTGAAGAATATCGACGGCGTCGAGGTGGTCAGTCTGGTCGGGCGCAGTCAGGATTCCACCGCGGCCGTGGCGAAGCAGTACGGCATCCCGCATTTCACCTCCGACCTCGATGAAGCACTGGCGCAGCCGGGCGTGGACGCCGCGATCATCACCTCACCCACGCAAATCCATGCTGAACAGGCCGTGCAGGTGATGCGTGCCGGCAAGCATGTGGAAATCGAGATCCCGATCGCCGACTCACTGGCCGATTCGGAAAAGATCCATCGCGTGCAGCAGGAAACCGGGCTGATCGCGATGGCCGGTCATACACGCCGGTTCAATCCCTCGCATCAGTGGATCCACCAGCGCATCCAGTCCGGCGAACTGCGACTGCAACAGCTGGTGGTGCAGACCTACTTCTTCCGCCGCAAGAACATCAATCTGGAAGGCAAGCCGCGCAGCTGGACCGACCATCTGCTCTGGCATCATGCCTGTCACACGGTCGATCTGTTCCAGTATCAGGCTGGCGAAACCGCGTCCGACGTGTTCGCGCTGCAGGGGCCGATGCACCCGGAGCTGGGCATTGCCATGGACATGAGCATCGGCATGAAAACCGCCTCCGGCGTGGTCTGCTCACTGTCGCTGTCGTTCAACAACGAAGGCCCGCAGGGTACGTTCTTCCGCTACATCTGCGATAACGGCACCTACATCGCCCGCTACGACGATCTTGTCGACGGCAATGAAAAGCCCATCGACCTCAGCGGCGTCGCTGTCTCGATGAATGGCATCGAACTGCAGGATCGCGAGTTCGTGGCTGCGGTGCGCGAGAAGCGCGAGCCCAACGCCAGTGTCGCGCAGGTGTTGCCGGCCATGCAGACGCTGGATCGCCTGGAGAAGTCGCTGAAATGAGCAGGGAAATCCCGATATGCATGGCGCCCGATCCCGATACGCGCACGCCGAAATACAAGGCGCCGCCAGGCGCGTGTGACGCGCACTGCCATATCTTCGGGCCCGGACATCGCTATCCCTACGCGCCGGATCGAAGCTACACGCCACCCGACGCGCCGCTGGAGCGCTTCATCGAACTGCAGAAGACGCTCGGTCTGGAACGCGCGGTGCTGGTCAATGCCAGCTGCCACGGCAGCGACAACACGGTGATTCTCGATGCGATCGCGCGCAGCGGTGGCCGGTATCGCGGCGTGGCGAATGTCGATGCGAGCATCTCGGATGCCGAACTGCAGCGGCTGCACGACGGCGGGGTGCGCGGCATACGATTCAATTTCGTACAGCACCTGGGCGGTACACCGGATCTGGGTGACTTCGATCGCCTGGTGCATCGCGTCGCGCCGTTGGGCTGGCATGTGGTGCTGCACTTCGATGCGAAGGATCTGCTTCAGTTCGACCCCCTGCTGCGCAAGTTGCCGGTGGCCTTCATCATCGATCACATGGGCCGCGTGCCCACCAGAGATGGACTGGACCAGGAGCCGTTCAGGATTCTGCTCAATGCGCTGCGCCTGGACAACGCCTGGGTCAAGATCTGCGGTGCCGAGCGAATATCCTCCGCCGGCCCGCCGTTCACCGACGCGGTGCCGTTCGCGCAGGCGATTCTGGAGGTGGCACCGGACCGCACGCTGTGGGGTACCGACTGGCCGCATCCCAACATCAAGAAGCACATGCCCAACGACGGCGATCTGGTCGACCTGATTCCGCTGTTCATGCCCGACGAATCGTTGCAGCAGAAGGTGCTGGTCGACAACCCGCACCGCCTGTACGAATTCTCCGCTTGAGCGGTTGCTGCGGCTGAACCGTTGCGACGGGCGGTTGGCCGCGTTGTTGCGGCTCGGTTGTTGCGGGCCGTTCGGGTTATTTCGCCGTTCTGGTTCTTTCGAATTGTTCGCTACAGGTAGGCGATCAGTCGGCCGGTCACCACCGCCAGGCCCCAGAAGGTCAGCGACCCTGCGGCCAGCAAGGTGCCTGTGGACGTAACCCTGCCGGCGACATCCCAGCTGGCCGCATCGCGGTTCAGCACCTTCTGCAGCCAGACGAGATTGACCGTGCCCAGGGCGATGAACAGCATCTTGGTGAGGAACGGTCCGTTGCCGACGTAGTAGGTCGCCTGCGTCACGAACAGCGACAGCCCGGAAATCAGGTTCACCGTGAAACCCACCCAGGCGATCGGGACGAAGCTGCGCAGCGCCGTATAGGAAATGCCCGAATACAGGCCGAGCAGGCGCACGCTGACGACGATGATTACCCCGACGATGGTCGCAAGGCCCAGTGAGTGCGCACCCAGCATCGCCGGCCAGCCGTACAGTGAGAAGCTCACCATCTCGGCGTACCAGGTCGATTCCAGCCAGTTCAGAAAACCCATATCGGCTCCCGTCTCACGCTGCGCGAGCGTCAGTAATGCCCGCGCTCACGGCGCACAATGCTCTTGTCCAGCCATATCGCCAGCACCGCGACCAGCGCGAACACGATCAGATTGAGGATCAGTACCGGCATGAATACGTGCATCACAGTCCCTCCAGATAGGGGAGCAGGCGACCCAGCAGCAGCACGCCCGTCCAGGCCAGCAGCGTGACCATCGCGAACACCTTGGCCGAGGTGGCCGCGTCCTGGCCGCCTTTCAGGTTCCACACCCGGTCGAACACCGTGAAGTAGATGATGGCGATGCCGCCGATCACGATCAGCGCGATCTTCGGGTACATGCCCAGCGGCCGACCGACGAACAGTGCGGTCTCGGCCATATAGAACATCATGCCGGTGGCGGTGTTCACCGCGAAGCCCAGTGCGCCCAGCGGCAGCATCCGGTGCACCGCCGAGAAGGGAATCACCTTGCCCACGCCCAGCACCCGCAGGCAGACGAACAGCACCGTGCCGAACAGCAGGGCCATGCCAACGAAGTGCGCGACTTCCAGTGCCGGCCACATCCACAGATGCGTGTGCACCAGGCCTGTGAGGGCGGCGGTGGGACCGGGGCCCGGTTGCACCTCGACCGCGCCTTCTGTCCAGATTTCCGGATGATTGATGTGCCCGCCGGCACTGCCGGCCAGCGTGAGGAAGAACAGGCTGATCACCGACAGGCCCAGCACCGTAGCCATGACCCACGACGAAGGCTGTGCGAAGCGTCGATACTGCCATAGTGCGAACCAGGCGAATGCGCCGGTCAGTCCTGCGAAGCAGAACGCGAACAGACCCAGATCGCGATGCGCCGCGATGGCCGCGGTGGATACGCCTTCGTTGCCGCTTATCAATATGGCCGATGCGTGGCCGGTAATGAAGGTTGGAATCACCAGCAGCGCCAGCACCAGAAACAGCACCAGGCTGGCGCGTTTGAGGTCGTCGCTTCTCCAGTAATACGCAGCGAGCAGCAGCCCCAATGCGATGACCGTACCGACCGACGGAAAGTGATTAAGGACCAGGTGCCAGTGTGGCGGAGAACCAGGAAGCAGATCCATTCAACTCGACTCCACGGGGTCGGAGGTCTGGAATAAACCGCTGGACTTTACTGCACGGCGCAGCCATGTGCAATTTTGGTTCGCAGCCCGCGTCGTTGATGCCGGTGACGGCCGCTCGTAGATGTACGTATGTGGTAGTTGTACGTATGTGATTCGGCCCCCGCTTGCCTGAGACTGCCGCCACACGGCGGGAGCGTCGTTGCGGAGCAGTCTGCGATGTGGATTTTTCAGGCACTACGGGAGACGGCGCTTGCGACATTCGTCCGCGAGTCGGCATCCATGTGGGGATATACGGCGTTCCTGTCCGCGCATGCGATGGGTCTGGCCATTGCCGTCGGCCTGAGCACGGTGCTGGCGCTGCGCATACTGGGCGTGGCACCCGGCCTGCCGCTGCCGGCGATGCGCAGGTTGTATCCATGGATCTGGTTCGGCCTGATCCTCAATGCGCTGTCGGGCTTCGGTCTGTTCGCGGCCGCGGCGACCACGCTCGTCACCCTGCCGATATTCCTGATCAAGATGACGCTGGTTGTGCTGGCGGTGATTGCCACGTGGTGGCTGGGCCGTATGACGTTCGCTCCCCAGGTTCAGAATGCTGCCGTCCTGCCGGGCAAGGTCCGCCTGATGGCCTGGGTGACGCTGTTCCTGTGGTTCGCCGCCGTCGTAACCGGACGACTGACCGGTTATCCGTACATGGTGCGTGCCTACCTGGGCATATAACGGACAAATGGAGTAGCACGGATGGAGAGGTTCGCCGAACTGATATCCAGCGAGTCACTCGCCTGGTTCCTGAATGCGTTCGACTGGAGCTGGCCGGTCTTCGAGATGATGCACTTCATCGGCATGGCGCTGTTGATCGGAACGGTGGGGCTGGTGGACCTGCGTATTCTGGGTGTGATCCGCGGGCTGCCGCTGAAGCATCTGTCCGTGTTCCTGAAAATCGGTGTCGCCGCCTTCATCGTCAATGCGATCACGGGCTACATATTCGTCGCCGGCAATCCGGTTGGCGGGTCGCTGGACTACATCGACAATCTCGCCTTCCAGATCAAGGTGGGGCTGATGCTGCTCGCCGGCATCAACATGTTTGCGTTCTACTTCACCGGCATCGGCCGGGCGGTGCACGAGGGCGGGCCCGATGCGGTTGCGCCGCGTGCGGCCAAGGTGCTGGCCGCGGCGTCGCTGCTGCTGTGGTTCAGCGTGATCTTCTTCGGCCGCATGATCATGTACAACGACACGCTGCTGTACGCGCTGGGCAGGTGATGCGCCCGCGCTGACGCGCGGTTTGTCCGGGGCAAGGGCTGTCACCGGGTCCGCGGCCGTGTAAGCTGCCGGCAGTACTGGGCCGGGTAGTCTCATGGGCAAGCGTATCGTCGTCGCCATCACCGGCGCCGCAGGTTCCATCTACGGAATCCGCGCACTGGAGATGCTGCGGCAACACTCAGACATTCAGACCCATCTGGTGATCACCCGCGCCGGCTGGCTGAACATTGCTTCCGAACTGCAGATGCAGCGTGCCGATGTGGAGGCGCTGGCCGATGTCGTGCATGCCGACAGGGATGTGGGGGCCACCATCGCCAGTGGTTCGTTCCGCACCGACGGCATGATCGTCGCACCCTGTTCGATGAAAACCCTGGCCGCGATCGCGACCGGGGTCACCGACAATCTGGTCAGCCGTGCCGCCGACGTGGTGCTGAAGGAAAGGCGACGTCTGGTGTTGCTGGTACGCGAGGCGCCGCTGACGCTGGTTCACCTGCGCAATATGACTACGGTCACCGAGACGGGCGGTGTGATCTTTCCGCCCGTGCCTGCCTTCTATGCGCGTCTGGAAAGTCTGGATGCGATGGTCGAGCAGACCATCGTGCGCGTGCTGGACCTGTTCGATGTGGATTCAGGCAGCGCGCGCCGCTGGCAGGGTCTGGGGGATGCGTTCAGTGACGCGCCGGAGTGAGGCGCCGGAACAACGGCGTGAATGACGGCTTGAGGGATCAGCGGTTGTCCGCGTCTTTGGTGTTGTCCGCGTTCCCGGTCGTGCGGTTGTCGTCTTCCTGCCGCAGTTCGTGGGTATACACCACCGGAATGCGCTTGCGTTCCGCATAGCGTGTCGCCAGGCCCAGGGCGACATCAGCCGGCATTCGCTGACCCTTGATCAGCGCCCTGACGCGTCGCGTCGGTTCCTTGACGGGCAACCCCTGCGGCATCTCGACGATGCGTTCGATCGTCACCAGCGTTGCAGTGTCGTCCAGCGGATCGGGGCAGGTCTGCACGCGGACGAAATCCTTATCCGAATCTCCGACGGGCGGCGCTTCGCAAATCCTGACTGACATCGCAGTACGTCCCTCTACGTTCATTGGTCTTCTACCAGGTAAAGCAAGTCCCGTGCCAGCGCCGGAGCGCGGGACTCTGTATCGAACCGCATTGCGTTATGTTGTGTCGGACTGACGCTGAGGGTCAGTTTCTGACGTTCAGCCGGGCTGGTGGCGGGTGCTCAGTGATGGTCGTGGCGGTGCCCGTGGCCACCATGCTGTTGCGCCTCTCCGGTGTCGTAACCCCGCAGGGTCGGGTAGGCCGCGATCTGGTCCGGGTTGAGGAGCTCCATCTGCTCCAGATGGGTTTGCAGGTGAATCAGCCGAAGTTGTCCGCGCAGATCAGCAATTCCCGATACCTGCTGGCGCAGCGTCTCGGCGTTTACGGTGGCGTTCGCGAACGCTTCGTCCAGTTCCTTCTCGGCATCCACCAGCGCCCGGCCGACAAGTCGGGCCTGGCTCTGCATCTGTTCGAAGAGCGCCCGGGTCCGCTCGACCTGTTGCTCGGAAAGCGCAAGTGCTTCGGCCAGCTCCAGCACATGCAGTGGCCCCGGGTATCCGTTCAGTTCGGCGGCCAGCGCAAAGCTCATGCCCTGTCCTTCCAGCAGACCCTGAACCTCTTCTGCAGACATAGACTTGATGTCCCTGGATGCCTGCCCGGCGTAGGGCGAAGTTGACTGCGCGTGGAGCGTCAGGGAAAACGTACAGAGAAGCGAGAGAAAAACAAGCCGCAACATGATGGTCTCCTGAAGGCACACTCGGGTAGGCGCCTCATTCTACCCGGAGCGCCGATGCCCAGTGGGTCGTGTAGCTGCAGCGGATGCCTGAACGCCGTACATGTCCTGCAACGCCAGGCGAATGGAAACCGGCCCGCCGAAGCGGGGCCGCGTTTGCACCAGCTGCAACCTATTACTGCCCGGAGTTCGGGATTCCGGCTACGGTCTGCCGGCCGCTGTGGCGTTCCAGGCAGACCGAACACGAGGTTCTCGATCTCGTCGGAAGGGAACCCGAGATCGACAGCCATGTGATGGCCGGGCCGTATGCTCGGTCGAGCTCGATCTGAAGAAGGCAGAGGATCTCGACCGGGCGCGTCGTCTGATCGAACGATCCGATGTGCTGGTGGAGAACTTCAGGCCGGGCGTGATGCAACGGCTTGGCCTGGATTATGAGGCCGTCAAGGCGCTGCGGCCCGATATCGTTGCTCACGCCGTCGAAGCAGTGCAGGGACGCACGGCATGGTCGCGCCGGACCGCGACATTGCGCAGGCGAAGGATTTTTCGCGCCGCCGGGATATCGGCGGCACCGGCTGGAATCGACTCTGCTCTACCAGCTCGTGGCCGAGCACTATCCGATGTCCAGGGATCGGCGGATGGCCGAGACGGCGGCGTTGCTCGTGGACGGGGTCCTGCCGCAGCAGCCGGTGCGCCAGTGGGTGCTGTCGCTGCCGTTTGCGCTGCGCTATCTGCTGGCGACCCGGCCCGAGGTCGTCACGCAGGTGCTCGGCATCGTCTATCGGGCAATCTCGGGCCATCTGATCCGCAAGCTGCGCCGCGACGTCAAGCGCCTGCAGATAGAGCGCGATATCCTAAAAAAGCGACGGCCTTCTTTGCCAAGGAGAGCACATGAGATTCGTGTTCATTGACGCGCAGAAGGCCCGATTCCCAGTCAATATTTTGTGCCGGATAATGCAGGTTTCGCGCAGCGGCTACTATGCGTGGCGAATTCGCCCTGAAGGCATTCGGCGCTTTCAGGATCGCCGCCTGCTGCCCTTGATCCGGGCGTCTCACAGATACAGCCAGCCTGTTGATTTGCGTCCAATACTGACCCTCGATTCGCACTCGCCGGTGACCCGCCCATTTTGTCCAAGGGCATGAATCGAATCGCTTATCGCACGGAATGCCGGGTCAGTGCCTGATGCAAATACCAACGCAAACCGGATCAAACCTGCATGCAAATCATCACCTTTGGGCTTGCCCGGGTGCCGTATGAGATCAGGCGCTCGACCAGAGTACCAATAGTTGATATATATTGGTATCACAGGAGGTGGCAAGATATGGCAAAGAACACCAGCATTTCCCTCGGCGATCACTTCGAGGGATTCATCAGTCGGCAAATCAAGAGCGGACGCTACGGCTCCGCCAGCGAGGTGGTTCGCGCCAGCCTCCGCTTGCTTGAAGAGCACGAGCAGAGAATTGGAGCCTTGCGTGAGGCGCTGATTGACGGCGAGAACAGTGGTGATGCCGGCGAACTGGCTATGGACGATATCAAGCGCAAGGCGCGCCGTCCGGCAAGCTCGGCTTCTTAATGCGACAAATCCGCAAGAGCGCACTCGCCGAAAGCGACCTCATCGACATCTGGCGATACACCTTTGAAAGTTGGAACGCGGCGCAGGCCGATCAGTACCTGGACGAACTCGATGACGGCATCAGGCTGCTCGCCGATAACCCCGAGATGGGGGCGACACGCGACTACGTGCGCGAGGGTTGCCGCGTCCTGCTCATCAATAGCCACGCGGTTTACTACACTGTTGCCCCGTCCGCTATTCATATCGTCCGTGTGCTTCATGGTCAGATGGACCCCGGTGGACATTTGTAGCGCTTGAAAGCCGGCAAGTTCCCGCACGCCACTCAAGCTGAGCATTCCACCCGGAACGATTGTGAATAAAAGGGGTTATCCATGCGCACCACGGTCACTATCGACGATGCCCTGTACGAGAAAGCGCTCGCAGCAGCCGATCCGGACGTGAGCAAGCCCGACCTGTTCCGGGAAGCCATGGAAACCTTCGTACGGGTGCAGGCTGCAAAGAGGCTCGCCGCGCTGGGCGGCAGTGCGCCTGACATGAAGCGAATTCCGCGCAGACGCAGTGCAGCCATCGCTTCATGAGCGTACTGATCGACACTTCCTTCTAGGTGGAGCACTTCAGACGCCGCAACGAAAATTGGTGGCCTTTTGGCCTCGATTGCGGACTTGTGGACGTGGCACTGCTGGCATCTGCCTTGCTGACTCCTGATGCTCGCCTGTGGACTTTCGACAAGCGCCTGGCCGAACTTGCGCTTAGATTTGATGTGGCGTTTGAACCGTGAGCTGACGCGGCCCCTCCACGGAGGGGTGCTGCCGAATCCGGTATGAATTTCCGGAATGTGCGCTATTCAGGCGAGGCGTGCCCGGACAAGGTATCCGCTGCATGCAGTTGCGGCTCAGAATGACCGGCAGGGGCAGGCAGCCAGCCGCCTGTTTCCCAGCGCTTCCTTAGTATCCGCAACTCGCCATATCTTCGAGCCCGAGGACTTTTTTGGCCTGGCAAGTGCGTCGCTCCTCTTGCAAGCGCTCAGCCGCCGTCATCCAGCGACAGCAGCGTGGCGTTGCCGCCGATCGCGGCCGTGTTGACGGTGATGGTCTGTTCGGTGGCGAAGCGGGGCAGGTAGTTCGGGCCGCCGGCTTTCGGTCCGGTGCCCGACAGGCCCATGCCGCCGAAAGGCTGCACGCCGACCACGGCGCCGACCATGTTGCGGTTCACGTACACATTGCCCACGCGCGCGCGTTCGGCAATTCGGGCCGCGAATGAGGCCACGCGGCTGTGGATGCCCAGCGTGAGACCGAAGCCGGTGGCGTTGATCGCATCGATCAGCTGTTCGATATCCCTTTCGTGATAGCGGACCACGTGCAGCACCGGGCCGAAGACCTCGCGTGTAAGCTCGGACGGGCTGCGCAGTTCGATCAGCGTCGGTGGAAAGAACGTACCGTGCCGATGCGCATCCCCCAGCACACACTGATGCAGTATCCGTTCGCGCATGCCCTGCACGTGTTCGTGCAGCTGCCGTTGCGCCGCTGCATCGATCACCGGGCCGACGTCGGTGGCCAGCAGGGCAGGGTCGCCGATCACGAGCCGGTCCATGTGGCCGCGCAGCATGGTAATGACGCGGTCGCTGCTTTCGGATTGCACACACAGCAGCCGCAGCGCGGAGCAGCGCTGGCCGGCGCTGTTGAAGGCCGACAGCGTGACATCCCGCACCAGCTGCTCGGCCAGCGAGGAACTGTCCGCGATCATGGCGTTGATGCCGCCGGTTTCGGCAATCAGCGTCGGCAGCGGTCCGTCGCCGGCAGCCAGTGCAGCGGCGATGCGTCGTGCGGTGTCGGTGGATCCGGTGAACGCGACGCCGGCCAGGCGCGCATCCTTGAGGAGCGCATCGCCGATGGTCGCGCCATCGCCGGGCAGGCACTGCAGCACGCCGGCTGGAATGCCTGCCTGGTGCAGCAGCCGGGTTGCGAATGCGGCCGTCAGCGAACCCTGCTCGGCAGGTTTGGCGATGACGGTGTTGCCCGCGGCCAATGCGGCGGCCGCCTGGCCGGTGAAGATCGCGAGCGGAAAATTCCATGGGCTGATGCACAGGAACACGCCGCGTCCACTCAGGCGCAGCACATTGCGTTCGCCGGTGGGTCCGGTGAGCGTGCGCCAGCTGCCGAACAGGGTCTCCGACTCGCTGGCGTAGTAACGCAGAAAATCCACCGCCTCACGCAGCTCCGCCAGGCTGTCGGCGACCGTGCGCCCGCCTTCGGCCACGCACAGTGCGACGAGGTCGGCGGTGTGCGCTTCCAGCAGATCGGCGGCATTGCGCAGGGCATCCGCGCGCACGCAGGCCGGCGTGTGATTCCATGCGTCGAAGTGCTGGTGCGCGATGTCGAGCGCTGAGCGCGCAGCATCGGCATCGGCAAACTGAACGCGGCCGATGATGCGGCGCCGATCGCATGGGTCTGTCTGTTCGTGAACGTTGCCGTCGACAACGGCGCCGCTCGCGGGCGCCGGCTGGCTGTGGCCGGTGGCGCGCAGCTTTGATTCAAGCTCGCGAAGTTCGTGTACATCGGCGACGTTCCAGCCGCGCGCGACGCGACGGGACGGCTGGTGGATGTCGGCCGGAAAGGGAATGGCGGGATTGCCGATCTGGTCACCGCAGGACGCGACACGCGCGGCCGGATCCTCAACCATGCGATCCAGCGGTGCATCGTGCGCGATGCGGTTCACGAATGACGTGTTGGCGCCGTTCTCCAGCAGCCGGCGCACCAGATACGGCAGCAGGTCCTCGTGACTGCCCACCGGCGCATAGACGCGGCAGGGGCGATCCAGTGCCGGTGCGCCATCCGACTGATACAGATCGTCACCCATGCCGTGCAGCCGCTGGAACTCGAACTGGCGATGACGTCCGGCTTCCAGCAGCCAGGCGACGGTGTGTGCGTTGTGGGTGGCGAACTGCGGATACAGGTGAGGGCAGGACGACAGCAGCGATTTCGCACAGGCCAGGTACGACACATCGGTGTTCGCCTTGCGCGTGAAAACCGGGTAACCGGCAAGCCCCTGTTCCTGGGCGCGCTTGATCTCGGTGTCCCAGTAAGCGCCCTTCACCAGCCGCACGGCAATCACGCGATTGGTGTCGCGCGCGAGTTCCTCCAGCCATTGCAGCACATGCCAGGCGCGCTTCTGATACGCCTGCACCGCGATGCCCAGCCCCGGGTAGCCGGCAAGCTGCGGGCTGCGTGCCACACGCTCAAAGATGGCAAGCGTCGGCAGCAGCCGATCGGCTTCCTCGGCGTCCACGGTCAGGGAAATGCCTGCCCGTGATGCGTCCACGGCCAGCCGCAGCAGCTTCGCGGCGAGGCCGTCGGCTATGGCCGGCAGTTGCGCCAGTTCGAAGCGCGCTTCCAGCGCCGACAGTTTTACCGAGATGCCCGGCGCATCCATGACCGCGTCCGGCAGATCGCCGCGGCCTGCAATGGCCGCGATCGCATCGCGGTAAGCCGTGAAGTAGCGCTGCGCATCGGCGTCCGTCATGGCTGCTTCGCCAAGCATGTCGAACGAATACAGAAATTCCGGCTGATCGTCGGCGCGCCGCAGCGCTTCGTCCACGCTGCGTCCCATGACGAACTGTCGGCCGAGAATTCTCATCGACTGTTTCAGGGCGGCGCGTACCACCGGTTCGCCGATACGTTCCACCAGCTTCTTCAGCAACGGCACCTGCGCGCTGGTGGTCGGCTGCGGCGGTCGCAGCATCCGCCCGGTGAGCATCAGCGCCCATGTGGACGCATTCACGAACAGCGAATCACTGCCGCCCAGGTGGGCACCGAAATCGGCTTCTCCAAGGCGGTCTGCGATCAGCCGGTCCGCGGTGGCGGCATCGGGTATGCGCAGCAGCGCCTCGGCCAGGCACATCAGCATCACGCCCTCTCGCGAGGACAGATCATATTCGGCCAGCAACGCGTCCATGCCCGAAGTCTCGTGACGGTGTCTGCGCATCGCGGTGACCAGGCGCTGCGCATGGCGCTGCACGGCCTGAGCACGCGCCGGTTCCAGTCGCGCGTGATCGAGCAGGAAGCGTACCGTCTGCGCCTCGTCGGCCAGATAGTGACGCGCGATCGCGTCGTCCACCGCCGGCCAGGGCGGAGCGTGGTCGGCAAACAGCCAGCTGCGTGTACCTGATGCCATGCGCGTCAGTGTACGGTGCACCGTAGGTCCGGTGACAGGGGAGAGGATGGTGGAGAGCGGCCGGCACCGCCGCCGTGGGACGGCAGTGCCGCAGGTCATGTCCGTTCGCCGGCCGCCACGCGGCGGCACTCAGCGCCTCAGCCGTTGATGCCGCTGCGGCCGATGATGTTCAGGAACTCGGCGCGGGTGCGCGGGTCCTTGCGGAAGCTGCCCAGCAACTGGCTGGTGATCATGCTCACGTCGTGCTTGTGCACGCCGCGCGTGGTCATGCACTGGTGCACGCCTTCGATCACCACGCCCACGCCCTTGGGCTTGAGCACGTCCTGGATGCAGTGCGCGATCTGCGCCGTCATCGATTCCTGCACCTGAAGACGACGGGCGAAGGTCTCGACCACGCGCGCCAGCTTGCTGATGCCCACCACCTTGCGATCGGGCAGATAGCCTACGTGGGCCTTGCCGATGATCGGGGCCATGTGGTGCTCGCAGTGCGACTCGAAACTGATGTTGCGCAGCACGATCATTTCGTCGTAGCCGTCGACCTCGTAGAAGGTGCGACGCAGAAACTCCACCGGATCGGTCTTGTAGCCGCTGTACCAGTCCTCGAACGCGCGTACGACGCGTCCGGGCGTGGCCTGGAGGCCTTCCCTGTCGGGGTTGTCACCGACCCAGCGCAGCAGCGTGCGCACTGCCTTTTCGGCCTCGTCCCGGGAGGGCCGATCTTCCTGGCTTGCCATTAATCTCACCAATTGCGTGCATGAGGGTGCCGGACGGCACCGGGAGGTTGGGCAGTCTAAGGCGGCTGTCGTTTACGCGCAAGAATGGTGCGCCCGCCATGCGCGCCGTACAGTCTGGCGAGGCGGGTTTTGGCGGTGTAAGGTGGCCCGATGAATTACGCAACAGCCCGTCGCCCGCGTCCAGCGGGCCTGTTCCGGCCGGCCGGAACAACCCTTCGCCACCTGGTCTCTTCCGCCTCATGAGCAGTCTTGATCTGGGACTGATCGGCAACTGCCAGGTCGCGATTCTTGTGGATCGCCTGGGTCGCTATGTGTGGGGCGCCTTCCCGCGTTTCGACAGCGATCCGATGTTCTGCTCGCTGCTGGGCGGTGATCGCGAGCAGGTGGAAACCGGCTTCTTCGACATCGAGATGGTCGACCTGGTCGACAGCAGCCAGAGTTATGTCGAAAACAGCGCGATCCTGACCACCACGCTGCGAGATCGTTTCGGCGGCGAACTGCGCATCACCGACTTCGTGCCGCGCTTTCGCCAGTACGGCCGCAGTTTCCATCCGGTGATGGTGGTGCGCATGGTGACGCCGGTGTCCGGCAGCCCGGCCATTCGCATCCGCTGCCGCCCGGCAGCAGAGTATGGCGCCCGCGGTGCGGCGCTGACGCATGGCAGTAATCACATACGTTTCACCGGCGAACAGTTCACCGTACGGCTGACCACCAACGCGTCGCTGGCGGCGGTCATGGAGGAGCGCACGATTGCGCTGGAGGAATCGCTCAGTTTCGTGCTGGGTCCGGATGAAACCCTCACGTCCAGCCCCGGCAAACTGGCGCGCGAGATGTACGGGGAGACGCTGGCCTACTGGCAGGACTGGGTGCGTGCGCTGCACATTCCGTTCGAATGGCAGGATGCGGTTATCCGTGCGGCGATCACGCTGAAGCTGTGCACGTACGAAGACACCGGCGCCGTCGTGGCGGCGCTGACCACCTCGATTCCCGAAGCACCCGGCACGCAGCGCAACTGGGATTATCGCTATTGCTGGCTGCGCGACAGCTTCTATACCGTGCAGGCGCTGAACCGCCTCGGCGCAACGAGTACGATGGAATCGTTTCTGCGCTACCTGTTCGGCATCGTGGCCGACCTCGACCCTGCGGCCGAGCTGCAGCCGGTGTTCGGCATCAGCGGTGAGACACGTCTGGACGAGCGGCAGGTCGCCACATTGCCGGGCTATCGCGGCATGGGTCCGGTACGTGTGGGCAACGACGCCTACCGCCAGCGACAGAACGACGCCTACGGCGCGATCATGCTGGCCGCGACGCAGTACTTTTTCGACAGGCGCCTGGTGAAGCCGGGTGGCCGACAGGAGTTCGAAAGACTTGAGCCGTTGGGACACCATGCCGCCGAGCTCTACAACGCGGTGGATGCCGGACCCTGGGAGTACCGCGGGCGCCAGGCGGTGCACACCTATTCCAGTGCGATGTGCTGGGCCGCCTGCGATCGCCTCGCGCGCATCGCCGCCAATCTGGGCCTGGACGAACGCGCGCGCCACTGGTCGGATACGGCGACCGGCATGCGCAGGCACATTCTCGAGGCGTCATGGAATGAAAAGCGCGGCAGCATCGTCGGGCACTTCGGGGGCGACAGCCTGGATGCCAGTGTGCTGATGCTGCCCGACATCGGCCTCATCGATGCGCAGGACCCGCGCTTTCTGGCCACCGTGTCCGCGGTGGAAAAGGAGCTGCGCAATGGCCCGTACATGTATCGTTACGCGGGCGAAGACGACTTCGGCCGGCCGGAGACCGCGTTCAACATCTGCACGTTCTGGTACATCAACGCGCTGGCTGCCATCGGCCGACACGACGAGGCGCGCGAGCTGTACGCAAACATGCTGGCCTGCCGCAACCCGCTGGGTCTGCTGTCGGAAGACCTGGTGCCGCACAGCGGTGAGCTGTGGGGCAACTTCCCGCAGACGTACAGCATGGTGGGCGTGATCATCGGTGCGATGCGCTTGAGCCGTTCATGGGATGGCGCCATATGACACGCGTCGTGAACGTTTCGAATCGCGTGGCGCTGCCGCGGGAAGGCAACAAGTCCGCCGGCGGGTTGGCGGTGGGGGTGCTGTCCGCGCTGCAGCCCAACGGCGGTATGTGGTTCGGCTGGAGCGGCAAGACCACGCCCACCGAGCCGGGTACACCCAGGGTGACGCGCTCCGGACGCATTTCCTATGTGACCATCGATCTGAATGAACGTGACTTCGATGGCTACTACAACGGCTTCAGCAACAACAGCCTGTGGCCGCTGTTCCACTATCTGCTCGGATTCTTCTCGTTCAGCCGCACGCACTATCAGGCCTACTGCCGCGTCAACGAGCTGTTTGCGCGCAAGCTCTGCCCGCTGATCAAGCCCGACGATGTGATCTGGGTGCACGACTATCACCTGATTCCGCTGGCGGCAGAACTGCGCAAGGCGGGCGTTGGCAATCCGATCGGCTTTTTCCTTCATGTGCCGTTTCCCGACTACGAAGTGCTGCGGGCGCTGCCGCCGTACGATCACATGCTGCGTTCGATGGCTGCCTACGATGTGGTGGGTTTCCAGACCGACAGCGATCGCCGTTCGTTTCAGGAAAGCATCACCCAACCGGCGGTCGGTGGCGAACTGATCAGCGAAACGCTGATACGCGCCTACGGGCGCACGTTCATGGCCGACACCTTCCCGATTGGCGTGGACGTGGATTCCTGCATGAAGCTGGCCGGTGACTATCACGATCATGCCCAGGTGCAGCGGTTGCGCAAGAGCATGGAAGACAGGCGGCTGCTGATCGGCGTGGATCGTCTCGATTACAGCAAGGGGCTGGCACTGAGGTTTCACGGCTACGAACGGCTGCTGCGCAAGTATCCGACCAATCGCGGGCGGGTGACGTTCATGCAGATCGCGCCGCCGACGCGTACCGGCGTGCGTGCCTACGATGACATCCGCGAGGAGCTGGAACGGGCGGCTGGTCACATCAATGGTCTGTATGCCGAGATCGACTGGGTGCCCATCCGTTATCTGAACCAGGGCTATCGCCGTGAAGTGCTGATGGCGCTGTTTCGCACCGCGCGACTGGGGCTGGTCACGCCGATACGCGATGGCATGAATCTGGTCGCCAAGGAATACGTGGCCTCGCAGAATCCCGAAGATCCGGGCTCGCTGGTGCTGTCGTCCATGGCCGGCGCTGCCAAAGAGCTGGATGGCGCGGTACTGGTCAACCCCTACGACAGGGAAGGGATGGCCGATGGCATGCAGCGGGCGCTGGAAATGTCGGCCGGTGAGCGCAAGGAACGCTACGATTCGATGATCGCGATCCTGCGACGCAACGACATCGATGCCTGGTCGAGCCGCTTCGTGAACGCGCTGTGCTCGGTGGAGCACACACAGGACATCCTGCAGTGAGTACGCGCAGGATCATTCAGGCGTTCGACGCATGGTGCGCGGCGGGTGAACCCATGGTGCTGGCCACCGTCGTGGAAACCTGCGGTTCCACCTACAGCAAGGCCGGGCACCGGATTCTGATCGCCGGCAATGGTGACTACCAGGGGCTGGTCAGTGGCGGCTGTCTGGAAGGTGATCTGGCCGAGCGCGCGCGGGATGTGCTGCATACCGGTGTCGGTGCAGGCGTTACGTACGACATGCGCGATGGCGTTGACGATCTGTGGGGCCTGGGCGTGGGCTGCAACGGACTGATCCGCGTGTTTCTCCAGCCACTGGATGCATCGCAGGGCTATCAGCCCTTCACGGCCATCCGCGGCCACCTGCGCGACAACCGGCCCGCCGTGGTGGCAACGGTGGTCGAGAGCAGGCGCGACGATCTGCCGGTGGGCGCGACGCTGATCTGGACGGCGGGTCCGCAGGGAACGGAGTACTACGGACTGTCGGCGTCGACCGCCGAGCCGTTGCTGGTTCACTGTGCCGCCGCACATCGCATCGGCATGCCGCTTTTGATGGGCGGCAGCGAAGGCAGCGAAGGCAGTGATGGCAGCGACGCCAGCGGCAACGCCGATGCGGAAGCCGCACGCATCCTGTATGCACCACTGGTGCCCGTGCCGCGACTGCTGGTGCTGGGCGCGGGGCTGGATGCCGTGCCGGTGGTGTCGATGGCCGTGGAGCTGGGCTGGGACGTGACCGTGGCCGATCATCGTCCCGCCTATCTGACCCGCGGCGGCTTTGCGGGGGCGAACGAAGTGCTGGAAGTGTCGCCGTACGCGCTGACCACGCAGCTCGACCCGACGCGTTTCGACGCGATCGTGGTCATGAGTCATCACCTGGCGTCGGATCGTGAGTATCTGAGGCAGCTGGCGAACGTGGACGTGCCCTATGTCGGCGTGCTCGGTCCTCCGGCGCGTCGCGACCGACTGCTGCAGGAGCTGGGCGATGCGGCCGGTGATCTGCCGCTGCGTCTGAAAGGTCCGGTGGGCCTGGATATCGGCGCGGATACACCCGAGTCGATTGCGCTGTCGATCATGGCTGAACTGCACGCCGTGCTGCGGGGGCGCGAGGCGGTACCGCTGCAGGACGCTGCGCAGCTTCAGAGCAAACGGGCGCGCTGCTCGTCTTCGTAGACCCTGATGAAGAAGCCGCGCACCGCGGCTTCGGCTTCGTCCTGATGCATCAGTTTCTGTTCGGCCAGCAGCGCGGCGATGGCTTTCACGCTGCGTTGCCCGTCCGCCAGCGACAGGATCACCGTATGTATGCGTGTGGCGAATGCCTGTGTGGCCACATGCTCGCTGCGCGGCACCGGCGTGTCGCCACGCACCAGCCAGTCGGGCAGGGCATTGTGACGCTCAGGTCCGCGTGCCGCCTTGCCGGATTTCGTCGCCGACCAGCTCACCACCGTTTCGAGGCGTCCATGGCGGCTGGCCGGCGAGTTCATGTACGCCATCGTATCCTCGTGGGTCGCCGGTTCCGCGAAGCCCGCATCGCGGACCACCTGTCGGCATTCGTCCAGATTCAGGCACAAAGCCGGATCCGCGTGCTGGAAGTTCAGTGAGCCGAAGTTGATCCAGCGGCCACCTGGCGCGAGCAGTGCGTTGACGCGCGCGGCGGTGGCATGCAGCGGTTCGCCGAGTATGTCGATCAGCCACGGCGTGATCACGGTGTCGAAGGATGCGTCCGCGAACGGTGGACGATTGGCATCGCCAATCACATGGTGAAACCCTTCGCGCACCGGGCCGGGTGCGCTCAGCGTGTTCAGTACGGCGAATTCGCCGACCGGCGCAATCGGAAACTCGTGCAGTTCGATGCGCTCGCCGCGCATCACGCGATCAGCGATCAGCACCAGCAGCGGATTGAAGTCCAGCGCCGTCGTGCACTGCGTGCCCAGCTGCATGTGAACGTCGTAGGCCAGCCTGCCTGCACCTGAACCCAGCACCAGCGTTCTGCCGGGCGCCTTGTCCGCAAATGCCGTGCGCAGAATGTTCAGCGCGGCGTTGTTTTCTTCCTCGCCCCACACCCAGTCGCGGTGCAGGTTCTGGTAGTAGGTGACCAGCCCCTGATCCGACGGCGGACGTGTGCGCAGCGCCAGATAGGTCTCGATGCGTCCGGGTGGGTCGGGCAGCTGCAGCGGTTCCAGCAGCGTGGTGAGATGGCCGGCATGGGTGGTCAGGGCGGTGCATTCAGCGGCCAGTCGCGCGCGGGTTGCCGCCGCCAGATCGCTGCGCCGCAGAGCGGCGGCGCGCGCCGTGGCGGCCTGTTCCAGTCGGCGTCGCTCGAAGTTGCAGCGCGACTGCCACTCGCCCAGCGCGGCAAGCGGTTCGGCAAACAACCAGGGGATGCCGCCAATCAGCGGGAAGGTGACGTGACAGCCCGCGCAGTGCAGCGCGTCCGACCGGCGCGTCAGCGCGGCATCGCATCGCGGGCAGGCGAAGGACGGTGTCGCACTGGCGCTGGTTGTGTTGGTCTTGTTGCTGCCGGGTTCCTGGTCCAATGATTGCTAGCCGCCGATGGTGCCGGACACGATCGGTTCGAACGCCGTGAAGCGGTCGAGGTTGATGTTGTTGCCCAGCCCGTGACCAGAGAACCGATCATTGAACAGATGCTGCTCGCCATGCAACGCCATGTAGTTCAGCAGCAGCATCTGCACCAGCAGGTTCACGTTGTTCGCGCCGGGCGTGCTGGCGCGCTGCACGTCGCCATTGGCGGTGAACCAGCCGATCTGCTGATGCTGCATTTCGGTGGCGCTGTCAGAGCCGCTGGTGAACAGCTGGGGTCGACCGGCCGGATTGTACACCAGGAAGAACGAAGCGGCGGTGTCCTGATTGTCGGACGTCCACTCGCCCTTGCCGCGGCCATTGACCGTGTTGTCCAGGACACCGTTGCTGGACAGTGAACCATCGGTGAATACATACATCATCAGCGGTACATTGCGTCGTGCCGCGTATTCCAGGCAGGCCCCCATGCAGCGGCCGGCTCGAAAGTCGCGCACTTCGCCGACGGCGCGCGCGCCGCCGTGATAGTCGTAGCCGCCCATCGTGATACAGCCGCCGCCGGCGTAGCCATCGATCACCATCTTCATCACCGAGGCGGTCTTGCGAAACTCCGTCTGGTCGGCGCCGCCGCCGGAGAATTCGGCTTCACTGAACACGCCGTTCGGGCCAACGATGTCGGGATCCAGGGCCGGGTCCAGGGCGCCGGGATCGCTGAAGCGGTCGGCAATGTCGGCGGCGCTCAGATAGCCGCAGCGCACCAGCTCCTTCACCACCGCGTCGCGGGTAATGCCATGATTGGGATCGATGGCACCGAGGCCGGTACTGACGCGCCCCATCTTCTGATCGCTGAGGCGATAGATGGATTCCATCACTGCGACGGCGTCGTCCTGGTTCAGCAGATTCAGCAGTTCGCCGGTGTCGACGAGGCCGGTGACGTCGCTGGGGCGGTCGATTTTCGTCGGGCGGAACTCCGGATTGATCAGTGCCGCCGGCGCCATCGAGTTGCCGCCGGACTCGGTATTGCGCGAGCCGCACAGCGTGATGATGGAGCCGTCGGCGCCGGCGCGCTGAATGCCGTACAGCGGGTTGTGCGGGTTGTTGCCGGTGTCGTTTTCCGAGCGCGCCGGCAGTACGGCGCCGTTGATGAACTGGCCGCGACCTGCCGCCATGCTTTGCTGTATGCCGCGCAGAAAGGCGCTGTCGCTGTGAAACGCCAGGCCCAGTGTCGTATCGGTGTGGTCGCCGTTGCTGGTGGCGGTGGGCGTGGCCTCGGATACGCCCGGCACCATATCGCCCGGCAGGCCCTGCTTGCGATAGCCGGCCGTGCCGAGCAGGTGATACTGGCCGCCTTCCTGGCCGACGATCACGTTGGAGCTGCCGATGCTGGCGCCGCCGGCCAGATCGAAACAGATGAACGGGATCTTGCCGGCACCGAACACATTGATGCCGCAGTCCGCACGCAGGCTGTCCAGATCCGACGCCAGCTGGGCATAGGCCTGACGCGGATTGGCGAACAGTCCCATCACGCCGCCGGTGAGCACCGTGGCGGAGCCCGCCATGAAGCCCTGTGCGATCAGCTCGCGCCGGGTGATCGGGCGGTGATGGTTGTTGTGACGCTGCGGGGCGTCCGGATTCATTCGCTTCTGTCGGCTTCGGATCAACATCTTTCGACCTCTGTATTCTCTGTTCGCGCTCGTCTGTTCGTTGCCACCCGGCCGTATGGCGCCGTGTGCTCCAGCGGTGGTCCGCGACGCCTACTGCACCAGCATGGCCGCACTGCCCAGCATCGCGGCGCAGGTGGCCTTGGCGATGGTGCGTGTGCGGGTCGCGTTGCCGCCGCCGGAGGCAAGGCCGGGGCGGGCGGGATTGGAGCCGGGGATGCCGTAGATCAGATTCTCCAGCTCCTGCCTGGCGTCGCCGCGATCGGGCTGCGCACTCAGCGGATGGGCGGTGGTGCCCAGGAACCTGTCCAGCAGCGGATCGATCAGCGCGTTGCTTGCCGCGCTGTCGCGCCCGGCGTAGGCGGTGCCCACATCGGCGTTGAAGCTGAAAGCGGGAAACAACTGGCTTCGCAGCGGCTCGCTGTCGATCAGTACATTGCAGTATTCGATGGCGAGCTGTGCGATGGCCACCTGATGCGAGGAAAGGAAAGCCTCCAGCGTGGCCACCGTCGGCAGCGACTGGCGAATCGTGTCATAGGTGTTGCGCACGGCCTGCTGGTTGCGGCCGACGCCGGTGAGCGCGGACATCGAAGCGTTGATCGCGTCGAACGTGCGTACGCCGATCAGCGATGCCGGCGCCAGATCCTGCGGCGGCGGTGCCGGGGGCGTGGCAGGCGGCGTGCGTGCGTAGAAGTTGCTACCCAGCTGATCGAAGCTGAGGAAGAACTCGTCCAACTCCGGACCTTTCTCCAGCGGCAGCACGGCACCGATGCCACCGAGCAGCTGCCCGGTCTCCGGGTCGTACTGCAACGAGGAGATCGTGGCCTGCAGGTTGGCATAGGTCTGTCCGACCGGCACCTCAGTGCCGTTCAGGGCGATGCGTATGCCCCGCAGGTCGATGGTGTCCGGCACCACGCTGTCGTCGAGGCTGATGAAGAACGGTTCGCGGAACAGATAGGCGTGGCTGTCGAACTGCGCCGCCTCGAAGACCACATAGCTGTCGGGCACATTGATCAGATGCGCTACGCTGAACAGCAGGTAGAAACGCTCGCCGACACCGGCCTCGAAGTTCTGCTGGATCTGCTCGTCGTTGAGCGCGCGGTTGTGGATCGCGACCATGCGTGCCACCCCGTGCCAGCTCGTGTTGGCGGCGCCGGAAACTTCATTGCCGAGCACGAACGCAAAGGAACTGTCCCAGTCCGACAGCGTGCCGCCGGGGGTCGGATCCTGTGATGCGACCAGATTGCCGTTCACATAGAGGCGTCGTCCCTCCACCGGGTTGAAGGTGGCAACCACATGCTGCTGCGTGGCCTGGAGCACCTGCTGTGCATCCGGCGTCGACAGCTGCGGGTTGCCGTTGGCATCGGAGTTGCTGCTGCGATTGAAGAAATCGTAGCTGTACATCGTCTGCCCGAGGTTGAAATTGCGCGCGTTGACGCCGGCCGAGTAGCTGACGATGCGCCGGTTTTCCTGCACCACATTGGCCGGAATCACCCAGGCTTCGATGGTGTACTCGCCGGTGCCGACGATGGCCTGGCGAAGCTTTGCGCTGCTGGTGGTGGATGCCTGCGCCTTGCCGCCGGTGAAGCTCACCCCCCAGCCGCCGAACCACTCGTACTCGCCGGACAATGTCAGGTTCATCGCCGGTTCCACGCCACTGGTATCGAAGACGGTATTGCCGCCGCCGGTCTTGAACTCGTACAGGGCAATGACGTTGGCTTCGTAGCGATTGCCGCCGGCCGCCACGGTACCTTCATACAGCGTTGTGGCCATGCTGGTCACGAGGGCCGGGTCGACCGGGTTGATCGGTGACTGGCTGGCCAGATCGGCAATCCGCGATTGCATGGCTGCCGCGTCGGCCGTGCAGTTGCCGCTCCAGCAGTTGTGCTGCTCATCGCGCAGTCGGACCACGAGGCGCGACAGCGCCGGTTCGTCCAGATTGATGCGCGGGCGGGCAGCTGCGTAGGCGGTCTCCACGGCCGCAGTACTGCTACCCGGCCCCTCACCCAGCAGCGGCGACTGCGGGAACGACGAAGCCGAGGAGTGGCAGCCGGAACAGTGTGCGTCGAGCAGCGGATAGACCGTGGTCTGGAATGCGGTCGTGTCGAGGGGGAAGGTGCGGCTTTCGCCCGGTTCACGAAGCGGCGGCGCTTCGAGTTCGATCTTGCGCGATGCGCCGGCCGCGAGCGCGCCGGCCCAGTTGCTGATCCACGTGGTCATGATGTCGGCGCAGGCGAGGTTGTCGGCGAGCCAGCAGTTGTGACCTTCCCTGACGCGCACAACCAGTCGCGAGTCCTGCGGCGATGTCAGGTTGACGACGGAATTGGCTTCCTGATACGCGGCGTTGATGTCATCGCGACGCACGAACAGCGGTGCCTGTGCGCCTTCCAGGCCGTGGCAGGAACCGCAGCGATTGTTGGCCTGCACGAGGTCCCACAGGTTGAGCTTGAAGGACTGCACATCCGGGGTGGCCGGTGGTGGACCACTGTAATCGGAAACCGGCGGCGCACCGGTGAACGGAATCGGTTCCACGCCGGCACCCGTGCCGCCGCTGCAGGCGGCGAGCAGGGCCATCAGCAGGATGGCGATGCCTGCCATCCATGGTCTGTGCATTGAACCGCCGGTTGACTCGCGGACTGAACTGCAGATCGTTCTACAGATGGAACCGCGTTCTGAACTGGATGTTGCGTTCTGCATGGTCCGGGTCTCTGCTGCGCTCGGGGTGCGTGCGTTGAAACGGGCGTGGTTCAGATGTGCGTTGAGGAGAATTGCCATGGTTCAGTCCGCCAGACAGTAGACGGCGGTATCGGCGAATACCTGCCGCAGGTTGAAGCCCGCGCTGCGGAAACTGTTCGTGATCTGACTGACCTGCTGACGATCGGCGTCATCCACCGGGTCGCGCAGGCAGACGGTATTGAATACCTTGCGTACCTGACACTGGGCAAATGCCTGGCTGCCGGCCAGCTCACGGCCCAGAGAGCTTGCGCCCTGACCGGAGGGCGGCAGCAGCGTGTTCCATCCCATCAATGCGTTCTGGCCATGCCGCCAGTAGTTGTCCCAGGAATCGTCCGGTGTCACATAGCCGTCGGCGAACGTGTCCTCGTTAAGAAAGTACTTGGGCTGCACATTACCGGGCGTGTATTCCATGCGGCCGGCGTCTTCATTGAAGTTGTAGTAGGCGAAGGCCTGCGCCAGCGGATCCATACCCGCATGGCAGCCCACGCAGTTGTTGAGAAACACGCGGCTGTCGCCTCCGGGGCCGCGCGATACGTCCTGACGGATGCGATCGGGTATCGCGCTGTTGTCGTGCAGCTGCTCAAGATCAACACACAGATGGTTCATCAGCGTGAAGCGCAGCATCGCGCGATTCGTCCCTGCGATGTAAAACGCCTCCGCCGCCGCGCGCGTCGACATGGCGCCGGCCGCGGCGGACGACGACAGGCCATAGGCGGAAGTCTGCGTGGTGGCCTGCAGGGTGGCCGGATCGAAGCTCGGTGACAGCATGGCCTGTTCCAGCGCCTGGTAATGGGCATTGCTGCTTATGCTGGGCGCCGGCGAAACGCCGCTGGCCTGGTAGAGCAGATCGTCGTAGAGGATCCGGTCGAACGGCAGGTTGTCCTTGACCATGCCGATCACCAGTGTCGTGTAGTCATTCAGCGGCACGAACGGTGACTGGTCGCGGTTGGTCCATGGCGCCGCGAAGTTTTTCAGTGTGACGGTGTAGAAGTGCGGATCCTGCATGGCGAGCATCGCAGCCTGTGTGGCCTGACCGCCGACGATGTGGTTGCGCATCGTTTCCAGCACATCGGCCGATGGCGGCACGCCCGCCAGGCGGTTGTGCATGGTGTAGGCCTGATCGCGTTCTGTCGCCAGCGCCACGGTGATGCCGGCGAGCAGCAACGCGCCGGCCACGAACGCCCACCACATCAGCTTCCAGCCATTCGCAGTCCGGCGCGGAATCAGTTGCTGCCAGCGCGTGGAAAGTTTTTTCGCTACGGTCATCATCGCCATCGTCCTGTCGGTCCGCAGTTCGTTCGTCGCCTGTTGCGTGGCGAAAATAGAGCACAAAGAAAACCGGCACGTAATGTCGAAAATCAGCGACGTCTCGAATCAGCGACGGTTGTATTGCCGGCCAGTCATCTGTGTAAGCTCGATAGCAGGCGGCGTGGTTGCACGCCGCACAGGCAGTCACCAATGAGTGGTTAAGTGAAATACCCTGCAATCAAGCCACGTTCCGCGCGCTGTAAACGGCGAACACGGTCACAGTTTCCGGCCAATGCGACATGCGCCTGCGTTCTGTGATGCCGTTAACGGCGCGCCGGCCGGTGCGCGCCGAAGATGCCGATACACAGATTACGTCGCATTGCCGGCGCAATCTCCCGCACGGGACAGACTTTTTTTGAGCGGTTCATCGGCGACTGAGACAGAGCAACGGATTCGATGCGGGAGCACACTCCGATGAGCAGCAATGCGAATCACCTTTCCTTTCTGGTCTGCACCCTTCTGCTTGCCGGCTGCAGCAGCGGTGAGGGGCCGAGCAGTGTCGGCGTGGGCTCGGGTCAGTCGCCCGACCCGGTGGTGCTGGACTTTCCGATCGCCTATACCAAGGGGCCGCTGCTCGATGCCGAAGGGCAGCTGCAGTCCAATCCGGACCTGCGCAGGCTGACGCGCTTCAATGTCGGCACGGACCTGTATCTTCGCGATCGTGCATCGCCGAGCGCACCTGAGCGCAACGTGACCGGCGACATCACCGAAGGTCTTGGCGATGTCATGGGGGTGCAGATTTCGGAAGACGGCGAGCGGGTGCTGTTCGCGATGCGCGGCCCGTTCATGCCTGGTCTTGCCGAAGAGGATCAGCCCACCTGGAACATCTGGGAATACGACATTCCCGGCGATGCCCTGCGGCGGATCATCGCCTCGGACATCAATGCCGAAGCGGCCCACGACATCTGGCCGCACTACCTGCCCGACGGGCGCATCGTGTTCGTCTCCACGCGTCAGCGGCAGGCCAAGGCCATTCTGCTGGACGAGGGCAAGCCGCAGTTCGACGCGCTGGATGAGGAACGCATGGAGAGCGCCCACGTACTGCACGTGATGCGTGACGACGGCAGCGACATCGAGCAGATTTCCTTCAATCAGAGCCACGACATCTATCCCACCGTGCTCGATGACGGACGCATCCTGTTCAGTCGCTGGGATCGGGCGGGTGGTGTCAATGGCATCCATCTGTATACGGTGGCACCCGATGGAACGGACCTTGAACTGCTGTACGGCGCGCGCTCACACGCCACCGGCACCAACGGCGGCCAGGTCCATTTCACCGGTGCACGCGAGATGGCGGATGGCCGCATCGCAACCATCGCCAGACCGTTTGCGCATCCGGAGCTGGGTGGCGACATCTACGCCATCGGTACGCGTTACTTCGTTGAGAACGAGCAGGCGATCGCTGCGTATGCCGGCATGGCCGGTCCGGCACAGGAATCCGCGACGCCGAACCAGGTGCGAACCGACCTGCTGGCATCGCCGGGTGGCCGCTTCTCCTCCGTGTTCCCGCTATGGGATGGCTCCGGGCGCATGCTCGTCAGCTGGTCGATCTGTCGGCTCGTGATCGGCGAGGGTGACGAGGAACTCGTCCGACCCTGTACGCCGGAGAATCTGGAATCACCCGACGCGGAGATTGCGCTGCCGCTGTATGGCGTGTGGATGTATAACCCCGTCAATCAGACCCAGCTGCCCATCGTGCCCGGTGAGGAGGGCGTGCTGATCGCCGACGTCGTGGCCGCCCAGCCCCGCCCGCGTCCGGCCGTGCTGTCTGCCACGCCTGATCATCCGCTGCTGGTGACCGAGCACGTGGGCATTGTCAATATTCGCAGCGTCTACGACATCGACGGCGTGGATACGGCGCCCGGCGGCATCGCGAATGTTGCCGATCCGATGGCGGTGGCTGCTGATGACCGTCGGGCGCGGTTCATACGTCTGGTGAAGGCGGTGTCGATTCCCGATGACGATGTTGTGGATCTGGCCGCCGCGCACTTCGGCGTCAGTACACAGCAGGGTATGCGCGAGATTCTCGGTTACGCGCCGATCGAACCGGACGGCTCCGTGCGCATCCAGGTGCCGGCGGACGTGGCCTTCGCGATCGAGGTGCTGGACGCGCGCGGGCGACGCATATCGGCGCGGCACCGCAACTGGCTGCAGGTGCGTCCCGGCGAAGAACTGACCTGCAGCGGCTGTCACGCGCCGGCGAGTGGTCTGTCGCATGGCAGAAAATCCAGTTTCGAATCCGTGTACGCCGGGTCGACGACGCCCACCGAGCCCTTCCCGAATACCGATCCGGTTCTGTTCACCGACTTCGGTGACACCATGGCCGACACGCGCACGCGACTGGTGCCCGAAGCCCTGCTGCCCAGCGTGAATCTGCTCTACGAAGACGTCTGGACGGATCCCGCGCTGCGCGAGCCCGATGCGCCGCTGGCCTATCCGTATCGTGCGCTGCTGCACACGGATGCGGGATTCGCGCCGGTGGCTGAATGCCCCGACGATCCCGATGTGGTGTGTTTCGACGGCCTGCCGTCGGATCCTGATGTGCTGCCGCCCGTGGATCCGGGATGCATCAGCGCCTGGTCGCCTTTCTGCCGCATCGTGATCAACTACGAGCAGCACATTCACCCGCTGTGGGGCGTGATTCGTCAGGTGCTGGATCCGCTCGATCCGCCGGTCGTGCTGGAGGATCACACCTGTACGCGCTGCCATGCGCCGGTGGATCCGGATGATCCGGATGTGATCGGTGTGCCGGCGGCCAGTCTGAATCTGACCGACGGACAGTCGCCGGTGCAGGCGCTGCACTTTCACGCCTACCGGCAGCTGCTGCTCACCCGCAATGAACAGGTAGTCGTCAACGACGCGCTGCAGGACCGGCTCGTGCAGGCCGGCGTGGACGAGAACGATCAGCCCATTTTCGTCACCGTGCCGCTGCCGGCGCCGATGAGCACGGCCGGTGCCAATGCCTCGAACCGCTTCTTCTCGCGATTCAATCCAGGCGGCACGCACGAGGGCTACCTGTCGGACGCGGAGCTGCGGCTGATCGCCGAATGGCTGGACATCGGCGCGCAGTACTACAACAACCCGTTCGACATTCCGGAGGACTAGTGGCGGGCGCGCGCATACATCGTTTCGCTGCGCTCACGGTGCTGCTGTGGATCGCGGTAGCGGGCACCGCCACGGCCAGCGACCGGCAGCTGACATTGCGGGTGGCCGAACCTTTCCTGGAGATGCATACCGGGCCGGGTCGCGGCTATCCGGTGTTTCATGTGGCCGAGCGTGGCGAGCAGATCGTGGTGCTGCGCCGCCGTACCGACTGGTACAAGGTTCGTGTGCCGCGCGGACAGGAAGGCTGGGTGCATCGCCAGATGCTGGAGCAGACGCTGCTGCCGAACGGAGAGCGCTACAGCCCGCCCGGTTACACGCTGGGTGATCTGGCCGGACGGCGCTGGGAGGCGGGCACGCTGTATGGCGATTTCGGCGGCGCCAACGTGATCGCCACCTACGGCGGCTTCGGGCTGACGCCGAACATCTCGTTCGAGCTGTGGGCGTCACAGGTGCTTGGCCGCTTCAGCGACAGCCGCCTGCTGAACCTGAATGTGGTCCACACGCTGTATCCGCAGCGGCGAATATCGCCGTTCTTCACGATCGGTGGCGGCGTCATCGAAACGCGCCCGAAGGCCACGCTGGTGGCGGCGGCCGATCGTCGTGATTCCACCGCGCACGCCGGTGTTGGCGTGCGCACCTATCTCACCCGGCGCTTCGTTTTCCGCGCCGAATACAAATCGTATGTGGTTTTCACAAGCCGCAACGAAAATGAGGAAGCCAACGAATGGAAAGCCGGGTTCTCGTTCTTCTTCTGACGCTGCTGCTGGCCGCGGGTGGCTGCAGCCGCGGTCTCGTGCAGGGAGAGGCCGCTGATGAGCCGCCGGTGATCGAGCCGGAGGTGGAGCGGCGCGACATCGATCCGCCGCGCATCGGTGCCTCCAACTTCGAGGTGGGCTTCTTCGTTGGCAAGATCAGCGTCGAGGACTTCGGTGTCAACGACGTGCTTGGCGCAAGGCTTGCCTATCACGTCACCGAGGGGCTGTTCGTGGAACTGGCCGCCGGCCGCGCCGATACCCAGGAAACCAGTTTCGAGCGCCTCAGCGGTGCGGCGCGACTTTTGACCGACAGCGAGCGGCAGTTCACGTACTACAACGTCTCGGTGGGGTACAACGTACTGCCGGGCGAGGTGTTTCTCGGCCGCCGTCGGGCGATGAATGCTGCACTTTACGTAATCGGCGGGGTCGGCAAGACCCGGTTCGCCGGCGATGACCGGTTTACCGTCAACGTTGGCCTGGGCGTGCGCGTGCTGCCGCTGGACTGGTTGGCCGTGCATGCGGATGTGCGCAATCACATCTTCGATATCGACCTGCTCGGTCGCTCGAAGCGTGCGCACAATCTGGAAACGCATATCGGTTTGACGTTCTTTTTCTGACGAGCGTCGATGGCAGGGTCGTGAATGCCTGCGGGCAGGCGGGATTTTTCGCAGACAGGAACTATCAGGGAGTCACTGGAACATGCAACGAGCACTGATCGCATTCTTGGCCAGCGCACTTATCGTGGTCGCGGCACCCGCCGGCGAGCTGAGCGGCAAGGCGCCGGACTTCACGCTTCAGTCCCGCTCCGGAGAGAGCGTTTCGCTGTCGGACTTCGCGGGCGACGTCGTGATGATCAACTTCTGGGCCAGCTGGTGCGCGCCATGCCTGCAGGAAATGCCGCATCTGGAGGCGCTGCACAATCGTTACCGGAGCCTGGGCTTTACGCTGCTGGGCGTGAACGTGGAAGACGATCCGCGCGCCGCCGAGCGATGGCTGGCGGAGCGGCCGGTGAGCTTCGAGATCCTTTACGACCGGCAGAACGATGTCAGCAAGCAGTTCGAAGTGATCGCGATGCCGACCACCGTGCTGGTGGATCGCCAGGGCAACCAGCGATTCATTCACCACGGCTATCTGCCCGGCTACGAAGACAAGTATCAGACGCAGGTGCGTGCGCTGCTGCGTGAGTGAGATGACCGGAAGTGAGGATGTCTGTGCATGATGGAGCAGCGGTGCGCAATCCTGATGCAGGATCAGTCGTGACGCAGGATCAAGCGGAGATGTCTGACAGGGCAGGCGCGATCACCGCGCCGGGCGCACCTGGCGGAGCGGGCGCACCTGACGGAACGTTCGAGGACAGGCCGATGCAAGAACCCACGAGAAGTACGATGCCGATGCCGATGCCGATCGCCGGTTCGCCGGTTCGCGCCACCCGCATTCGCGCTGCGCGCATGGCGCTGCTCATCGCCGGTGTGCTGCTGGCAACGGCCGGTTGTTCCGTGCAGCCCTGGGTGATGCCCTATGAGCGTGACCGGATTGCCGATCCCATCATGTCATTCGAGCGCGATCCGATTTCCGATGCGTTCACGAATCACGTTTACGAGGTGCGCGAATCGGCACGGGGCGCCACCGGCAGCTCCGGCGGCGGCTGCGGCTGCAACTGATGCGCATGACGGCGCCTGCAACCAGATGACGGCACACACCATCAGCTTCGGATTGCCACGGTCCCGGCCATCAGCGGCCGCGGTTGCATCGCTGCTCGTCGCGTGCGCCCTGTACACCATAGGCGCCGTGTCGGCGGTGGCCAGCGTGCTGCCCGAGGATCGCGCCGATGTGATGTACAAGATCTACGACGGTGGCGGCGTGACCATCGACGGCCCGGCGATGCTGATGCGCAAGCAGCTCTCGGGCAAGGTGTCGGTGGCCGCCAACTACTACGTCGACCAGGTGTCGGCCGCGTCCATCGACATCGTCACCAACGCCAGTCCGTTCACCGAGACGCGCACGGAATATTCACTCGGCGTGGATTACCTGCATGATCGCTGGATCATGAGCGTGGGATACGGCGCCAGTGAGGAACCGGACTATTCGGCGAGCACCTGGAATCTGGGCATCAGCCAGGATTTCTTTGGCGACCTCACCACATTGTCGCTCGGCTATGCGCAGGGTCGGGATGAAGTGCGCCGCGCCGGTGACAGCGACTTCGCCGAGGATGTGAAGCGCCAGCATTACCGGCTGGGTTTGTCACAGATACTGACTCGCAACTTCATCCTCGGTCTCAGCTACGAGACCGTGACCGACCAGGGCTTCCTCAGCAATCCCTACCGCACGGTGCGCTATCTGGACAGCGACGCCGCTTCGGGCTACAGCTATGAGCAGGAAGTGTTTCCATCGACGCGAACCAGCGACGCCGCCGCCATTCGGCTGCGCTACTACCTGCCGTATCGCGCCGCGCTGCACACCGCATTCCGTCGCTACGCCGACAGCTGGGGGGTGCGTGCGGATACCTACGAGCTCGGCTATACGCACCCGGTGGCGGGCGGCTGGACCATCGAGTCCAGGGTCCGCTGGTATTCCCAGACAGGCGTGGACTTCTACGCAGACCTGTTCCCGCACGAACAGTCGCAGAACTTCAGAACCCGCAACAAGGAATCCAGTCCGTTCACCAGCGTCACGTTCCGTATCGGTTTGCGCTACGAGATCCTGCGGCGCGGCTGGCGCTTCCTGGATCGCGGCAGCGTGAACCTCGTCTACGACCGTATCGAGTTCGACTACAGGGAATTCCGCGATCTGCGTGTGACCGGCGTAACACCGGGTTCGGAGCCGACCTACGGCTTCGGTGCCAATGTCTTTCAGGTGTACGTGTCGTTCTGGTACTGACGCCGGTTACCAGCGAAACAGCCTCACCGCCGTACCGGCGAGCCACCGATCCGTGCCGCGCGGCAGCTCCACGAAGCCATCGGTGCCGGCCAGTGCCATGAAGTCCCCGGATGTGTTCGTTGGCCGGGGTTCGGCCAGCAGCTGACCGCTGTCGGACGATGCCAGCACCACCGGTATGAACAGCGTCAGGTCGGTGCTGTTGCTGACGTTGCCGGCGAGTACCGCGCGTTCCACGGTGGCGGCGCGCTCACCGGCGGCGGCGCGCAGGGCCGGCAGCACATAGCGGGTCATGCACACCAGCGTCGATACCGGATTGCCGGGCAGCGCGAAGATCAGCTTGCCCGAGCGGCTCACGGCGAACAGCATCGGCTTGCCGGGGCGCTGGGCGATGCGATGAAACACGGTTTCCGCACCCAGTTCCTTCAGCGCGGCGGGCACGAAATCGAACCGTCCCATCGACACGCCGCCACTGAGTATCAGCACGTCGTGGCGATCATGGAGCTTTCTGATCCTGCGCAGCAGCTTCCCTGGCTCATCGTCGATTCGCGCACGCGTGACCTGCGCCAGCGTATGACGCAGCAGACTGGCTTCCAGCGTACGGTCGTTGGTCGAGCGGATCTGGTGGGGTGCGACGCGGTCGTCGACATCGACGAGTTCATCGCCGGTGGCCACCACCGCCACATGCGGCAATGCAGTGACGCCGACCCTGGCCTGCCCGACGCTGGCGAGCACCGCAACCTCGGCGGGGCCGATTCGGCTGCCGGCAGGCAGGACGGTAACGCCTGCGCGTCGATCACTGCCGCGCGGATGGATGGCATCCCGGTGCTTCACGGTCAGCGGCTCGCTGACTGTGACGACGTTGTCCTGTCTTGACAGCCTTTCCACCGCAATGACGGTGTCCGCGCCCTCGGGCAGCATTGCACCGGTCATGACCTCGATACACTGGCCGCTGGCGCCCAGTGACAGTGCCGCCTTGCCAGCCGGCTGCACGCCGGCCACCGTGAACTCACGGCGTCCCTGTTCCCAGTCCGCGAAAGCAATGGCAATGCCATCCAGCGTGACGCGATCGAATGGCGGCTGGTCACGGTCGGCCGCAACGTCCGCGGCCAGAACGCGTCCGGGCGTGTCGGACAGTGCGCAGGTCTGCGTTTTCATGCGCGTGATGCGCCCCATGATCAGCGCTTCGGCGGCGGCTACGTCCAGCAATGTCATCTCCGTCGACCGCCGTGAGGCTGGCGGTCACGGTGATATACTAGTGAACACTTCACCGTGCTGCACAGATCTCATGGCGCCGCATCAATCTGAACAGGCGAATCGCGAGTTTTCGCTCCCTGCCTTCGCTGTCATCGATCAGGCCGATTCCCGGTGAGTGAATCCGGTTCGCTTGCGCAGGAACTGGCGTTTGCGCACACGCTGGCCGACATCGCGCGCGACATCTCGATGCGGCACTTCCGAAACAGTCCACGCCAGTGGCGCAAGCCCGATGGCAGTGTGGTCACCGAGGCCGATCATGCCGTGGAAGACGCGCTGCGGGCGCGCATTGCCGCTGAACGGCCGACACATGCCATGCTCGGCGAGGAACGCGGCGAATCCGGCACCGGAGAACGTCGCTGGATCATCGACGCCATCGACGGCACGCACAGCTTTTCCGAGGGATTGCCGCACTGGGGTACGCTGATTGCTCTGGAGGAGCGCGGGCGCATCGTGGTCGGCATCTGTGACGAGCCGGCGCATGGCCGCCGCTACTGGGCGCAGCGTGGCGGCGGTGCATGGTTGCGCCCCGATGCCGGCGCGCCGGCTCGCCTGAGCGTTACGGCAACGAACGAACTTCGCCAGGCGCGCAGCTTCGTTCCGCCGGCGCAGTGGATTCCGGATGCCGCGGCGCGCGCGGTTGTCGAGCGCCTCGAGCAGCACACGCGCCCGAGCGCGCCGGTGGCGCACCCGGCCCTGCAGGTTGCCAGCGGTGATTACGAGCTGGCGGTCTTCTTCATTGCCGGTCCCTGGGATCTTGCCGCACCGCTGCTGGTTGTCGAGGAGGCCGGCGGGCGGTTCACCGATATCAGCGGCGGCGCTTCGATCACCAGCGGTACTGCGGTATTCTCCAACGGCCGCGTGCATGAGGCGGCGCTGGAGCTGATCGGCTGAAGGTGTATCCGGGATGTACAGAATCAAGCGCTACCATCCGCCGGGTACCGCCCCCGGTACGCTGATCGCCGGCACGCCGGGGTCTGATGGCGATCTGCGGATTCATCTGATCGACTACACCACGGACGACTTCACCGAACTCACGCTGGCCTCGGCCGAGGACTGCGAGCCGTTTCTCGCGCGTGAATCCAATACATGGATACAGGTCAATGGCCATCCGGACGCGACAACACTGCGCGCATTGGGGGAGCGTTTCGGGCTGCATGAGCTGGCGCTGGAGGATGTACTCAACAGTGGTCAGCGACCCAAGCTCGATGCGCGCGACGATCAGCTGTTCATGGTGCTGAACATGCCGCGACGCGTGCCATCCCAGGACGGTGAGCGCATGGACATCGTGCAGTTCAGTCTGTTCGCCGGCCCCGGCTACGTGATCTGTTTCTGCCCGCTGCCTGAAGACCCGTTCGAACCGGTACGCAAGCGTCTGCGTTCGTCCAGCAATCGACGCATTCGCAGTCGCGGCGCGGACTACCTGCTGTATGCTCTGACCGACCTGATCATCGACGCCGCGTTCCCCGAGCTGGAAGTGATGGGTGAGCGTGTCGAAGAACTCGAGGACAGGCTTCTGGAGCGGCAGGATCGCGGTGTGCTGACGCAGATTCATCGGCTGCGACGGGATCTGCTGATGCTGCGGCGCGCGCTGTGGCCGCAGCGGGAAGTCGCCGGACTGTTGATGCGCGGTGATCTGGAGATGATCGATGATACAACGCGTCCCTATCTGCGGGACTGCTACGACCACAGCATACAGATCATCGATCTGCTGGAGAGCTTTCGCGAGATGGCGGGCAGTCTGCTGGAGGTGTATCTGTCCAGCATCAGCAACCGCACCAACGAAATCATGCGCCTGCTGACCATCATCGCGACGATTTTCATTCCGCTGACATTCATCGTCGGCATCTACGGCATGAACTTCGATCACCCGGAAAGCCCGTGGGCGATGCCCGAGCTGTACTGGTACTACGGCTATCCAATGATCTGGACGGTGATGCTGGCCGTGGTCGGCGGCATGCTGTGGTACTTCAGACGCCGCGACTGGCTGTAGTCACTATTCAACCGCCCGCGCGCTGACCAGTCTCACTTCCACCGTCTGCTGCGCCGTGAACGGCCCGAGTCCGGTGGCCACGCGCTGATTGGCCCCTGGCGCAATCGGTCCGGCTATGCGCCGTTCCGCCTGCCGTGCGGTACCGCCACTGTCGGTATAGCGGATCGCGATCGTGATGTCGCTGACCGCGACGCGGGTGGGATTGCTGACCTGCACCAGCAGCTGTCCCGAGCTGTCGAGCGCCTGCTGCACGGTGAGGTGATTGCCCGGGTTCTGCGGCAGGTCCAGCCTCACCAGTGCGTCACGAGACGCCAGCCCGCTGGGACCCTCGGACTCCGCGGCAACCTGGTATCGCTCCCTGGCGGCGGCCCGGTCACCGCGCTGTTCAGCGATCATGCCGAGTCCGTAGTACGCGTCCGCCGTCGGCAGCAGGCGCACGCTGGCTTCCAGACTGGCTTCAGCCGCGGCGATTTCACCCAGCCGGTGCCTGGCCATGCCATGACGCAGGTGGTGGTAGAAGAACCGGTCATCACGACGCAGCGCATCGCTGTAGCGTTCGGCCGCGGCCTGATGGTTGCCACGCTGACTTTCGATGTCGCCCATCAGGGTGTGGAACAGCGCCTCACGGGGTTCCAGTCGCAGCGCTTCGTTGGCGTGTCGCTGCGCATCGTCGAGACGGTTGTCGGCCAGCGCGGCACGGCCTTCGTCGTGTGCCTCGTAGGCGGGAGCGGTTTCACGCAGCGTCCGGATTGCGGCCTGATAGCGCTCCGTGCCCATTTCGCCGCCGGCCGGCAACTCCGCTGCGGTACGCCGATTCTGCTCCACGCGCTCGTTGGAGGGCGGGTGACTGGCGAACAGGCCGGCCAGCCAGCCTTGATCGTCGCGTCCGCCGGACAGACGCACGAAGGTTTCCTGCAAGGCCACCGCCGCCTGCGGATCGTAGCCCGCGCGTGACATGTATTCCATGCCGTAGCGGTCGGACTCCAGTTCGGCGGAGCGGCCGTAGCGCTGACTGACCAGCTGCGCGCCCACCGCCGCGGCACCCACGGCCAGGCCGCCATAGGTGCTGCGCTGTGTGGCCACCGCACCGACCAGCACTGCGCTCTGCAGCAGCAGGCCGCGCTGCATGGCGAGGGCGCCATGGCGGGCCGCCGCATGCACGATCTCGTGTCCGAGCACCGCCGCGAGTTCGGCTTCCGAGCCCAGTTCCAGCAGCAGACCGCGGTTGATGGCGATCTTGCCGCCCGGCAGCGCCCAGGCATTCGGCACGGAGCTGTTCAGGACCACGAATTCGTAGGGCAGGTCGCGATCGCTGACCGCGGCCAGCTGATGGCCGACATCGGCCACGTAGCGCGTCAGATCCGGATCCATGACGTAGTCGCCACCCTGGCTCTGGCGGGTGGGCTGGTAGTGCTGCTCGCCCAGCGCGACCTCCTCCTGTGCGGAGATCAGCGCCAGCTGGCGTTGCCCGGTAACGGGATTGATCGTGCAGCCGGCGGCTGCCAGCAGCCACAGCAGCAGGCCGGCCAGCTTCAGCAGGGGCAGGGAAGTGAGTGTTCTCATGAGTCGTTATTCTCCGCGACGGCGGACGGTGGTCAAGTCGATGACCCATCATACCGTTGAAATTTTTCGTTCCGATGTCAGGATGTGGCCAACGGTAGCGGGAGTTGACGATGCGTAGCAGCCTCTATCTGGTCGCGATCCTTTCAGGCGCGGTACTGGCCGCGGCATGCGGCGGTTCATCCTCAGGCGGTGGCCCGGGCCCGGGTCCGGGCCCAGATCCGGCCCCCGATCCCGATCCCGATCCGAACATCGGGCTGGATGCACGGCCGACCAATCTCGCCTGCGTGGCGCCCTCGCTGGCGCCCGAGGCCGATGTGCAGGTGGCGCTGGAGCGCGTGTTCGACGGGCTGTCGTTCAGTCAGCCGCTGGGCATGATGCAGGCGCCGGACGATGACGGTCGCTGGTATGTGCTGGAGAAGGCCGGCAGGGTGCGGGCCTTCGCCAACCAGCCCGATGTGGCGGCCTTCGATCTCGACTTCATCGACCTCAGGGGCACTGTGAACCCGACTTTCGAGGGCGGCCTGCTCGGGATGGCGTTTCATCCCGACTACAACACCAACAACGAGGTCTTCGTGTCGTGGACGGAGGGGCCGAACAACGCGATGGTGTCTGTTGTTGCGCGGTTCGTCAGCGAGGATGGCGGACAGACCCTGGCGCCCGGATCCGTCGACGACGTGATTCGTGTGAACCAGGATGCCAACAACCACAACGGCGGGCAGATCGACTTCGGACCCGACGGCTATCTGTACTTCGGTCTTGGCGATGGCGGCGGCAGTGGCGATCCGCTGCAGCGCAGTCAGGACACGACGAACCTGCTGGGCGCCATGCTGCGCATCGACGTGGATGGCCCGCCCGCGACGGGCGCCAACTACGGGATTCCGTCCGACAACCCGTTCGCCGCCAATCCGGTGTGCCCGGCCAATCACGCCAGTTCAACGGATTGCGCGGAGATCTACGCCTGGGGTCTACGCAATCCGTGGCGCTGGAGCTTTGATGATCAGACCGGTGTGCTGTGGGTGGCGGATGTCGGTCAGGTGCTGCGGGAGGAAATCAATCACGTTGAGGCCGGCGGCAACTACGGCTGGAACTGTCGCGAGGGTTTCATCGCCTATCCGCAAGCCGGCTCGGCCTGTACGGGCGGTGGCGGCTGGATCGATCCGGTATTCGACTACCCGCGTTCGGAAGGCACCTCGATCACCGGCGGCCATGTCTATCGCGGCGCGGCCATTCCGGAGCTGTATGGCCACTATGTTTACGCCGACTACGGCAACGGCAGGATCTGGCGACTGGTGGACGATGGCGACGGCGGCTACGAGTCGGATCTGCTGATAGCCAGCGGTCTGGCCATCGCCTCGTTCGGCGTCGACAACGATGGCGAGCTGTATGTGGTCGACATCTCCGGCGGCACTCTGCACCGCATTGTCGCTGCCGACGATGGCAACGGTGACGACGCGCCGGTGCCGTCGCTGCTGTCCGCCAGCAGCTGCGTGAACCCGGCCGATCCGGCGCAGGCCAGCGCGGCGATGATCCCCTATGCCGGTATCGCATCGTCGTGGTTCGACGGCGCATTGCGCGAGCGCTGGTTCGCGATACCCGACGGCACGACGATCGCGGTCGACGCCGACGATCGCTTCGTCTTTCCGGAAGGCTCGGTGCTGATGGAGCACTTCCGGCTCAACGATCGCCTGATCGAAACGCGCCTGCTGATGCGCCACCCCGGCGATGGCTGGGCGGGGTACAGCTACGAATGGAATGAAGCGCAGACCGACGCGACGCTGCTGCAGGGCGGCAGGGAAGAGGACATCGACGGCCAGACATGGCGCTTCCCTTCATCAGGCCAGTGTCTGGTCTGTCATCGCTCCGGTGCGGGCGTGACGCTGGGGCTGGAATATGCACAGCTCAACCACGAATTGCTCTATGCGGTGACGGGGCGCACCGCGAATCAGCTGACCACGCTCGATGGCACCGGCTTCCTGACGACACCCGTCGGTGACCCCGAGGTGTTGCCCGTGATCACCGATCCGCACGATGACGACGCGCCACTGCCGCAGCGTGCGCGGGCCTATCTGCACGTGAACTGCGCGCACTGCCACGGCGCGGAAGGCAACCGCATCGCCGATCTGGATCTGCGTTACACGACGCTGCTGGAAAATACCGGCGCCTGCGGCCAGCCGCCGCAGGGCACCAGCGTTGGCATCGTCAATCCACAGCTGATTGCGCCTGGCGACCCCGAGCGCTCGGTGCTCCTCGAACGCATGCTGCGCCGCGACGCGAATGCCATGCCGCCCCTGGCGACCACCGTAGTGGACGACGCCGGCACATCGCTGATCGACACCTGGATCTCCGAGCTCGTCACCTGCGTGCAGTAAGCACAGCGGCTGGCCCCACGCCCGGTGCCGGTGCCGATGCCCCGTGCTCCGCGCCCCGCGTCCCGCGGTGGGCGCGGGCTATTCATGAATGGGGTTGGGCGTGGCGCTGGCCGGGCTTGCGTGTGGCATCCCCCTTTTCCCGGGGACGGCGGAAGAGCGTCCATGCGCCGCGGACGCGGCCATCCATGACCGCGGACGCCCCGGAAAAGGGAGATGCCACACACAAGCCCGGCTTTGAGGCTGTCGTCATTCATGAATAACCCGCGCGACCATGTGGTATATGCCGGTATTTACTCGGCGCATGAGTGCGTTGGAGAGAGTCTGCGCTGCCCTCGATCGTCACGGTGTGCGCTACGCCTACAATCCCGCGGACCTTTCCGAGCAGGTGGATGTCATCATCACGCACGACCTGAAGGGTATGCGGCGCAAGCGGGTGCAGCTGGCGAACGGTACGGTGCAGATACTGGCACTGGGCGATCTGATCGGCATGAAACGCGCGGCCGGCCGGCCTCAGGATCTGGAAGACGTCGAGGCGCTGGAGAAGCTCCGATTCAGGGTCAAGGCAGGCATCTGCGCCGTGCCCTATCAGACCCGGATCAAGCGACTGATGAAGCAGTGGCTGGAGGCAGAGCCGGGACGGGACGACCAGGACGCATAGCCGGCATCGCGCGCATCGATCACGTTCGGCGCGCGCCCGTCAGCCACCAGAAGCGGATGCTCTGCCCCACCACCGCGAACAGGCAGGCCACCAGCGTGGCTTCGAGCAGGCCGATCAGGCCGCGGTTCAGTGTCATGGCCAGAAACCACGACAGCGGCAGCATGATCAGCAGAAAGGCCGCGCCCTGGATCGCAGTCGGCCACCAGGTGTCACCCAGCCCGCGCAGGCCCATCGAGATGGTCGCCTGCGTGCCGTCGAATACCGTGACATAGGCGATGAATGCAATCGCCGGTACGGTCAGCTGCGCCAGCGCCGGATCGCTGGAGTGCAGGGCGAACAGCGCCTGCGGGAACAGGGCGATCAGCACCGCACCGATACCCAGCAGCACGGCGGCCGCGCCCAGGCCGGTCCACCCGGCCACCGCGGTATCCAGCGGATCGCCACGGCCGTGCGCGATACCTATGCGCACCGCGGTGGCCGCACCGATGCCTACCGCCACCATGAACGGTACCGTAAGTACATTGAAGACGATTTCCTGACCGGCGAGCTCCAGTGCGCCCAGCTTCTCGGCAATCACCGCAAGGCCGGCAAACGCTGCCACTTCCGTTGCGATGCTGACGGCCGACGCGTAGCCGATCGTGCGCTGCCGCGACCAGTGACCCCAGTGCTGCCGGTGCGGCAGGCGCACGCCAAAGGCTCGCATCGACGGCGCTTGCAGAATGTAGGCCATGGTGAGCAGCGCAATCGCCCAGCGCACGATGGTCGTACTCCAGGCCGAACCCGCAGCGCCAAGTTCCGGGGCGCCAAGGTGCCCGAACACCAGCGCGTAGTTCAGCAGCACATTGAGCAGATTGGCGCCCAGCAGGATCAGCATCGGCACATGCGGACGGCGTATGCCTTCCATGAACGAGATCGAGCAGAAGAACAGCAGATGGGCGGGCAGCCCCAGACCCAGGATCAATACCAGTTGCGCCGATTGCGCGGCCACCTCCGGATCGGAGGCCAGCAGCGACATCCACAGTGGCGCCGGCAGGGTCAGCGCCAGCATGATCAGGCCGATCGTGAATGCGTAGGGAATGGTGCGCCGCCAGACGCGCCCGCATTCGCGCAGATCCTGCGCGCCGTAGGCCTTGGAGGTCATTACGATCGTGCCCATGAGCAGGCCGATCGCGACAATGACGAGAAACATCACAACCGAGCGGTTCGCGAGCGCCAGCCACGCGAGTTCCACGGTTGCATAGCGGGCCACCATCACGGTGTCGACGATGGCCATCGCCAGTATGCCCAGCCGCGAGGCCATGGCCGGCGCCGACAGCCTCGCGAGTTCCGCGAGGTGCCGGCGTATGCGTTCATTCAGGCGATAGTGCCTGCCACTGGCGTCGGAAGAATGGGGTCGGCTCAGCGAGTCTGCTCGTCAATGACGACGGTGAGCAGTGCATCGCCTTCGAATGACGGATTGCGACTCGGGTCGCGCGTGGTCAGGCTGAGCAGCACGTCCATGCCGTCGATCACATGTCCGAACACCGCATGACGATCATCCAGATGCGTCGTGGGCACATGGGTCAGGAAGAACTGGCTGCCGTTGGTGTTCGGTCCGGCATTGGCCATCGACAGCACACCGGGACGGTCGTGTCGCAGCTCGGGATGAAACTCATCGGCGAAGCGATAGCCGGGACCGCCCGCGCCGGTGCCGGTGGGGTCACCGCCCTGCGCCATGAAATTGTCGAGCACGCGATGAAACGTGGTGTTGTCGTAGAAGCCGTCGCGCGCCAGGAACACGAAGTTGTTCACGGTGCGCGGCGCGCGGTCGGCGAACAGTTCGACGACGATGTCGCCCTTGTCGGTGCGGAATGTGGCGATGTAGCGGTTGTCCGGGTCGATCGCCATTGCCGGTGCGGATGCATACTGTCGTGGCACGTCTAATCCTTCTGAAGGTGGGGGTGTGGGAGAGGCAGCCGGTTCGGCCGGCGGTGCGGCCACGCTGCGGACTTCTTCCTGGGGGCCGCTGCCGCAGGCCGTCAGAAGCAGCGTGCACAAGGCCGTCAGGCCATAGGAACGAATCTGGGATCGCATCGTCATGCTCGTCTTTATGGAGTGGGGAGAGGCGCTCATTCTGCCCAAACCACTGGTCGGCGGCAATCGGACGACGATGTCCGCCAGGCTGCGGCCAGCTGGCGGGCAGCTGGCGGGAGATTGCCCGCTGCGGTATTTCGTCAGCCGGCTTCGATTACAATGCCGGCCGATGAGCACCGAACACCCTCCCGCAGCGAATTTCATCCGCCAGATGGTGGCCGACGACGTCCAGCGTGGCAAACACGGAGGCCGCGTGCAGACGCGATTTCCGCCAGAGCCGAACGGCTACCTGCATATCGGTCATGCCAAGGCGATCTGCATCAACTTCGGGATCGCCGAGGAGTTCGGCGGCACCTGCTTTCTGCGCTTCGACGACACCAATCCCGAGAAAGAGGATGACGAATATGTCGAGGCGATCAAGCGCGACATCCGCTGGCTCGGATTCGACTGGGATGATCGCTTGCGCCACGCATCCGACTATTTTCAGCAGCTGTATGAGTTCGCGCTGGAACTGGTTCGCCAGGGCAAAGCCTATGTGGACCACCTCAGTGCCGCCCAGATCCGTGAATATCGCGGCACGCTGACCGAGCCGGGGCGCGACAGCCCTCACCGCGGCCGCAGCGTCGAGGAGAACCTCGAGCTGTTCGAAGCGATGCGTGCAGGCCGTTTTGATGAAGGCCAGTGCGTGCTGCGCGCGAAAATCGACATGGCGTCACCGAACATCAATCTGCGCGATCCCACGCTGTATCGGGTACGCAAGGTGGCGCATCAGCGCACCGGCGATGAATGGTGCATCTATCCGATGTACGACTTTGCGCATACGTTGTCGGATGCCATCGAGGGCACCACGCATTCGCTGTGCACGCTGGAGTTCGAGGATCATCGCCCGCTGTATGACTGGTTTCTCGACCAGCTGCCGGTGCCGCACCGCCCGGAACAGACCGAGTTCTCGCGTGGCAACGTGATGTTCATGATCACCAGCAAGCGCAAACTCAGGCTGCTGGTGGACGAGGGGTGCGTGGAGGGCTGGGATGACCCGCGCATGCCGACGCTGGCCGGCATACGTCGCCGCGGCTATACGCCGGATTCGATCCGCGATTTCATCGCGCGCATCGGTGTGACGAAGAAGGACAAGGTCATCGAGCTCGGGCTCCTCGAGGCGTGTGTACGCGATGACCTGAATGAACGCGCCGAACGACGCTTTGCGGTACTGCGGCCGCTGAAGGTGGTGCTGGAAAACTGGCCGGAAGGGCAGGTGGAGTGGTTGACGGGCGCCAACCACCCGAACCGGCCGGAGCTGGGCGAACGGCAGATCCCGTTTTCTCGTGAGTTGTGGATCGAGCGCGACGACTTCTTGGAAGATCCGCCGCGCAAGTTTCACCGCCTGGCGCCGGGTGCGGAAGTGCGGCTGCGTTATGGGTACATCATCCGCTGTGAGCGTGTGGTGAAGGACGATGCCGGTAACGTGATCGAGCTGCGCTGCACTTACGATCCGCAGACCCGTAGCGGCGGTGAGGCGGCAGGGCGCAAGGTGAAAGGCACGATTCACTGGGTGTCGGCGGCGCATTCACAACGAGCCGAGATCCGACTCTACGACCGGCTGTTCGCAGTGCCTTATCCGGGCGACGACGTGCTGGCCGATCTGAACCCTCAGTCGCTGGACGTGGTGAGCGACGCGCAGCTCGAACCGGCTCTGGTCGACGCGCCCGCTGAAGCACGGTTCCAGTTTGAACGTCAGGGCTACTTCTTCGTCGATCCGCTGCGCTCCGCGCCGGGCAAGCCGGTGTTCAACCGCATCGTCACGCTGCGCGACAGCTGGGCGAAGGCGGAACAGCAGGCATTGGTGCAGGCCGCTTCGTAATCGAAGGCGACGGCCGGCGCTGCACGGCCGAACTTCCTCGTCCGAGCTTCCCTCCATCCCGCCCCTGACGCGGCAACAGACCCTGGCCTCGGGCGCTGATGCCGCCCGCTGCCGTGATCCGCGGTGCCGGAACCGCACTGCGTTTGCGTGTCCTTTTGCCGTCATTGGTTGTGCCGTATACGCAACATGGCGGTGTCAGGCGAAATGCAAACGGTTGCAGTCGTGCATCGGAAGTGGGTAATATCTATTAAAAACAATAGTTTAAAGAAATCCAATCGGTTGTATTGCGCCAACGAAGAAGTTGATGTAGCTTTTGCGTCGATGCAACGCCGCGCAAACAATCGAGAACGGCATTGCAGCGGGACTTATTTCAAACATTCTTTCTGCCGGGAAAGTACCGCCAGGAAGTCTTGGGGGATCTGATAATGGGATCTAAGATGCAGTTTCCAGAACACTTGTTCGGAATGCCGCGCACAACGCTGTCTGTAGCCGTAGCTGCAGTGCTGCTGTGCTCGGGACAGGCCGCGCTGTCACAACAGTCTCAGGAAGGCGAAGCCCGGGCCGGGGTGGACGAAGTCGTCGTCACCGGCACGCGTATCCGGCGTACCGATTTCGACCAGCCCAACGCGGTTGCCACGCTGACGGCCGAAGACATCGATG
>JBJHBP010000006.1:0-130225 GCA_050485545.1 Gammaproteobacteria bacterium
CTAGGAGTCTGCGCGGCAGAAGCCCCGCACCGGCAGGGAATGAGGGATGATTGCGCACATGAACGCGAGCTACGTTACCTACGCCCCGAATCAGGACCTGTTGCTGCCCTGCTCATTGCAGGAATGGCTACCGGAAGGACATCTGGCCTATTTCATCAGCGACACCGTTGATGCACTCGATCTGTCGGGGTTTCACGCGCGTTACGCGAAGGGCGGTCCGCGCAACCAGCCGTTTCATCCGGCGATGATGGTGAAGGTGCTGCTGTACGGGTACGCAACCGGTACGTTCTCGTCACGCAAACTGGCGCGCCGGCTGCACGAGGACGTGGCATTACGCGTTCTGGCGGCCGGGAACTTTCCTGCGCATCGCACGCTGTGTGATTTCCGGGCGAATCACCTTGAAGAGCTCTCGCAGCTGTTCGTGCAGGTGGTGCGTCTGGCGCAGGAGTGCGGTCTGGTGAAACTGGGCACGGTGGCGATCGACGGCACGAAGGTCAAAGCGAACGCCAGCCGCCACAAGGCGATGAGTTACCGACGGATGCGCGAGACCGAACAGCAGCTCAGGGCGCAGATCGATGAACTGATGGCGCGTGCACAGGCGGCTGATGTGGCCGAGCGCGACGAGCCGGAGTTGGATATACCGAAGGAAATTGCCCGGCGCGAGGAACGACTGGCGACGATCGCTGCGGCCAAGGCGCGCCTTGAGCAGCGCCAACGTGATGCCGACCGGGAGAAAGGGCGCAGCGATGATGACGATCGACGACCTCGTAAGCCGGACGGCACGCTTAAACAAGGCCCGCGCTACAAGCGCGACTTCGGCGTACCCGAGGACAAGGCGCAGGAGAACTTCACCGATCCGGACAGCCGGATCATGAAGCATGGCAATGGTGCCTTCGAACAGAGCTACAACGGACAGACGGCGGTTGATGCCGAGCACGGGATCATTGTCGCGGCCGAACTGACGATGTGTGCGTCGGATGCGCATCAGTTGTCGCCGATGCTCGATGCGCTCGAGCACAACTGCGGTGCAGTGCCTGAGCAGACGCTGGCCGACACCGGCTATCGCGGCGAGGCGGTCTTCGAGGCGCTGGCCGATCGCGGCACGGATCTGATTGTGTCGCTTGGCCGTGAGGGACGCGATATCGCCACAATTGACGCGGCCCGTAAGCCGCGAACGGCGGCGATGGCCGAGAGGCTAAAGAGCGTAGAGGGTAAGGCCGCCTACCGGCGTCGCAAGCACATCGTCGAGCCACCGAATGGTTGGATCAAATCGGTGCTCGGGTTCCGCCAGTTCAGTCTTCGGGGCGTTGAGAAAGTACGCTCGGAATGGAAACTGGTGACCACGGCATTGAACTTGCGTCGCATGGCGTACCTGTGAGCCACATCAGACCAAAAAACGTCCCTGCGACGCCCTGCAGCCTATCGTCAGGTTCGAATTCGCTGCGTCATGGACAATCGTTCAGTTGGTACGACTGCCGCCACGCTGATTGCGACAGCCCTTCACAGCCATCGGCTGACCTTCTGGTTAACGCCGAAACGGTCTGCCGCGCAGACTCCTAGGCCTGCTGTGGTTGCTTCCGTGCGTGACTATTGCGACTTCCGATGCGCATCGAAGAAGCGGAAAATGTGCGGCATGCTCTTCGCGAACGGACCGTGATCGCCGCTGTCCCGTCAGCAATGAAAAGTCCGGCGCGCCTTTGATCAACGTCGTATACAGGAAATCTCATATGAACCTGACAGACTCGGAATCCGGCCTGGCCGAAATACTCGATTCGCCCCGAGACGAGGGCGTTGTGGCACTCATCGTTCGGCGCCCTGCAATCGATGTCAGGGAGGTCATTGCGACTGGAGAACTGGATGTCGAGGAGGGCCTGATCGGCGACAACTGGAAGGCACGCGGCTGCGCGCTCACACCCGACAGGTCGGCGCATCCTGACATGCAGATCAACATCATGAACGCCCGCGTGGCGGCGCTGGTTGCCGGAGAAAGGGACCAGTGGCCCCTCGCCGGCGATCAGCTCTATGTCGATCTGGATCTCAGCGCCGGGAATCTGGCGCCCGGGACGCGCCTGAAGGTGGGCAGCGCCATCCTCGAAGTGACCGCCATGCCGCATACCGGTTGCCGAAAATTTCGTCAGCGATTCGGCAAGGATGCGCATGAGTTCGTCAATTCCGAACGTGGCCGCCGCCTCAACCTGCGTGGCATCAACGCCAAGGTGGTCAGCAGCGGGCAGGTGCGGGTCGACGATGCGGTGACCGTTCTACGGATGGACGCCGTCTGATTGATCGGGCCATCGCATTGCAGGCCTGAGTGTTCGCTACAGGATCGCCTGCATCGCCCTGGTGGAAGGCAGTCCGAACCATATCGCGTGTCTTAAAGATACGGTGTGAACAGCCATGCCACACCATCCGTGAGCCGCGTCCGCAGGCGCCGTTGTTCCACCTGGTCGAGCGTCACCGGCGCGGACTTGGCACGCACCGTCACAAAGTGCTCGCCGAGTTGGCTGACCGTAACTTCGTCGTAGATCTCTATCGTCAGTTCAAAGTTCAGCCGCAGACTGCGTGGGTCGAGATTTGCAGAGCCGATCTGTGCATAGTGATCGTCGATCAGCAGCAGCTTGCTGTGCACGAACGGTGGCGGCTGGTAGTAGACATTTACGCCGCGCTGCAGGAGCTCCCACAACATGTGTCTTGTGGCGCGGTGCACATAGAACAGGTTGTTCTTCTCCGGAAGGATCACAGAGACATCAACGTCCCGTAGCGCAGCAGCCTGCAGTGCACCGATCAGTTCCCTGGGCGGCAGGAAGTACGGTGTCATGATTGCGATGCGTTGCCGGGCGATGCCCAGTGCACCCACCAGCAGGGTGGTCAGGCGATCAATGTTTTCGTCCGGGCCGTCGGCAACGGTACGGCAGATTGCGTTGCCGACGGCACGGGTGACTGGACTCGGCGAGGCAACGGATTCGCCGGTCACGAAATGCCAGTCGTCGAAAAAAACGGTCTCGATGTGCGTGGCGATCGGTCCGCACAGTCGAAAGTGGACGTCGATGACGCGATTCGGATTGGCGGTATTGTCGGCCAGGTAGCGGTCGCCGATGTTCATGCCGCCGGTGAAAGCCGTCTCGCCGTCGACGACCAGTATCTTGCGGTGGTTGCGCATGTTGATGTGAAACGACGGCGGTATCAGTCGTGGCGGCAGAAAGCGTGCTGCACGCACCTTGCTGCCACGAAACAGCCGCCGTGTGCGTGGCAGCGAATACACCTCGCCAAAGCCATCAAGCAGCACGCGCACGTCCACACCGCGCTCCGCGGCAGCACGCAGCGCGTCAACGAACTGTCGCCCGCTGTGGTTGCTGTCGAAGATGTAGGAGGACAGCGAGATGCGATGCCGTGCCGCCGCGATGGCTTCCAGCATGACGGGATAAGCCTGCTCGCCGTTGTGCAGCGTGTCGATTCGGTTGCCGGCGACCAGCTGGGCGCCGGCTGCGTGATATCCCAGTTTCGACAGCGGTCGAAACGCTTCGGGTACATCCACAACCGGTTCATCCGGCGGTGCCTGGCTCGGATGCCCCGCGCGCAGCACGCGGGCCTTGTTGCGTACGCGATTGATGCCGAAGAGGAAATAGAATATCGGACCGGCAATCGGAACCATGAGGCATACGGCAATCCAGCCGAATGCCGATTCCGGGCGACGTTTATTCAGCAGCGCGTGACCAACTGTCAGGGCAGTGAGCAGCGCAGCGAATAGCGCGACGCCGGTGGTGCGCAAAAGTGTTGGTTCAATCGGCTCCATGACTGCGCTGTAATGCTTCCTCTGGTCACCCGTCCGTGGCGCTGTCAATTGCCAGGGTGTTCAGGTCGGCAACCACGAACGCGGACTCGTCCGTCTGTATCTGGCGCCGCCACATCGTTGCATACAGGCCATCACCGGCGATCAGGCTTGCGTGAGTGCCACTTTCGGCAATGCGGCCGGCATCCAGAACGAAGATATGGTCGGCTGAGGCAATGGTCGACAGCCGGTGTGCAACGGCAATAGTCGTACGACCGCGTGCCGCTTCGCGCAGCGCCTGCTGGACTTCCCGTTCGGTTTCCGAATCCAGCGATGACGTGGCTTCATCGAGCACCAGGACAGGTGGGTCACGCAGGATGGCGCGTGCTACACCGATGCGCTGCTTCTCGCCACCGGACAGCTTCAGGCCGCGTTCTCCAACGCGTGTATCCAGCCCCTGCGGCAGTGACGCGATGAAGTCGGCGAGCTGGGCGCGTTGCAGTGACGCCATCAGCTCGGCCTCGCTGGCTTCGGGTCTGGAGTAGGCCACATTGAAGCGGATTGTGTCATTAAACAGGACCACTTCCTGCGGCACCAGGCCCAGCGCCGAGCGCAGCGATTCCTGAGTCACGCTGCGCAGATCCTGACCATCGATCAGTATCCGTCCGCCGGCCGGATCGTAGAAGCGAAACAGCAGTTTCAGAATCGTGGACTTGCCGGCACCGCTGGGGCCGGCGAAGCCGACAAAGCTGCCGGGCGCTACGTTGAATGACACATCGGTCAGGCCCTGTGAGCGTCCGACATGAGAGAAGCTCACATGCTCGAAGCGCAGTTCGCCGGCGCGCGTACGCAATGGCCGCGCATCAGGCGCGTCGGGCACTTCGTTGCGTACATCAAGCAGGCCGAACAGCTTCTCCATGTCGACCATGCCAAGTTTGATCTCCCGCCAGGCCCAACCGAGTATGTTCAGCGGCCGGTAGATGTTCATCAGGATCATGATGATCGCGGTGATGTCGCCGATGCCGAGCGCTCCGTCTCTCACGGCGAATGCCGCGAGCAGTGCCACGGCAAGCAGGCCTGTAGTCATGACCAGTTCCTGCGAAATGTTCAGCACAGCCAGCGATCGCATCAACCGAATGTAGTGGCGGTTGTAGGTTTTCACCGCCGAGTCGTAGCGGCCGGTCTCCCGGTTCTCGGCAGCATGCGCCTTCACGGTCTCGAAGTTGGTCAGTGAATCCATGGCCCGCGCGCGCAGCTCGGTATCGGCCTCATTCATGATGCGTCGCTGACGGGTGCGTTGCTCTGTGATTACGATGGTCAGCGCGGCGTAGGCGAGTACTGTCAGCACCGCGGCGACCGCGAATGCGGGTCCGTAGCGGATCGCCAGCACGGCCGAGGCAAGCGTCAGTTCGATCAGCACCGGACCGATGTTGAAGCACAGGAACCGCAGCAGGTATTCGATGGCCCCGGCGCCGCGTTCGATGATGCGGTTCAGTGCCCCGGCTCGGCGGGTCAGATGAAACTGCAGCGACAGATGCTGGGCGTGAGAAAAGGCCTCGACGGCAAGCACACGGTTGGCATCCTGCGTGACCTTGACAAAAAACGCATCCCGCGCCTGCGGCAACGCGGTGGCGAGAAAGCGTGCGGCCGCGTAGATCACGAAGAACGTTACGAACCAGGTGCCGGCGCCGATTGTGCCGTCGTCATCCAGTACCGCGTTGATGCCCTCGCCGAGGAACACCGGACCCGCCACCGACAGCACCTTGGCGATCACGGTCAGCACCAGTGCCGCGATAATCAGCGGGCGCCAGCGCTTGAGTTCCGGACGCCACAGTATCCGACCCAGGCGCGTCAGGGCGCGCGCAAGCGTCGCACGCTCGGCGGCGATGTCCTCGAAGTTTTCGCGACCTGCAGGAGTAGTCATCGCGCGCACTGTAGCGCGTCGCGCGGGTCAAGGCACTTCGGCAGCGGTGCTGTGCCGTTACGCCTATCGGTCCTCCACGAAACCGGTGACGTCGCGCGCGCGGTCCGACATACCCTCATCCCAGCTGCTCCAGCCCGACAGCATGCCGTACGGAGAGCGGTTCAGGATCGCTTCGATCTCTCCGAGCAGGCCGTTTTCGACCTTGAAGACTTCGGCGATGTACCAGGTCCAGGGCTGCGCGGGGCCCGCGGTGATCTCGCGCCCATCAGGCGTTGTGAACTCTCGCGTGCTGCCGGCCATGTGGTCGAAGAATGCCACGGCCATGACCAGCCCGCGCTCCTGATCCACGGCCACGTAACGCCGGTCGCGGATGCGGCTGACGAAGTACAGCAGTCCGGATTCAAACTGTTCACGACAGCTCCACTGTGCCGAATAGCTGGTGGAGGTCAGCGGATCCGGACGTGTCTGACCAGCGGGCGTTGGCTGATTGGTGGTTACCGATCCGTTCTCGATGCGATGACAGTGGTCGGCAAACGGGTAATAGCCCTGGCCATCGTTGCGTGCCATGCCGGTGAAATACAGATCCGAGATGCGGATCAGGTCGCGTCGCGACATGCGCTCACTCGACGGCACGGCTCGGGTAAACGCCTCACGCGGCGAACCCATGGCCTCGATACGCCGGGCTGCCTCCACACTGCGCTCGACAATCTGCTCGATCTCGGTGATGGAGCCGTTCTGCACACGCAGTCGGAAAAAAGCCACGGCCGGGACGCCGCTCTCCGGCGTGCGGTCGCGTTCTTCGATTGTCGTGATGAGCGTAACCTGGCCGGCATCGGCGTCGGTGACCCACAGGCGGTAGTCACCAACCGAGCGCAGGCTTTTCCACAGGCCCTCGCCGATCGGCAGCCGCTGTCCGTTCTCGGTGAACCTGACGGTGGGCGCCAGTGGTACCAGGGTCGGATCGTCACTGATCAGCGCATCCCAGTAGCTTTCCATGTGGCTCTCGAGACAGGCGCGGTCGCATGCCGCTGCTGGCTGAGCCGCAGCCATGGGTGCGTACAGGGCCAGACCGCATGTGAGCATCACGGTCCTGAGCAGGGTGGCGTTCATCGAGTTCTCCCTCCGCAATTGTTCGCTTTCTTGCATGGACCGCAACCGGCATGGCAATAACGCGCATGCCCGCGGCAGTGGTGTCGTGGCCGGAGCCAGCGTATCACGACTCTCGGCTCCCTTGCCGATGCGCGATTTGCCGCACAACGCCTCGCTAGGGAGCCCCTGTGTCCATGCCATTGAATATCAGCCAGACGATGGCCAGGCCTGTACCAGCGCTCGCGTAACCCAGAACCTTATGCGTGGTCCGGTGTTGCTGCCGAGCACTGGACAGCAAAAGGTATGCTGCGAATCCGAAGCATGCAGTAATCAACAGCCTTGGCCATTGCGCAATGAGCTCCGACGGAAACTCGAACGACAGCGCGCCTGACAAGAGATAGTACAAGGCGAGAGCCGATGCGACGCACCCAGCCAGGGCATGTACGATAACGATCAGCGTCTGTCTCATGGCCTGCTGCCGGCCAACGCGTCCTCTCCAGGAATCACGTCCGCCTCCATACAGGTATTGGCGAAGCCTTGATATATACACATCCGTAGGGCAAATTATACACATTGAAACCCGGAGGCAACATGCGTACCAACATCGTAATCGACGATGCCCTCATGAAGGAGGCGATCAGACTCACCGGCCTCAAGACCAAGAAAGAGACAGTTGAACTGGGTCTCCGAACGCTCGTGCAGATCAAGCGTCAGGAACGGATCAGGCGCTATAAGGGCAAACTGAAATGGGAGGGCGATCTTGATCAGATGAGGAAGTCGTAATGGCACTGGTTGCTACCAGTGTATGGATCGACTACTTCAATGGCCTGGAAAACGCGGCCACAAGAAAGCTTGATGAGCTGCTGTCGTCGACTATCGTAATCGTTGGTAATCTGATTCTTGCGGAGGTACTGCAAGGTTTCCGAAGCGATGCGGACCACCGGACGGCCAGGAATCTCCTCATGAATCTCGACCTGCGGGTGCTGGGCGGTGTTGCCCTGGCGCTGAAGGCAGCGGACAACTTCCGAGCACTACGCGCGAAAGGCATCACGATTCGGAAGACCGTAGACTGCGTCATTGCGACTTATTGTATCGAGCACAGGATCTCGCTCCTGCACAACGATCGGGATTTCGATGCGTTCGAAAAGCACCTCGGTCTTCGCGTAGTGGCTACGGGGTAAGACACCAAACAGCACGATCGAGCCATGCGAGGCAACTTGGCGGAACGAGCCCTTTGGGCGGAGTAGCTGAAACCGATGCGTTCCTCGAGAGGATGTGGGCCGGAGTTCGCCCGCGTCAGTGTAGACTCGGCGCATGACAATAAGGAATCTGGACGCACTGCTGCGGCCGGCTTCGGTCGCGATCATCGGCGCCACCGACAGAGCGCATTCGGTGGGCCGCAAACTCACCGAGAACCTCATCGCCGGTGGATTCGCCGGTGCGCTGCTGCCGGTGAACCCGAAGCGCAGCGATGTGCTCGGGCTCACCGCGTATGCCAACGTCGCCAGTCTGCCGCAGGTGCCGGACCTGGCGGTGATCGCGACGCCGGCGCCGACGGTGCCCGGGGTGATCGCCGAGCTGGCTGCGGCCGGGACGCGCGCCGCAGTGGTGATCACGGCGGGCTTTGGTCAATCCGATGGCGGCGCGCAGCTGCGTCGGGGCATGCTGGATGCCGCACGTCCTTCGCTGCTGCGCATCATTGGTCCGAATTGCCTGGGCATCATGGTGCCGGGCATCGGGCTGAATGCCAGCTTCGCTCACCTGACACCGCAGCCGGGGAAGATCGCCTTCATCGCCCAGTCCGGCGCGATCACGACGTCGATACTGGATTGGGCGTACGGTCGCGGCATCGGCTTCTCGCACATGATCTCGCTGGGCGACATGGCGGATGTGGATTTCGGCGATCTGATCGACTGGCTGGCGAACGATTCGGCCACGCATTCGATCCTGCTCTACGTGGAGGCGATCAGTCAGTCGCGCAAGTTTCTGTCGGCGGCCCGGGCGGCGGCGCGCAGCAAGCCGGTGCTGGTGGTCAAGAGCGGTCGCCATGAAGCCAGCGCGGCCGCGGCGGCCACGCATACCGGCGTGCTGGCCGGGTCCGACGCGGCCTACGACGCGGCGTTCCGCCGCGCCGGCATGCTCCGCGTATACCGGCTCGAGGAGCTGTTCGACGCGGTGGAGACACTGGCGCTGGCGCGTCGACCACGTGGCCCGCGGCTTGCGATCGTCACCAATGGCGGCGGTATCGGCGTGCTGGCTGCCGACGCGCTGCTGGACAGCGGCGGAACGCTCGTAACGCTGTCGGATGAAACGCTGGCCGCACTGGATGCGAAATTGCCGGCCACCTGGTCGCGCGGCAATCCCGTCGACCTCATCGGCGATGCGACGGCGCAGCGCTACCGCGAGGCGCTGCCGCCGGTGCTGGCCGACCCCGATGTCGACGGCGTGCTGGTGCTGCACTGTCCGACAGCGGTCGCATCGGGCGTGGAGGCGGCGCGTGCGGTGATCGATGCGGTACGCGACGGCACGCGCTGCACGGTGCTGACCAGCTGGGTGGGCGAGCACGCCGCAAGGGCCGCGCGCGAGGAATTTCAGCGCCATCAGGTGCCGACATTCTCCACGCCCGAGCAGGCGGTGCGAGCGTTCATGCAGATGGTGGATTACCGTCGCAATCAGGCCATGCTGATGGAGACACCGCCGTCACTGCCGGAACAGTTCACACCGGACACACCGACCGCAGGTCAGCTGATCGATGCCGCGCTGAATGACGGTCGCGATGCACTGGACATGACCGAGTCCAAACGTCTGCTGAAGGCCTACGGCATACCGGTCACCGAGGCCGTCGTCGTGGCGACCCCCGATGACGCAGCAGCAGTGGCCGAACGCATCGGCGGGCAGGTTGCGCTGAAGGTCCGCTCGCCGAATCTCAGTCACAAGTCCGACCTGGGCGGTGTGATGCTTGGCCTCACCGGTGCGGACGAAGTACGTGATGCCGCCAAACTGATGCTGGAGCGATTGCGTGAACGTGCACCCGACGCCGACCTTCAGGGCTTCACCGTGGAGCCGATGGCCAGCCGTCGTGGTGCCCTGGAGCTGATTGCCGGTGTTGGCAGTGGCGGCGAGTTCGGCCCGGTGATCCTGTTCGGTCAGGGCGGCACCGCGGTGGAAGTGATCGCCGATACCGCCGTCGCACTGCCGCCGCTGAACCTGCATCTGGCGCGCGAGATGATGTCGCGCACCCGCGTGCATCGGCTGATGCGCGGCTATCGCGATGTGGCGGCGGTGGATGAAGGCGCCGTGGCGCTGGCGTTGACGCGACTGTCGCAACTGGTGGTGGATTTTTCGTGCATCGCGGAAGTGGATATCAATCCACTGCTGGCGAACGCCGATGGTGTGATGGCGCTGGATGCGCGTGTGAAACTGGATCCGGATCCCGCCGCGACCGCTGATCGCCTGGCAATCTGTCCTTATCCGAAGGAGCTGGAACAGGACGTGCCGCTGCCCGATGGTCGCGTGCTGCTGCTCAGGCCCGTGCTGCCCGAGGACGAGCCGGCGGTGCACCGCGGTTTTGCGCGACTGTCGGACGAGGAAATCCGCGCGCGCTTCTTCAACCCGGTGAAGATGCTGTCACACCTCGCCGCTGCCCGCTTCACGCAGATCGACTACGACCGCGAGATGGCGCTGGTGCTCACCGAGCACGAAGTGCCGGGCAAGGCCGAGCTGTTCGGCGTGGTGCATATCAGTACCGATCCGGATCGGCACAGCGCCGAGTTTGCGATCATCGTTGAGAAGCGCTTTACGGGTCTCGGCCTTGGTCAGTACCTGATGCGTACGATCATCGAGTACGCCCGTTCTCGCGGCATCGCGAGAGTCTGGGGCGACGTGCTCAGTGATAACAGAACGATGCGGAAACTGTGTGCTTCGCTGGGGTTCGCCGAACAGCGTCATGGCGATGATCCGGGGCTGGTGCGGGTGGTGCTGGCGCTGTAGGCCATGTCCATGGCCAGATAGTTGCAGCAGCGCCAGACATGATGCGCGACGCGGTCCATCCAGCGCATCGCATCCAGCACTTCCAGCGCAGCGGCCGGGGCAACACCGCCGCCGGCTGTCATGCGCATCACAACCGGCCGTTCGTCACGGCGAATCTCCTCCAGCGCGGCAGCGTGGCGTTCAATGTCGGTCAGCCAGCTTTCATGGCTACTTTCCCGGCTGCTGCCGCTGTTGCTGGCATGGCTGCCATTGCCATCGCCATCGCCGCCGCCGCCGCTATCGATGCCATCACCGGTCTCAGGGCCAACCCGGCCAACATCGCCCTCGCCGGGAATGTCGCCATGCGCCATGCCGCTCTCCGCCATGCGCAGCATGTCGACCGTGCGGCGTAACGCGGGCTTCAGCTGCTCGCTGTCCAGCATGTGTCGCACACCGGTTGGTAGCGACAGCCGTGCGTTCAGCCGCAGCAGGTGATCGATGGCATGCATCTGCGCAAGGCGTGCTTCCGCCAGCCCCGCACGTTCGGCTTCGGCGGGGATGCGGGAGAAGAACAGCTGTGCGTCCTCCAGCGCCTGCGTGATGCGCGCGCGCGTGATCTCTGTGACACCGCTCTGCGGGTGTTCCAGGTTCAGGCGCAATGCGCCAAAGGTCTCCGCGGCGATGTCCCGCAGCGCGCGGCGCGAGGCTTCCAGTGCGATCGGCGGTACCGACAGCAGCGAGTCGTCCAGATGCCGGGTCAGTGCCGGCCCCTTGTCGGGTAATCGGCGTTCCACCCACTGCGCGAACTGGTCGGCGAACGGCAGGAACAGCAACACGCCCAGTGCGATGAACGTGGTGTGAAACGCGGCCAGGCTCACCGCGCCGGGATCGAGGCCAAGATGGGTCTGCGCCAGTGCGATCAGCCACAGCAGCATCGGCAGCAGGATCACCGCGATCACGCCGGTTGTGAGGTTGAACACCACATGGGCCAGTGCGGTACGTTTGGCCGGCACCGTGCCGCCGATCGCCGCCAGCGCGCCGGTCACCGTCGTGCCCACGGCGGCGCCGATCACCAGCGACGCAGCCTGCTCGAAACTGATTGCCTGGGAGTGCAGTGCGGTGAGCGTGGTCGCAACCGCGGCTGATGACGACTGCATCACCACCGTCAACACGATGCCGACCAGCATGACGACGAAGTGACCGATCAGTCCGCTGGTCGGCAGGTCGCCGAGGCGGAAAATGCCGGACAGGCCCTGCATACCGTCCTGCAGCACGGAAATACCGATGAAAATCAGGCCGAAGCCGGCCAGCGCCAGACCCAGAGACCGGCGCGGCCCCCGGGCGAGCAGCCGCATGAACGCGCCGATGCCCACCAGCGGCAGCGCGTAGTAGCCGATGCTGACGTTCAGGCCCAGCACCGACACGATCCAGCCGGTGCCGGTGGTGCCCAGACTGGCGCCGAACACGATGCCGACGGCCTGCGGGAACGTGATCAGGCCGGCGCTGACGAAACCGATTACCGCCACCGTGGTGGCGCTGGATGACTGCACCATGACGGTGGCCAGCGCGCCGGAGACGAATGCCTTCACCGGCGTGCCGGTGAAACGCAGCAGCGAGCGACGCAGGGCGTCGCCGGCGAAGGTCTTCAGGCCGTCCGTCAGCAGCGTCATGCCGAGCAGAAACAGCCCGATGCCGCCCAGCAGCTGGAACAGCATCGACGTCATTGGCGGTCTCCCGCGTGGTCAGTCACCGGCGCTCAGTCGCGAAAGTTCGTGAACTGCAACGGCAGGCCGGGATTGCTGTCTTTCAGCAGCTGGATCACGTTCTGAAGATCGTCCCGCTTCTTGCCGGTGACGCGCACCTGGTCACCCTGGATCTGCGCCTGCACCTTGGCCTTGGACTGCTTGATGGTCTTGACGATGCTGCGCGCGGTGTCGGTGTCCACGCCATGCTTCATCACCACCTGCAGGCGGGTACGATGCAGGGCGACTTCGGGTTTGCCCGGATCCATCGCGCCAACGTCGATGCCGCGTCGCGTGAGCTTCTCAGTGAGCACCGGCATCATCTGCTGGATCTGAAAGGCCTCCGGCGCTTCCAGCGTCACGGTCCATTCGTTGAGTTCGAACTTCGCGCCGGTGCCGCGAAAGTCGAAACGGGTCTCGAGCTCGCGGTTGGCCTGGTCTACGGCGTTGGACAGTTCATGAGCATCGAGCTCGGAGACGACGTCGAATGATGGCACTGGCTGTGTTCCTCGATGGCTGTGGGGGTCAGGCGGCGATGGGGGTCAGTCGGCAAGTATCCCGCAGTCAAGGCGGGTGGCGGAAGGGCAGGGTGGCGCTGGCGGGCTGATTGCCGGGTGCAAGAGCGGCTGGCGCTGTGATAAGTTGGCGGGCACGAACCATCGCCCGGCGATTGAACCCGGCTTCGATCGCTCGTGAGGTCCTCACCAATAACTCGAATTCCAAGGAGCCCGTCATGCAACGCTCTTACTGCCTGTTGATTTCACTGCTCAGCCTGATGGTCTGGTCTGTGGCCAGTGTCGCACAGCCGCCGCCTGCGCCGCCGCGCGCCCTGACGCTGGAACTGGCGATGGAAGCCATGACCGCCGCGGTTGCCTACGCCGAGCGCAACAACTGGTCGAACATCTCAATCGCGATCACCGACGATGGGGGTGTGCCGGTGTACGTGCAGCGTCGCGGAACGGCTTCGCCGGGAACCTTCACGTTTGCGATGTCCAAGAACCGGGTTGTCGTGGAAACCGGGCTGACGTCGGCCGTTTACGGCCAGCGCTTGAGTGCCGGCGAAGTTGAGGAGGTCGAGGGCGGCGTCACGTTCGGTGGTGGTGTACCCATCATCCGCAATGGCGAGCTGATCGGCGCGATCGCGGTCAGCGGGTTGCCGCCGGCCGATGACGAACTGGTTGCCCAGGCAGGCGCGGACGCGATCGCGGGCAACTGACGCGTTCGGGGAACCGACGCGTTTCTCCGCCGCGCTCCCGCCGCGCAAGGATCTGGAGCCGGCACGAGCCGCGGATGACAGGAACTCCGGGGCAGTTGGCTGCGTCTTAAGGGCTATGCTCGTTGCGTCGAAGCCTCGGCGCTGTGATCCCGAGGCTCTGACGCGCACCTATTGAGAATATTGCACCCTGAGGAGCGTTCCATGAGAAGTCTGACAACGCTTGTCGCCGCCGCGACGCTGGCCCTGCCGTCCGTGCTGAATGCCGAGTCCGCCACCGGCGGTGCGGACACGCTGAAGGAGTGGTCGGTGGAATTTGGCGGGCGCAGCCGCGATCCGTATGTCGCGCCGGACGGCAAGGTCTGGTTCGTCGGCCAGTCCGGCAACTACATCGCGTATTTCGATCCGGCCGCTGAGGAATTCCGTCGCTACGAGATCGAGGATGGCACGAATCCTCACAACCTGATCGTCGATGAGGACGGCATCGTCTGGTATGCCGGCAACCGCAACGGGCGTATCGGCAAGCTGGATCCACAAAGCGGCGAGGCCGAAGTCTTTCTGACCGGCGAGGCGCGTGACCCGCATACGCTGGTTTTCGATGGCCGCGGGAACATCTGGTTCACGTCACAGCAGTCGAACCGCATCGGCCGCTTCAACATGGGTACCGGCGACTATGAGCTGGTGACGCCCTGGGAGACGCCGGGCCGTCCCTACGGCATCGTCATCGACCATGAGGGTTATCCGTGGGCGGCATTGTTCAACACCAATGCGGTGGTGCGTCTTCATCCGGAAACCATGGAAATGACGCACTTCTACAAGGCCACGGAGGCCTCGCGCTCGCGACGCATCGAGGTCACGACGGATGGCCATGTCTGGTATGTGGATGAGCCGCGCGGACGCCTGGGCCGCATCGATCCTGCTTCTGGCGATGTCGCCGAGTTCCCGATGCCCGGTGGCGATGGCTCGCGACCTTACGCACTGACCAAGGACGACCGCGAGATCCTGTGGATTTCCCAGACCGGCCCGGAGAAGCGGCTGGCGGGATTTGATCCGCGCGCCGAGCGATTCGTTTCGGTGAGCGAGGTGTCGCACAACATCCGTCACATGATGTTCGATGCACGCACCGGCGCAATGTGGTTCGGCACCGATGCGAATCAGGTGGGCCGGCTGCTGACGGCGGCTGCGGCCGAATAGCGCGACTGCGGCCAGGATTTGCCGGTCGAAGGGTGTCGGCAGGATCGTTGCCGCTGGCACATTATTGGATGCACCGGACGGGAGTTGCGTGCGTGGCAGGGATGCAATGGACGGCGGGCCGCCTGGCGGGCCGGGTTGCACTGGCGTTGATCGCGCTGACCGCGACAGGCGGCTTTCGTGACGGTCCGCCGGCGCGAGTAACCGCCGGCTTCGGTGAAGACAGCTGCACCGCCTGTCACTATGACGATTCGGTGCCACCAGCGACCGGCCGATTGACACTCTCCGGCTTTCCGGATCGGTACACGCCCGGCCAGACCTATCGCCTGCAACTCCTGCTCGAACACGCAGGGATGGCTGTCGCCGGATTTCAGCTCGCGATCCGGTACCCGGAAGATGCTTCGCAGGCGGGCTCACTGGCAGCGCCGGATGATGAGCCGGGTCGGGTCACGATCGTTGAGGAACGCGAAATACAGTTTGCCCAGCAGCTGCTGGACGGCAGCTCGCCGGACCACGATGTTGATGCTGAAGCGAGTGATGACCCGGATCTGGCGGCCTCGCCGCGGCAGGCGTACTGGCGCTTTTCCTGGACCGCGCCGGACTCGTCACGACCGGTGATCGTGCACGCGGCGGCGCTCGCTGGTGATGGCGATGAATCGCAGATCGGAGATGTGGTGTATACGCTGGAGATGCAGGCGCAGGCTGGCGATTAAGACGTTTACTTTGATGACCAGATCACGAGTCCGCAGTCAGTCCGGTGGCTTTGGGACACTACTGATCGTGCGCTGCCTGCCTGCCAGCGGTTAAAAACCGCTGCAGCTCCACTGCATGTGCGGGTGAATGGACAATCGCGCCATACATGCCGGGCGGAATCTGCCACTCGATCCCGTCTCCTGAAATCACCAATTCCTCGAGAGCGTCACTGCGCCCGCTGGATACTATGCGGACGTCCCTGGAAAAGCTGAGGGGCTGCGGTGACCTGACGAGAATGTGCTGTCCCGTCACCATCCAATCGGATTGACCAAGTCCCTCCGTGGTGGAGCGATCGGCGAACAGCGAGCCATCGGTCGCCAGCGTCGTGGCAGACATGGCCCCGGTTTCGGTTACCCGGGTACCGGAGTCGATGAGCAGCACAGCAGCCCCGAACGCCGTCAAGGTCACTGCGACAACACCAACCAGGACAATGTAAGGCCTCTCTGAAAGATTGCGGCTATTCTTCATCTGAAGTCTCCGATATCCGTTGATCCGGTCGTGCAATTGCGAACGGCATTTGCGGCACCCACCGGAAGCGCCGCTTTTTACCTTGCGCCCTGATTGCTCCGTTTGAGTATATGCGCCTGGCCGTCGGATTTGTCAATATATCGAAGCAGCGGAACAGTCTCACTGACTGCGAAACCAGAACCTGCCAGTCGGCCCTGAGCTCGACGCCGAAACGCCGCTCGCGCGGCAGTCTCAATCGCGCTACCCGATGGACTCGATGATACGGTTCAGTGTCGCGCTGGGTCGCATGGCTTTGGCCGTCAGCTCGGCGTCCGGGTGATAGTAGCCGCCGATCTCCACCGGGTGCCCCTGCACGGCGCACAGTTCCTCGACAATGCGCTTCTCGCTCTGGCTGAGTGCACCGGCGGGTGCAGCGAACGCGGACCGCAGCGCCGCGTGGTCGCTCTGTTCGGCCAGCGCACCGGCCCAATACAGCGCCAGATAAAAGTGACTGCCACGGTTGTCCAGCCCGCCAACCTTGCGCTCGGGTGAGCGGTTGTTCTCCAGCACCTGGCCGTTCGCCTTGTCCAGTGCCCGTGCCAGTGTCACCGAAGCGGCGTTGTTGTGCTTGCGGCCGAAGTCCTCCAGCGATACCGCCAGTGCCAGAAACTCGCCCAGCGAGTCCCAGCGCAGGAAGTTTTCGGCGACGAACTGCTGCACATGCTTGGGTGCCGAGCCGCCCGCGCCGGTTTCGTAGAGGCCGCCGCCGGCCAGCAGCGGCACGATGGACAGCATCTTGGCGCTGGTGCCCAGTTCCAGGATCGGAAACAGGTCGGTGAGGTAGTCGCGCAGCACGTTGCCGGTGACGGAGATCGTGTCCTGTCCGGCACGTACCCGTTCCAGGGTCGCCTGCATGGCATCGAACGGCGACAGGATGCGCAGGTCCAGACCGGAAGTGTCGTGTTCGTTCAGATACCGCCGTGTGCGTTCGATCAGGATCCGATCGTAGGCGCGGTTGTCGTCCAGCCAGAAGATGGCCGCGGCGCCGGTGGCGCGTGCGCGTTCCACGCCCAGCCGCACCCAGTCGCGGATCGGCAGGTCGCGCGTCTGACCCATGCGCCAGATGTCGCCCGGCGCAACCTGATGCTCGGTCAGCACCTGGCCGTCGCCATCGACCACACGCACCGTGCCGGCCCGCTCGATCTCGAATGTCTTGTCGTGCGAGCCGTATTCCTCGGCTTTCTGCGCCATCAGGCCGACGTTGGCCACATTGCCCATCGTGCGCACGTCGAACGCGCCGTGCCGTTTGCAGTCGTCGATCACCGCCTGATAGATGCCGGCGTAGCAGCGGTCCGGGATCAGCGCCTTGGTGTCGTGCAGCCTGCCGTCCGGCCCCCACATCTGACCGGATGATCGGATTGCGGCCGGCATGGACGCATCGATGATGATGTTGCTGGGCACATGCAGATTGGTGATGCCCTTGTCGGAGTCGACCATCGCCAGCGGCGGACGTCCGGCGTACACGGCCTCAAGGTCCGCCTCGACTGCGGCCCGGCGCTCGGCGGGCAGGGCGCTGACCTTGTCGTACACGTCACCGATGCCGTTGTTCGGTTCCACGCCGAGCTCGGCGAAGGTGTCGGCATGACTTTCGAACACGTCGCGGTAGTACGTTGTGACGGCGTGACCGAACATGATGGGATCGGAGACCTTCATCATCGTGGCTTTCAGGTGCAGCGACAGCAGCAGGCCACTGGATTTTGCATCGTCGATCTCCTTCTCGTAGAAGGCGCGCAGTGCAGCACAGCGCATCACCGATGATGCGATGACCTCATCCTGCTGCACGGCGATGTCCTGCTTCAGCACCGTTGTCCCGGAGGCGTCGTGGTGCTCGATGCGCAGGCTGCCCGCGGTGCTGATCTGCGCGGCCTGCTCGCTGGAATAGAAATCACCGTCGCGCATGTGAGCGACATGCGAGTGCGACTGCGCGCTCCATTCGCCCATCGAGTGCGGATGCTTCTGCGCATAGCGCTTCACCGCCGCGGCCACGCGGCGATCGGAATTGCCCTCGCGCAGTACCGGATTCACGGCGCTGCCCAGCACTTTTGCATAGCGGGCGCGGATGTCCCGCTGCTCGTCATCGCGGGGATCTGCCGGATAGTCCGGCAGATCGTAGCCTTGCTCGCGAAGCTCGCGGATTGCCGCCTGCAGCTGCGGTATGGAAGCACTGATGTTCGGCAGCTTGACGATGTTGGCCTGTGGTGTCTTCGCCAGCTCGCCGAGTTCGGCGAGGTCGTCGGGCTGACGCAGGCCGGCGTCGAGCCGATCCGGAAACTGCGCAATGATGCGTCCGGCCAGAGAGATGTCGCGGGTTTCCACATTCACGCCGGCCACTTTCGCGAACGCCTGCACGATGGGCAGCAGCGAATGGGTGGCCAGAGCCGGTGCTTCGTCGGTCAGGGTGTAGATGATCTTTGCGTCGCTCATGCCGGTTCCGAATGCCTTGCTGGGTATGGTGGATTGCGTGATTCGCCGCGCCGACACACAGCCGCGGCGGCGGGCGCATCATTATAGACGTCGTTGCGTGAAGCGCGTGGACCGATGTTCGCGACAGTCGTACCGCGAAGCGTGTCGACGACCGGCATTCGTGGCATAGTGCCGCGCATTCATGACTGTGATTGCGTTAAGTCTGGAAGCCGTGATCGTTGCGGTCACCGATGAGCGGCCACGACTGCTGGTCGTCTCTGCCGATGGCGGACGCCAGGGCATTCCATCCGGTCCGCTGGATCCTGATGCGGACAAGACGCTGGAGCGCGCGCTGCGCCGCTGGGTTCGCCATCAGAGCGGTCTGGAGGTCGGCTACGTGGAGCAGCTGTACACCTTCGGCGATCGCGACCGGCGAATCGATGCCGCATCCACACGCTGGCTGTCGGTGGCGTATCTGGCGCTGGTGCGTGAGGAACAGCCTGCACCCGGTTCAGCCTGGCTGGATTACTACCGGCTGTTTCCATGGGAAGATCGGCGTGCCGGTGCGCCCGACGTACTGGCTGAACTCCTGCCGCGACTGGAAGCCTGGGCGGCGGGTGATCCGGCCCGCAGGTCACGCTTTCATGTGACATTCGGTGTGGACCCGGCGCCCTGGGATCCGATGCGTGTGCTGGAGCGTTACGAGCTGCTCTACGAGGCCTGCCTGGTCGAAGAGTACTTCCTGGACCGCCGTGAGTCGCTGCCGCACAGCGTGCACAGCGGCCTGTCGCTGGCACACGATCATCGCCGCGTTGCCGCCAGCGCACTGGGCCGACTGCGCGGCAAACTCACCTACCGCCCGGTCGTATTCGAGCTGCTGCCGGGCACGTTCACGCTCACCCAGCTGCAGCAGACCGTCGAGGCGCTGGTCGGCAGCCGCATCCACAAGCAGAACTTCCGTCGTCTGGTGGAGCGCAACCGGCTGGTCGAGGGTACCGGCGGCAGTGTGAGCGCCACTGGCGGCCGACCAGCGGCACTGTTCCGCTTTCGCGAGGACGTGGTCGGCGAGCGGCCGCGCCCGGGACTCCTGCGTCCGCGGCTCTGACGCGCGGTTTGAGTGTCTGGCTTGTCGCGGCGGCGTTGAGTGGCCGCTATCTGCCGGCAGCGGGACGTCCGCGGCCAGGGATGGCCGCGGCGAGCCCCCATGGACGGGTATTGCCGGCGGTCCCGCAGTCGGCAGATAGCGGCCACTCAACGCCGCCGCGACCCGCACTGATCCCGAATCCGGAACGTGGCCGCAGTGAGCCCGCACGGACTTGCGTCGAGGGGCGGTTTTGGCTTACGCTTCGCTTAATGCTCAATTGGAGCATAACTAGCTGACAGAGGAGGTGAACCTTCATGGTCGCCGTTCCGCAGACCAGGGATCCGTTCAAGCGGCTGGCGAACGTCATGCCGGACGTGGAGATCGCCGTACTGGCGCCGCTGATCGAGGAAATCGAGCAGCTCAAGCGCGAGCGCAATGCCGTCGTGCTGGCCCACAACTACATGACCCCGGACATCTACCACGGCGTGGCCGACCTGACCGGCGACTCGCTGGCGCTGGCGAAACTGGCGCAGCAGACCGATGCTGAAGTGATCGTCATGGCCGGTGTGCACTTCATGGCCGAGACGGCCAAGATCATCAATCCCGACAAGACCGTACTGATCTCCGATACCGACGCCGGCTGTTCGCTGGCCGAGGGCATCACCGCCCGGGACATTCGCCTGATGCGTGAGCGCTATCCGGGCGTACCGGTGGTCACCTACGTCAACACCACGGCCGAGGTGAAGGCCGAAACCGATATCTGCTGCACGTCGTCGAATGCGGTGCAGGTGGTGGAATCACTGAATACCGACCGCGTGATCTTCGCGCCCGACCAGTATCTGGGCAAATGGGTGGCGTCGCAGACCGACGTCGAGGTCATCCTGTGGGAAGGCAGCTGCATGGTGCACGAGCGCTTCACCGGCGCCGAGCTGCGGGACTACCGCAGGCAGCATCAGGGCATTCAGATCATCGCGCATCCGGAGTGCCCGCCGGATGTGCTGGACGAAGCCGATTACGTGGGTTCCACGTCCGGCATGATCAGCTGGGTGAAGCGCGAGCTTCCGCAGAAGGTGGTGATGATCACCGAGTGTTCGATGAGCGACAACGTCGCCGCGGAAACGCCGGAAACCGAATTCATCCGTCCCTGCAACCTGTGCCCGCACATGAAGAAAATCACGCTGGTCGGTCTTCGCGACGCGCTGCGCGACATGAAGTATGAGGTCATTGTGCCGGCGGACATCGCCGCCCGTGCGCGCGTTGCTGTTGAGCGCATGCTGGCGGTGAAGGTGTGACATGAAGCGCATTGCCGACATCCGACACGCGAAGGCAATTGTGGTCGGATCCGGCATCGCCGGTTTGTCGGTTGCGCTCGGGCTCAGCGGCTGTACGCTTCTGACGCGCGGACGTCCGGGTAGTGGCTGCAGCCGCTGGGCGCAGGGCGGGATTGCTGCCGCACTGGGCGCTGACGACAGTGCGGCGCTGCATGCAGCCGACACGCTGATGGTATCCGGTGGCATCGGCGACGCCGTTGTGGCCGAGGCGGTAAGCGTCGCCGCGGCCGGACGCATAGCCTGGTTGCAGGCACTCGGCGCGCATTTCGACATGACCGCTGATGGCACACTGACGCTGGGTCGCGAAGCCGGACACAGCGTGCGCCGGATCGTGCACGCGCACGGCGATGCGACCGGTGCGGAGGTGATGCGGGCGTTGACGGCTGCGGTCAGCGTGCGTGACGACATCGAGCTTTGCGAAAACCACGAACTGATTGACCTCGTGATCAGCGACGACCGCGTCGTCGGAGTGCTGGCGCTGGCTGATGGCGAACACCCGATCATCATTCTCGCACCAGCGGTGGTGCTTGCCACCGGGGGGCTGGGCGGCATGTACGCCCATACCACCAATCCCGCCGAGGTCACCGGCGACGGCATCGCGATTGCGGCGCGCGCCGGCGCGCGCCTGGCCGATCTGGAATTCGTGCAGTTTCATCCCACCGCACTGGCGGTGGAATCCGACCCGCTGCCGCTGTTGACCGAAGCTTTGCGCGGCGAAGGTGCGGTGCTGGTCAATGATCGCGGTGATCGTTTCATGCAGGGCCTGCATCCGGATGCGGAGCTGGCGCCGCGCGACATCGTTGCGCGGGCGGTGTGGAGGCAGCGCATGGCGGGCCACGAGGTGTATCTGGACGGCAGCGGCACGGTTGGAGCGGCGTTTCCGGAGCGATTCCCGACAGTGTGGAAAGCCGCCCAATGCGCGGGTTTTGATCCGCGTCATCAGGGCCTGCCGGTCACGCCTGCTGAACACTATGCAATGGGCGGCATCGCCACCGATGGCGCCGGTCGCGCATCCATTCCCGGGTTGTGGGCCGTTGGCGAGTGCAGCAGCAGCGGGTTGCATGGCGCCAATCGTCTGGCCAGCAACTCGCTGCTGGAAGGCATGGTGATCGGTGCCGCTGCAGCCGCGTCCATTGCCGCGGCTGACGCCGACGCGATCGCCACCAGCGGATGGCTGGTGCCCGAGCGCGCCATTGGCGAAGCCGTGTACCCCGCAGGATTGACGAACGCAGGCGAGATGGCCGTGGCCATCCGCACCCTGATGTGGAAGCATGCAGGCGTGGAGCGATCTGCCGGCGGTCTGCGCGAAGCGCTGGTTGAACTCGACCGCCTGCAGGCCCGCCATCCGCAGTCGACACACGCTGAGCGTAATATGCAGCAGCTGGCGCGGTTGATCGTGCAGGCCGCGCTGGCGAGACCGGAGTCGCGCGGGGCTCACTGGCGTGCAGACTATCCGGTCACCTTGCCTGGCCTTGCCAGGCGCAGCTTCACTGTGGCGCGGCTCGAGCGCGCCGTGGCGCTTTCAGGTCAGGCGAAGCGGGCCGCCTAGGCGTCTGTGCAGCTGCACTCGAGGCATCGCCACACGCCGCCACGCACTGCCGGATCGGCAGCCGCTTGTCCTGTTCCGCTGCCTGCGCCGACACAGTCCTATCAAGTCCGGTCGCGGTCTGAATTCAGCCGACAGGCCCGTCCGTAAACAGTTGTTTTCACGATCCTGTTCCCGAATCTTCAAGGGGTGTGTGAGTTTTTCGGGGAGCTGCCGTGTGTATCAATCGGGTGCCGGCGCGCGAAGATCCAGGTCAGCGCAGCATGCGTGGCCCACCATGTGATCAGGCTGGCGGCCAGCAGCGCAGCCAGCCAGGCCAGCCGGAGGCCGAACCCCACCGACGCGTCAAAGGGGCCGAAAGCCAGATTCACATTGCGTTCCGGATCGGTCAGCAGCCACGACAGCAGCAGGACCGCGCAGCCCCATGGCAGCCATGCCTGCAGTGCGCGACGGTCGAATCCCAGTCGCCAGATCAGCCACAACAGCACGACGGGCAGGGCCAGGTGATACAGCGCCAGCGCGCGAATCCATCGAGGGATGTCCGTGTCGAACATGTAGGCGGTGAGGCCGAGCAGCGGTTCGCCATCACGCATCAGGCCGCTGGCAAAACCCAGGATCCAGCCGAGCTCCGGCACCAGCGTGGCGATCGCCATCGCCGAGGCGGCGCGCGCGCTCTCCAGCCAGGCGGCAACCAGGCCGCCGATCAGCGCGATATTGGAAAACCAGAGCAGGTTCAATGCACCGTACTGGTACACCGATATCGGTATGAGTATGGCGACGAACATCGCATAGGCGGCCTTCAGCGACAGCGGCAGGCGTGGTCGTCCGGGTTGTTCAGTCACTGCCTTGCGTACTTCCCGAAGTCGTGCCGGTTGGTGAATTGCCTATACTGATGACGAGCATGGATCGCCGCAGCAGGATGGATAGTCGCAGAATGCCGGACGACAGGAACACCGCACAACCCTGGCACGCGCTGGACGTGGCGCAGGTGCTGGACGCCTTTGAATCGGATCGCGAATCCGGTCTCACCCGGGACGAGGCCACGCGTCGCCTCACACGGTACGGTGCGAACACTCTCACCCCGGCCGCGCGGCGCAATGCGTGGCAGAGGCTGCTGGCGCAGTTCGGCAATCTGTTCATCGGTGTCCTGATGGCTGCCGGCGTGGTGACTGCCGCGCTGGGTGAGTGGGTTGACAGCGGCGTGATATTCGGCGTGGTCGTGCTCATTGCGCTGATCGGTTACATCCAGGAGGGCAAGGCCGAACGCGCTCTGGAAGCCGTACGCGGCATGTTGTCGCGCAAGGCCTGGGTGCTGCGTGAACGGCGTAAAAGGGAGATCGACGCCGAGCAACTGGTACCAGGTGATGTTGTGCTGCTGGATGCCGGAGACCGTGTGCCGGCGGACATCCGGCTGATTCAGAGCCGCAATCTGCAGACACAGGAAGCGGCACTGACCGGCGAATCCACGCCATCGGAGAAGTCCGTGCAGCCGGTCGATGCCGCCGCCGGCGCGGGAGATCGCAGGTGCATCGCTTTTCTTGGCACGCTGGTCACGGCCGGTCAGGGTGTCGGCATCGTTGTTGCCACCGGCGATGACACGGAGATCGGCCGTATCAGCGGCATGCTGTCGGAGATCCAGACGCTGAAGACGCCGCTGACACGGCGGCTGGATGCCTTCGCGCGCACGCTGAGCTTCGCGATCCTTGCCTTCGCAGCCGTGACCTACGCGGTGGGTACGCTTGTCTGGGGACGCGAACCCGCCGAAATGTTCTTTGCGGCGGTCAGTATCGCCGTGGCGGCGATTCCTGAAGGACTGCCGGCGGTCATGACCATCACGCTGGCCATCGGCGTTGAGAGGATGGCGCGGCGCAAAGCAATCATCCGCCGCCTCCCGGCGGTGGAAACGCTGGGCTCGGTCACGGTGATCTGTTCCGACAAGACCGGCACGCTGACAAAAAACGAAATGACCGCCAGGACCGTCCGCACGGCCCTGCGTGAGCTCATGGTCGAGGGTGTCGGCTATCAGCCGCACGGCGGGTTCATGGAGGATGATCGCAATGTTGACATCGACCAGGATGCCGATCTGCGGTCTCTGCTGCAGGCCGCGATGCTCTGCAACGACGCCCAGCTCAGCCATCAGGAGGGTGAGTGGCTGCCGGAAGGGGATCCCACCGAAGGCGCGCTGATCGTGCTTGCGCACAAGGCCGGCTTCGAAGCCGCCGCCGAACATGACGATTGGCCGCGCCTGGAAGTGATTCCGTTCACGTCGGAACGCCGCTTCATGGCGACGCTGAATCACGATTGCGACAGCCGGCACTTCATCTTTGTCAAAGGTGCACCGGAACGGCTGCTGGACATGTGCGACACGGAGTTGCGTGAAGGTGAACCCTGTCCGCTGAAGCAGGATGTGTGGCGGGAACGGATCGATGCGATCGCCGAGCGCGGTCAGCGCGTGCTGGCGGTTGCGCGCAGGGATGTGGCCAGGGACACCAGGGAACTGACGGATGGTGACGTCGAGAGTGGACTGACGTTTCTGGGACTGATCGGATTGATCGACCCGCCCCGCGAAGAAGCCATTGCTGCGGTCGCCGCCTGCCAGCGCGCGGGCATCCGCGTGAAGATGATCACCGGAGATCATGCGATGACCGCGCAGGCCATCGCGCGCGAACTGGGGCTTGGGGGCTGCGACCGGGTACTCACCGGCCGGGACCTCGAGCTTCTGGACGATGATGCGCTACGCGAACGGGTGAGTGATACGGATGTGTTCGCGCGGGCCAGTCCGGAGCACAAACTCAGGCTGGTGAAGGCTCTGCAGGCACGCGGTGAGATCACCGCGATGACGGGGGATGGTGTGAACGATGCGCCGGCACTGAAACGCGCCGATGTCGGCATCGCAATGGGGCTGAAGGGTACCGAGGCCGCACGCGAGGCTGCAGAGATGGTGCTGGCGGATGACAATTTCGCCTCCATTGAACGTGCCGTCGAGGAAGGCCGCACCGTGTACGACAATCTCAGGAAGGCCATCCTCTTCATTCTGCCCACCAATGCCGCGCAGTCGCTGGTGATCGTGGTCGCCATCATGCTGGGCTGGATGCTGCCGATCACGCCGGTGCAGATTCTCTGGGTGAACATGATCACGGCCATCACGCTGGGTATCGCATTCGCATGGGAGAAGGCGGAGGGTGATGTGATGCTGCGGCCGCCGCGGCATGGCGACGAGCCTTTGCTGTCGCCATACGTGCTGTGGCGGATCGCGTTCGTGGGGCTGCTGTTGCTGATCGGCGCGGGAGGGCTGTTCATGCTGGAACAGGCGCGTGAGGCTACTTCTCTCGAATACGCCCGCACCATGGCGGTCAACGCGCTGGTGATGGGGCAGATCTTCTATCTGGTCAGCGCGCGGTTCTTTCTGCAGTCGTCGCTGGGCTGGCGCGGATTGGCGGGCAATGTGGTCGTGCTCTATGCGATCGGTGGCTGCGCGCTGCTGCAGGTGATCTTTACCTACGTGCCTCTGATGCAGCAGCTTTTCGGCACCGAGTCGTTGGGACTGATCAGCTGGTTCAGCTGTCTGACCGTGGGTGCGATGGTGTTTGTGTTGGTCGAGCTGGAAAAGTGGGTGGTGCGGCGGAGTACGTAGAATCGCTAGTACCGCAGGCGGGTTGTTCCGTTGCAGGCTTGTTATCAGGTTCGCAGGCTTGGAAGGAGAGCGATCATGGCACTGGGAAAGAAGAAACAGCCGAAATCGGATACGACTGCGCGGCAGGCAGCGCCACGTACGCCGGCTGGCCAGTCGGCAGTCGGAACCTCACTGGACTCCGGTCGCGGGTTGTCGTTTTTCGAGGATTTCGACCAGCTTTTCGAAGACTTCCTGCAGCGACGCTGGCCGGCGCCGTCTCCCGGCTCCTGGCCTGGGCCGGGCGTGTTCTGGCCCGGCACGCGTGGCAGTTCCGATGAACGTCTGCCGCTGGTCGATGTGGCCGACGAGGATGCCGAGATCGTCGTTCGAGCCGAATTGCCGGGCGTTGCGAAGGAGGATCTGGACGTGTCCGTCGTCGATCGCGTGTTGACGATACGCGCGACCAGCCGGCAGAAACACGAGGACAGGAAGAAGGACTACTACCGAAGGGAGATCCGTACCGGCCAGTTCAGTCGTTCGGTACTTTTGCCGGCGGAAGTCGATGCGGACAAGGCGCAGGCGAGTTTCAGCGATGGCGTGATGAATCTGCGGCTGCCAAAGATTTCGCAGTCGCGTCGTCGCAAGATTCGCTTCGGCGATTGAGGGTGGCATCCGACTTCATCGCATGGTTCGACGACATCGGCATGGACGACCTGCCGCGCGTCGGCGGCAAGAATGCGTCGTTGGGCGAAATGTTGCGGGCGCTGTCTGCGGAGGGTGTGCGCGTACCTGATGGTTTCGCGGTCACCACCGAGGCGTATCACGCCTTTGTCGAGGCCAACGATCTTGCGGAACCGCTCCGGCGGGCCTTGCAGCGCATGCACGATGGCGAGTGCACGCTGGACGACGTCGGCCGGGAAATACGCGGGGCGTTCCTCGCCGGCCGCATGCCCGATGCGCTGATTGCGGCGATCGATGATGCCTACCGCGAGCTGGGTCGCCGAACAGGCACGACGAATGTCGGTGTCGCGGTGCGCTCCAGTGCCACTGCTGAAGACCTGCCGGAGGCAAGCTTTGCAGGGCAGCAGGAGAGCTTTCTCAACATCTCCGGCGGGCAGGCGCTGGCCGACGCCTGCCGGCGCTGTTTTGCATCCCTGTTCACCAACAGGGCGATCAGCTATCGCGAGAACCAGAAGATCGATCACAACCGTGTTGCGTTGTCGGTGGGTGTGCAGCTGATGGTGCGTGCCGACCGCGGGGCGGCCGGCGTGATGTTTTCGCTGGATACCGAGACCGGCTTCCCCGACGTGGTCGTCATCAACGCCAACTGGGGGCTGGGTGAAACCGTCGTGCAGGGCAGCGTGGATCCTGACGAGTATCGGGTCCTGAAGCCGCTGCTGGCGGTGCAGGGCAAGCGGCCGGTGATCGATCGAGTACTGGGTCGCAAGGAACAGCGCATGATGTACAGTCGTGGCGGCTCAGCGACTACCCGTATCAGAAAGTCCCGCCGCCGCTACCGTGACGCATTCGTGTTGTCCGAGGCCGAGGTCCTGACGCTGGCGCGCTGGGCTGTACGCATAGAGCGTCACTACGGCAAGCCCATGGATATGGAGTGGGCCAGGGACGGCCGCAGCGATGAGCTGTTTATCGTGCAGGCGAGGCCCGAGACAGTGCAGTCGCGGCGAGGCAGCGACGTGCTGAAGTCCAGCCGGATCATCAGCAAGGGCCGCACACTGCTGGTCGGTCTGAGCATCGGCGATTCGGTGGCGACGGGGCGAGTATGCCGACTCGAAAGCGCCGATCAGATCGATCGCTTCGTGCCCGGCGGAATTCTGGTCACCGGCATGACGGATCCGGACTGGGTGCCGATCATGAAGCAGGCGGCCGCGATTGTGACCGATCACGGCGGCCGTACATCGCATGCGGCCATCGTCAGTCGTGAGCTTGGCCTGCCGGCGGTGATCGGCACCGGTCGGGCAACGACCACGATGCGGGATGGTGACGTGGTAACGGTATCCTGCGCCGAAGGCGACACCGGCTTTGTTTATGAGGGCGTCGCGGAATTCGAGGTCAGCAGCGTGACGCTGGATCAGATTCCGGCCACGCGTACACAGATCATGCTGAATGTCGCCAATCCGGCGGGCGCTTTTCGCTGGTGGCGCCTGCCCGTGGACGGAGTGGGCCTTGCGCGGCTGGAATTCATCATCAGCCATCACATACGTGTTCATCCGATGGCGCTGCTGCATCCGAAGGAGGTTGCTTCCCGCCGTGATCGACGCCGCATCGCCGGCCTGATTCGCGCCTGGGACAGCGGTTCGGAGTATTTCATCGACCGATTGTCCTGCGGCATCGCGCGCATCGCGGCCGCCTATTACCCGAAGCCGGTGATCGTGCGCACCAGCGATTTCAAGACCAACGAATACGCCAACCTGCTCGGCGGCGCGGCATTCGAGCCCGAGGAGGAAAACCCGATGCTCGGCTGGCGCGGTGCCAGCCGCTACTACAGTGACGGCTACCGGGAAGGTTTCGCGCTGGAATGTGCGGCGCTGCGCCGCGTTCGGGACGACATCGGGCTGGATAACGTGATCGTCATGATTCCATTCTGCCGCAGTCCCCATGAAGCCGACCGGGTGCTGGACGTGATGCGTGACAACGGGCTGGAGCGGGGTGTCAACGGGCTGCAGGTCTATGTGATGTGCGAGATTCCGTCCAATGTGATTCTCGCGCATGAATTCGCGAAGCGGTTTGACGGCTTCTCGATCGGCAGTAACGACCTGACGCAGCTGGTACTGGGCGTGGACCGCGACTCGGACCGGCTCAGCGATCTGTTCGACGAAGAGAACGAAGCCGTCAGGCGCACCATCGCCAGTGCGATCCGTTCGGCCCATGAATGTGACCGGCCGATCGGGCTGTGTGGCCAGGCGCCCAGCGACCGCCCGGAATTCGCCAGTTTTCTCGTGGCCTGCGGGGTCGATTCGATCTCCATTACGCCGGACAGCTTTCTGAACGTGAAACAGCATGTCGCGGCCGCGGAGGCCGGACAGGGCGAGTCTGCCGGGATCGTCGGATCGGGGCGTTTGGGAGAAGTCCCCTTATCGGGTATTAACACGTAGGTACAAATACGAACTGATCCGCGCGGACCGTGAGGACTAATCTGGCACACCCGGTTCGCCGGTCGGGGGAGTCACCGGCTGAACGGAACAGACAGTAGCGACAACACAAGGAGCGCGGCCGTGCGACAGTCTCGCCTTCCGGAGCAGAATACCCTGGCGCTGGTGCTTGCTGGCGGCAGTGGCACCAGGCTTGGCCCCCTGACCCGCTGGCATTCGAAGCCGGCACTGCCGTTCGGCGGCCACTACCGCAACATCGACTTTCCGCTGTCCAACAGCGTCAACTCGGGCATCCGCCGTATGGCGCTGCTCACGCAGTACAAGTCGCATTCACTGATCCAGCATGTACAGCAGGGCTGGAACATCCTGCGACCGGAAATCGGCGAGTTCATCGAACTGTGGCCTGCGCAACAGCGACGCGGAGAGGGCTGGTACGCCGGTACGGCTGACGCCGTGTTTCAGAACCTGGACCTGATCGAGGACAACAATCCCGATCTGGTCCTGATCCTCGCCGGGGATCACATCTACCGGATGGATTATCGGCCGATGCTGGACGCGCATCTGGCATCGGGCGCGGAGGCGACTGTCGGATGCGTGGAAGTGCCGGTGGAGGAGGCCAGCGCCTTCGGCGTGATGACCATCGATGCAGACGAGCGGGTACTGCACTTCGACGAGAAGCCGGCCCGACCGCGCCCGTTGCCGGAGCGTCCGGGCCGGGTACTGGCGTCGATGGGTATCTACGTATTCCAGCGTTCGGCGCTCATCGAGCGTCTGAAGGCCGACGCCCGCGATCCGTCTTCATCGCGTGATTTCGGCAGTGACGTGCTGCCGGCGATGATCCGGTCACGTCGCGTGTATGCGCATGCATTCCATGACGCCGGGAAGGCGTCCTGCTACTGGCGGGATGTGGGCACGCTGGACAGCTACTGGCAGGCGAACATGGACCTGCTTGCCGAAGAGCCCGGACTGGATCTTCATGACACCAGCTGGCCAATCCGCACCTGTCAGGCACAACTGGCGCCGCCAAGGTTTGTCGGTGAGGGATACGCACGCCGTTCCGTCGTGTCGGCCGGTTGCACCGTCGCAGGGTCGGTGGAGCACTCCGTGCTGTCCACCGGGTGCCACACAGGCTCGGGCACCGTCGTTGCGCAAAGCGTCCTGCTGCCGGGCGCACGGATCGGTCGTCACTGCCGCATCAACCGTGCCGTCATCGACAGCGGTGTCGTGGTACCGGACGGGAGCATGATCGGGATCAACACGGCCGCCGAAGCGCATCGTCACCATGTGTCGGCCGCGGGTATCACGCTGGTGACGGCCGAGAGTCTGAATGCCCAGGCTGATTCGGCCAAAGTTCGCTGCGTGGCGTGAACCGTCTCAGTCGGGCGGAGCCGAATCGGGGCCGGAGCGGGCGGGTTCCGTTGCCAGTCCGTTGTGAATAGCGACCAGCAGCTCGTCACCGTTCAACGGCTTGATCAGGTACTGCGCCTGCCGCAGCGATTCGGTTCTCGGCATACCGGTGGTGTCACCACTGACAAAGATGACCGGCGTGACAGTATTGAGCGCTGCGCGCAGCTTCCTGACCACTTCGGCACCGTTGCTGCCGCAGCGCAGATGAAAGTCGCTGATGATCAGGTCCGGACTGACGCACGTTGCCGCCTGCAGGGCTTCCTTCTCATCGCTTGCCACCTGTACCTCGAATCCTTCGATTTCCAGCAGCAGCCTGGTGGCATTCGCCACCGCACGATTGTCGTCGACGATCAGAATTCGGATGCCGTCCGGCGAACGATGTGCGATTGCCCTGACATCCGCCGGTTCGGCCTGTGCCGCGCGGCGCAACTGCAGGGTGAACTGCGTGCCCTTGCTTTCCTTTGACCGAACGTTCAGCGGCACATCCAGCAGTGCGGCAATGCGCTTCACGATGGCAAGGCCCAGCCCCAGACCCTCCTGTCGGACCGACGGCCGCTCCACCTGATAGAACTCGGTGAACACACGATCCATCTCATCGACCGGAATACCGATACCCGTGTCCTCGACGATGACCGTGACACCCTGCCAGTCATCGGCTACCGCACGGACACTGACTTCGCCGGCCGACGTGTAGCGAATCGCATTGGACAGCAGATTGCTCAGCAACTGTTGCAGCAGCTGCGCATCGGTGCGTACGGCAAGGCCGGTGTCGGCGATTCGCAGAGTCAGGCCTTTCTCGTGCGCCTGTTCGCCGAAATTGGCCTGAAGCTGGTCGAAGATCTGTTTCAGGTCGAAGTCCGCGGGCTGGGGTTCCACCCGGCCGGAGTCCAGTTTGCTGACGTCGAGCAGCGAGTTCAGTAGCGCGGACATGGAATCCAGCGCTTTCTGCTGCCGCTCGAGAATCTCCAGCAGCTCGCTGTCATGCCTGCAGCTTCGCGTTGCGGCGCGATTCAGCAATGTCAGTGCCTGCAATGGCTGACGAAGGTCGTGGCTCGCTGCGGCAAGCAAGCGGCTTTTCGCGCGATCAGCCTCGGCCAGCGCGTGTTCGATCCGGCGCTGTTCGGTGACATCGCGTATCGCGCTGGAAACCAGCAGCCCGCTGGATGTCTGTAGCGGACTCAGACTGATTTCGACCGGGAATTCGTGTCCATCCCTATGGCGGCCGTACAGCTCGAGCCCAGGCCCCATTGGTCGCGGTTGCGCGGATTCGGAAAACTGCCGCCTATGGCTTGGATGCGACCGACGGTAACGCTCCGGAAGCAGAATTTCCACGGACTGCCCGATCAATTCATTGTGGTCGTAGCCGAACGTTTCTTCGGTACGCGTGTTGGCGAACACGATCATGCCGCTGCGATCAACGATCACGACAGGGTCTGGAGCAGCGTTGAGCAGGCGCTTCGCGAGATCGCCTGACAGGTCGTAACTATCGTTCACGCTTGGCCCGGGCGGCGCGGTATGGGAAGGTTGTCGAGACCGATTCTAGGGTCGGGCGGCGGCAACCACAAGGCATAAGTTGCGGCCGGATTGCGAACCCCGATCCCAGCCTCGCGATCGCACCCTGAGGATATTACTTATATTCCTGCACCCACAGAGGACGATATGCTCGCTGTGCCGATTGTGGGTGGAGAGTTGATCGTGACCGAGACGCTGGAAGTAACGCCTCTTACCAAGGTTTTCGTGGTGCTGGATCCGACGCGGCTGACGCAGCCGGCACTGGAAAAGGCGGAGTGGATTGCGGCACGCAACAATGCGTCTTTACTGCTGTACTGTTGTGTTTATGACACGCATCTGGCGTTTCGGCGCGAATCCCAGCAAGCGGCCGTGGAGCAGATGGTTCACTGGGTGGATCGGCTGGCTGAGCATCCCCGCAGGAACGGGCTGACCGTCGAGTTGCAGATCGAAGCCCAGCCAGACTGGCGCGACGCCATGGTCGATGCCGCGACGAATTCCGGCTGCGACCTGATCGTGAAGAATCTGTCGCCACACGGTGTGCTGGCGCGCCGGCTGGCAAAGACTTCGGACTGGGCGCTGCTCAATGCTGCCCGATGTCCGGTGCTGCTGGTCAGTCCGCAGCAGCCCTCCAATACCTCCACCGCGCTGGTGGCTGTCAAACAGAAGCCGGACAACGCGGTACATGAACAGCTCAATCGCGGTGTCGTGGCATTGGCGCATCGCATTGCCGGCGCGCTGGAGTCGGATCTGCATGCCGTGACCGTCTACAAGGGTGACGACATCTATTTTGATCGGCAGCGCTTTGCCGACAGCTGTCACCTGCCGAGAAATCGAGTGCACGCAACGGAGGGCTCCGCTACCCGGGGGATAGTCGAAGTGGCGAAGAAGCTCAATGCCGGCGTGATCGTGATCGGTTCGGCGAACCCGGTTTTCGGGCCGTCGCGCGCGGACACGGCGCAACGCGTGATCGACGAAGCCGGTGCGGATGTGATCGTATTGCCGGCAACCTGACTGCCGGCCCGGTCTCAGGCTTCCGGCTTGAAGTCTTTCGGTTTGACGATCAGCAGGTCGCAGGGCAGCCTGTCCATCAGGCGCTCGGCAGTACTGCCAAGAAACAGCCGTTGCAATGCGCTGCGTGAGACCGCACCCATGACCGCCACATCAGCATGCAGCTCTTCAGCCAGGTCCAGCAGTACTTCATGCGCAGCGCCCTGGTGAATGTGCAGATGCTCGCGGCCGAATTCGCGCCTGTCTACGAGGCTGTGTACGGCGCGGGTGTGAGTGGCTTTGAGCGTCTCGATCAGTTCCCGGGCCGGCACCGCAAGCGGCATCGTGACCGCGTCCGCCGATACGGCCAGTGCGGGGGCTGGATCGAATGCATGGCAGACGTGCAGCGTGCCGCCCAGGGTCGAGCAGAGCGAGTTCGCGGCGTCGAGAATTCTGTCGTCAAGATCGGCGGGTTTGTCGTGTTCGTGCAGCGGATCCACTGCTGCGATTACCTGCGGTTTCGCGGCGTACTCGTGCGGCTTCACGAGCAGCAGGTCGCAGGGAGATGTGCGGATCAGGTTCCAGTCGGTATTGGAGAACAGCGACCGCTTGAAGGCCGAATGGTAGTGCGTATCCTTGACGATCAGTCCGGCGCCGGTGGCAATCGCCTTGCGGACGACGCCCTCATGAAGCGGGTGATCCCATGCGATGTCCTGGCGCACCTCGATGCTGTAGCGTGCGGAAATTCCTTCGGCAAGTTCGCTCAGGCGTCGGCGGTGACTGGCCAGCAGAGCCTGCCGGGCTTTCAGCAGAGAGTTCTCGTCGAAGAAACGTTCACCTGCGAGATACTGATCGTAGTCGCAGACGAACAGCTCCAGCGTGGCGCCGGAGCCGTCGGCAATCCTGGCAGCCCTTGCAAGCGCGGGCTGCTCATCGCTGGTAGGGTCTACGATCGCAAGTATGTGCCTGCTCTGGAGCATTGCCGCCACCTCCGTGAATCTCCGGAAAACCGGTTGTGCGTGGACAGTTCAATCAGGTTCTGCGCAAGCAATGGTATTGCGCAGTCATGTATCGCCCAATCATAGTTTCAGTTGAATCTGAAACGTTAACGGAAACTACGTATGTTACAGGCACCAGAAGCGTTACGAGCCGGTCACTGGTCTGCCGCTGAGCTGGGTGCGCTGCTGGATGCAGCCGTCGATGCGATTGTGGTTATGGATGATCGTGGGCATGTCATGGCATTCAATTCCGCCGCGGAGCGGATGTTCGGCTATCGGGCTGTTGACGTTGTCGGCCAGCCCGTTTCCATGTTGATGCCCGAACCCTATCGAAGCGAGCATCAGGATTATGTGGAGCGCTACATCCGCACGTCGCAGGCCAGGGTTATAGGACGCGGACGCGAGGTTGAAGGTCGGCGGGAGAATGGCGAGCTGTTTCCGCTGCATCTGTCGGTGGGCGAAGCCAGGGACGGGGAGCGGCGGCGATTTGTCGGCATTCTCCGGGATCAGACCGCGCAGAGGGATTCGGAACGCAATACCCGCTCGCTGGAGGCGCGTCTCACCCACGTGGGCCGCTTCCATCTGCTCGGAGAGATGGCAGCCGGTATTGCCCATGAGATCAATCAACCGCTGAGCGCGATAGTCACTTATGCTGATGTTGGCAAACGCCTGATGCAGCGTGACCCTCTGGATTCGGATGCGCTGCGGAAGACCTGCGAACGGATTGCCGAACAGGCGCGGCGGGCAAGTGACGTGATCACGAATCTGCGCAACTTTCTGCGCAAACACGAGATAAAGAGCGAACTGGTCGATGTCAACGACATGCTCCGGGATATCATGAATCTGATTGAGGCGGATGCGCACGGTGAGGGCCTCGCAGTTGCCGTGCAGCTGGCCGACGATGTCCCCAAGGTGAACGCCGACCGCGTGCAGTTGCAGCAAGTGGTGCTCAATCTCACTCGTAACGCCGTGGATGCGATGCGTGACGGCTTGCGCAGGCAGAAGGGCATTACGCTGAGAACGGCCAGAACCGGAAACGGCGATGCGAGTATTGAAGTGGAAGACCACGGGCATGGAGTGCCGCGGTCACTTGCAGGTAGTATCTTTCATCCGTTCGTAACCACCAAGCAGGAGGGACTTGGCGTGGGATTGGCAATCAGCCGAACGATAGTGGAAACCTACGGCGGTACGCTGAAGTTTTCCGATAATCCCGCCGGTGGTGCGCGATTCGTTGCCACGCTTCCGGCGGCCGCATGAAACCGGATGTGAACCAGGACGGCGAAGTTTACGTCGTCGATGACGACGAGGCGGTGCGTGAATCTGTGGTCCTGCTGCTGGATACGGCAGGAATTCGTTGTCAGGCATTCGCGTCGGCGGACGAGTTTCTGGAGGTTTACGATACGGACCGCCACGCCTGTCTGGTCGTCGATATCCGCATGCCTGGCACCAGTGGCCTGGAATTGCAGGACTATCTGAATCGTCGTGGCGCTCTGATACCAGTCATCTTCATTACCGGACATGGCGATGTGCCAATGGCAGTGAATGCGATGAAGTCGGGTGCTGTCGATTTCATTCAGAAGCCCTTCCGCGACCGGGATCTGATCGATCTGATCCATAAGGCGCTGGACCTGGATCGCAAACGTCGGGAGGAATTGGGAGCGATGACGGTGATTCGCCGCAAACTCGCGACTCTGACGCCGCGCGAGACGGAAGTCATGCGGCGTGTTGTCAACGGTCAGGCGAACAAGGTGATTGCACTTGATCTTGGCGTCAGTCAGCGCACGGTCGAGCTGCACAGAGCAAGGGTGATGCGCAAGCTTGGCATGCGTTCGCTGGCGGATCTGGTGCGTGTCGTGGGAACGGTGGAGACATCACAATCATGACGGCCGTCAACGATGAGCAGCTCCGCGCGATCCACGCATGGTGGCGGGCGGCCAACTATCTGTCCGTCGGGCAGATCTATCTGCTCGCCAATCCACTGCTGCGCGAGCCGCTGAAACTTGAGCACATCAAGCCGCGCCTGCTGGGTCACTGGGGTACGACACCAGGCCTTAACTTCATCTATGTACATCTGAATCGCGTTATCCGGAAGCTGGATCTGGACATGATCTACATGGCAGGCCCGGGTCACGGCGGGCCGGCACTGGTTGCCAATACGTGGCTTGAAGGCACTTACAGCGAGCTGTATCCCGAAGTTGCGATGGACGCGGATGGCATGCAGCGATTGTTCCGACAGTTTTCCTTTCCGGGTGGCATCCCCAGTCACTGTGCCCCGGAAGTGCCAGGCTCGATTCATGAGGGAGGGGAGCTGGGCTACGTGCTGGCGCACGCCTTCGGGGCGGTGTTCGACAACCCCGAGCTGATCGTTGCCGCCGTGGTGGGCGATGGTGAAGCCGAGACCGGACCGCTGGCCGCCAGCTGGCACTCCAACAAGTTTCTGAATCCCGCGCGTGATGGTGCGGTGCTGCCGATTCTTCACCTCAACGGCTGGAAGATCGCCAACCCGACACTGCTGGCGCGAATGGATGACGATGAGTTGTCGCAGCTGCTGCGGGGTTACGGCTATGCCCCACGCTTCGTGAGCGGTGACGATCCGCAGGCCATGCACGCGCTCATGGCCGCGACGCTGGATGAAGTGATTGACGCCATCCGTGAGTGTCAGGCCGACGCCCGTGCCAACGGTGTATCGGAGCGTCCGCGCTGGCCGATGATCGTGCTGCGTACGCCGAAGGGCTGGACCGGGCCGCGTGAGGTCGATGGCCATCCCGCGGAGGGCAACTGGCGTTCACATCAGGTGCCGCTGTCCGGATTGCGGGACAAGCCGGGGCATCTGGATCTGCTGGCCGACTGGCTGGCGAGCTACCGACCGGATGAGTTGTTCGACGCCGACGGTCGTCCGGTCGAGTCGTTGCTGAGTCTGGCGCCGCAGGGCCCGCGGCGCATGAGTGCCAATCCGCACGCCAATGGAGGTCTGCTGCTCAAGGACCTGCGCATGCCGGATTTTCGCAACTACGCTGTGGAAGTGGCTGCACCGGGTGAAGTCAGCGCGGAAGCGACCCGCGTACTGGGCACCTTTCTGCGCGACGTGTTCCGGCGTAACGAGAAGCAGGCGAACTTCCGTCTGTTCGGCCCTGATGAGACGGCCTCGAACCGTCTTGATGCGGTGTTCGAGGCGACTGCCAAAGCCAGCATGGGGCCGTTTCTGCAAGACGATGAACACCTGGCGCCGGATGGCAGAGTCATGGAAGTGCTGTCCGAGCACATGTGCCAGGGCTGGCTGGAGGGCTATCTGCTCACCGGCCGACATGGCTTCTTTTCCTGCTACGAAGCCTTCATCCACATTGTCGATTCAATGTTCAACCAGCATGCGAAATGGCTGAAGGTCAGTCGCGCCATACCCTGGCGTCGGCCGGTCGCATCGCTGAACTATCTGCTGACGTCGCATGTATGGCGCCAGGATCACAACGGGTTCAGCCATCAGGACCCAGGGTTCATCGATCACGCGGTGAACAAGAAGGCCGACGTGATCCGCGTCTATCTGCCGCCTGATGCCAACACGCTGCTGTACATCGCGGACAAGTGTCTGCGGTCACGTGACTTCATCAATGTGGTCGTGGCCGGCAAGCAGCAGAACCTTCAGTACCTGGACATGGATTCGGCAATTCGTCATTGCGAGGCCGGTATCGGCATCTGGGGATGGGCCAGCAGTGATCGCGGCGGTGAACCGGATGTGGTCATGGCCTGCGCGGGCGATGTGCCGACACTGGAAACGCTGGCGGCCGTGTCTCTGCTGCGGGAGTACTTTCCGGAACTAAGGGTGCGTGTCGTCAATGTCGTTGACCTGATGGCGCTGCAGCCGGAGAGCGAGCATCCTCATGGCCTGTCGGATCGCGAATTCGACATGATCTTCACCAGGGACAGGCCGATCATTTTCGCGTACCACGGATATCCCTGGCTGATCCACCGTCTGACGTACCGGCGCGCGAACCACTCCAATCTGCATGTGCGGGGCTACAAGGAAGAGGGCACGACGACGACGCCGTTCGACATGACGGTCCTGAATGATCTTGACCGGTTTCATCTGGCTGGCGACGTGATCGACCGTGTTCCCAGGCTGGGTTCGCAGGCCGCTTATGCCAAACAGGCGCTCCGTGACCGATTGATCGATCACAAGCAGTACATTCACAGATACGGTCAGGATATGCCGGAAATCCGTGACTGGTGCTGGAATCGGAAGGCATGCGATTGATTCACTGCCCCCGGTCAGTCCGGCCCGTCGCATCAGCCTGCGCGACTGAATTAATCTGAAGCGGCGCGGATATTCAGCGGATTCGTGTGGTCCAACCGTTGTGTTCATGCAAACGACACGCATCTGTCATGCGACTACTTTAGAAATCTGTGGTCACACGCGTTGTCGTCGTGCACATCAGCGGGGTATGCTTGCCACCTTTTTCCGCAGTCGGTCAAGATGCACAATCAAATCAGGAACATAGCTTTGCTGGCAGCGCTTGCGCTGGGCGCTTGCAGTGCTGAGCAGGATACTTCCGGACAGACCGGGGATCAGCGTCAGCAGCGCATCCCCAGCGTCGAAGCCGTCGAGGTGCTTTTCGGCACGCTGCCGCTGGAAGAGCGGCTGTCCGGCTCGGTACGCGCCAGAGTGCAGACAGAGATCTACCCGGAACTGTCCGCACCGGTGGTCGAAGTCTATGTCCGCGATGGCGATTTCGTTTCCGCCGGCGATCCGCTGGTCAGGCTGCGATCCACGGAAATCGATGAACGTCTGCGCCAGGCGCGGTCCGGGATGGAAGTCGCCGAGGCACGCGTGCGTCAGTCGATGACCAATCTCGAGCGGCTGGAGGCCAATCTGCGCCGCATCGAATCGCTGGCCGAACGTGGCCTGACAAGCGTTACAGACCTTGAGAACGCGCGTTCGGATGTGGCCTCCGCGCGGGCGGACCTCGACCTGATCAGGGCACAGCGCGACCAGGCTGCTTCGCAGGTGGAAGAAAGACGTCTGGAGCTGGGCAACGCCATCGTGCGTGCACCGATTACCGGCGTCATCGGCAACATGGTTGCCGAATTGGGGCAGAACGTGAACACGGGGACGCGTCTGGCGGTGATCGGCGATCCGTCGGCGATGCGTGTCCGCGTCACGCTGACCGAGAGGATGCTGGGCTACATCACGGCCGGCACCAGTGTGCACATCGTGTCCGATGCCGCACCCGACAATGTCATTCAGGCCAGCGTCAGTCGCATTTCGCCCTTTCTGAATCCTGTGACGCATACCACCGAAGCGGAGATCGACGTCGAGGACCACCAGGACGTTCTGCGACCGGGCATGTTTGTGACGGTCGACGTGCTGTATGGCGAGAGCTCGCTGGCAGCGCTGGTGCCGAACAGTGCTATCTATCGGCATCCCCGCGACGGACGTGAAGGTGTTTACGTAGCACGCCGCGGCAGTATTCTGGAAGAGCATGGCATCGACAATGACGACCTCGCCGACGGAGAGGAACTGCTGCGACGCTCGTTTCAGGATGCCGCCCCTCAGGCCGTTGCGTTTGTGCCCGTGGATGTCATTGCGCGTGGCCGGCTGCTGTCCGGCGTCACCGGCGTTGAATCGGGCGACTGGGTCGTGACCATGGGCCACAGGCTGCTGACGAGCCGGGAATCCACCGAGGCGATCATCCAGCCCACGCCCTGGGATCACATCATGAATCTTCAGCAGATGCAGAGTCGCGATCTGCTCAATATCATCGTAGAGCGGGTGGCAACCCGGGACTTCGGCGGCTAGCCGGGGTCCTCGGGGAACGTATCAATGGCACTGGCGCGCACGGCAGTCAACCGACCCATCGCAACCGCGATGGTCTACATGATCGTGATTACGCTGGGGCTTATCAGCTTCCGTCACCTGCCTGTCGACCTGCTTCCGCCGCTGGAGTTTCCGCAGCTGAATGTGAACGTCAGCTACGGCAACGTCGGCCCGGAGGAGATGGAGCTGATCGTCACCGAGCGGATCGAGAACGCGATCGCCGGTGTGCCCGACCTGATCAGCGTCAACTCGACTGCTTCGGAAGGCAATACCCAGATACAGCTGCGCTTCTCCCAGAACGTCAATCTGGATGAAGCCGCCAATGACGTTCGGTCCGCAATAGACCGGGTGCGCGGTTCCTTGCCAACGGAAATCGGCACACCGCAGATTCGCCGTTTCGATCCCAATCAGCAGCCCATCGTGGTGGTCGGTGCCTTGTCGCAGAGGCCGCTGGCGGAGCTCACCCGTGTGCTGGAACGCGATATCGTCAAGGCGTTCGAGCAGATAGAAGGCGTTGGCGCGATTGATATCTGGGGTGGTGTGTATCGCGAGATCAACGTCGACCTCATGCGCGACCGGCTGATGTCCTCGAACCTCACCGCCAACGACGTCATCAACGCACTGGGGCGAGACAATGTCAGCCTGCCCGGCGGCAATGTCCGCGAGGGGCTGCGCGACCTGTATGTGCGTACGCTGGGTGAGTACGACGACGTCGAGCAGATCGCCAATACCGTGGTCCGGATGGTCGATGGGCACCCGATACGCGTGCGCGACGTGGCGCATGTGGAGCTCGGATATCGCGACATCAATCGCTATGTGGAAATCGACGAGCAGCCGACCATACGCCTGGGGCTGCGCAAACAGGTTGGCGGCAACACCGTTGAGGTGGCGCGCCGGGTCCGTGCCGAAGTGGAGCGAATCAATGCGATTCGTGGCGATCTGCAGCTGCGTGTGATCACCGATCAGAGCGAGTTCATCCAGTCCTCCATCGACAATGTCCGTAATTCGGCCATATGGGGTGGTGTGCTCGCGATCATCGTGCTGCTCGCATTTCTGCGTAATGGTTCGGCCACGATGGTCGTGGCCGTTGCGATCCCGATATCAATCATTGCCACGTTCGGCCTCATCTACTTCAATGGGCTCACGCTCAATCAGATGAGTTTCGGCGGCCTTGCGCTCGGTGTCGGCCTGATCGTCGACAATGCCATCGTCGTGCTGGAAAACATCGTCCGCCAGCGGCAGCGGGGCAAGAGCAGGGCAGCCGCAGCGCTGATCGGTACGCGGCAGGTAACCGGCGCCATCATTGCCGCTACGCTGACGACGTCTGTGATCTTCCTGCCCGTGGTATTCATGCAGACCGTCACCGGGACCATGTTCCTGGAACTGGCGATCGTTGTGGTGTTCTCGCTGTTCTGCTCGCTGCTGGTTGCGCTCACCCTGGTTCCGATGCTGGCCAGCCGATTCCTGACCATCACGCCGGACCTTCCGGATCCTGAGAAGCGGTCACGCGTGCAGCGCATGTTCGACGGTGTCGAGCAGTGGTATGGCGGCGTGATCGCGAAGGCCCTCAACAATCGCAGTGTCGTGGGCATCGTGACGCTCGCCCTGCTGGCCGGTGCCGTCACGCTGTATCCGCGTATTCCGTTCGAGCTGGCGCCGCAGACCGACGGTGACGAGCTTCAGGTTCGGATGAGAATGGACGAAGGCACGAACATCGCCATCATGTATCAGTATCTGCAGGTGCTCGATGAAGCGGTGCGTGCGGCTGTGTTCCCCGAGAACGTGCTTTCGATTACCAACGATGTGCGCAACAACCGGGCGGAAATCGACCTTGTACTGACCGAGCCGGGTCGACGGACCCTCACTTCCGATCAGATCGCGGACGATATCCGGCGGGCAGTAGCGAATGCCGTTCCGGGTGCGGACATTCAGGTGTCGGCTCGGGGTGGACTGTGGATGCTGCGCATGCTGTTCCGGGCGGGCGGCGGGGGCGGCGGCGACTCCCTGCAGTTGCAGCTCAGAGGGCACGACATGTTCGCGGCCGAGGAGGTGATCCAGGAGATCGCCGTCCGCATGGAGGCGATTCCCGGTATCGCCGACGTCAACGCGAGTACCGCCGATCGCCGGCCCGAGCAGAACGTTCGCTTCGATCGCGAGCGCATCGCCCAGTTGGGGCTCGGTGTGCAGGATATTGCTTCGGCCATGCAGACCAACATTGCCGGGCGACGGGCCGGCATGTTCCGGGTCAGCGGTGAGGAGATTCCGATCAACGTGAGGCTTCGGCCGGAAGACCGGGTCGGCGTAATGGATCTGGACAATATCGGCGTGCGCACCGCGGATGGCACGATTGTGCCGGTATCTACCGTGATGACACAGGAAAGCGCTCGGGGACCTTCGAGCATCAATCGCATCGACGGCCAGCGGGTGAACTACATCACCGCCAACCTCGAGAGCGGCGTTGCGCTGGGTGATGCGGTGAGGGCGATCCAGCGCGAACTGTCGACGTTCCCGCTACCTGACGGGTTCAGCATCTATTTCGGCGGCGAGTACGAGGAGCAGCAGCAGGCGCAGCGTGATTTCATGCTGGCCATTCTGATCGCGATTGCCTTGATCTACATGGTCATGGCGGCGCAGTTCGAACGCTTCCTCGATCCGCTGATCGTCATGTTCAGTGTGCCGCTGGTGATCATCGGCGTCGTACCGACCATGCTGCTCACGGGCACCACGCTCAATCTGCAAAGCCTGATGGGGGTGGTGATGCTGCTGGGCATTGTCGTCAACAATGCCATTGTGCTTGTGGATTACATCAACCTCATGCGCCGTGAGGAAGGTCTGGACGTTCGCAATGCGGTGATAGAAGCCGGCAAGCTGCGACTGCGGCCAATCCTGATGACTACGCTCACCACCATTCTCGGCCTCATGCCGCTGGCCATCGGTGTCGGTGCAGGCGCTGAGATCCAGGCCGCACTGGCGCGTGTGGTGATTGGTGGTCTGGCGGCATCCACGCTGATCACGCTGGTTCTGATCCCGGTGGTCTATTTCACTGCTGCGAATATCACGACGCGCGTGCACGCATGGGGATCAATGATGCGCGCACGACCGGCAACGCGCTAACATCGGGGTTCCAGCAGGGGCCAGCCGGTCTTCGGTCGCGGTCCGCCATGCATTGTGAAGCAGGGTGTCAGCTATGCCGGACAGCCCGTTGCGGCGAATCAGGGATCATGGCCAGAGTGTCTGGCTGGACTATCTGGACCGCGGCCTGATTCAGTCGGGCCAGCTGTTGCAGATGGTCGAGGCATGGGGAATCAGCGGCATCACCTCCAATCCGGCCATATTCGAACGGGCCATCGTGCACACCAGTCACTATAACGAGCAGATCCGGGCGCTGGCCGATGCAGGACTGAGTGCCGGTGAGATCTGCGAACGCCTGATGGTGGAAGATATACAGTCGGCTGCCGACGTACTGCGCCCGATCTATGACGCCAGCGGCCGTTCGGACGGTTTCGTGAGCCTGGAGCTGTCACCGCATCTTGTGGATGACGAGCAGGCAACCGTGGCCGAAGCACGCCGTCTGCACGAGGTGCTGGACAGGCCGAACGTGCTGCTCAAGGTGCCGGCCACCGACTGCGGCATAGCGGCGCTGCGTATACTTCTCGGCGAAGGGATTGGCGTGAATGTGACCCTGCTGTTCTCGCTGGAGCGCTATCGCGATGTCGTAGATGCCTTTCTGGACGGTTTGTCCGAAGCGCAGGCAGCAGGCATCAGCCTCAAGAGAGTCACATCGGTCGCGAGCTTCTTCGTGAGCCGCATCGACACGATGATCGATGCCCTGCTCGAACCGATCCTGATTGAGGGTGGTGACAGCGGGCGCAGAGCGCGGCGGCTCAAAGGTAAGGTCGCCGTCGCAAGTGCGACGCGCGCCTATGCGATCTATCAGAAGATGCACCGTTCCAGACGTTTTCGTGAACTGGAACGTCATGGCGCGCGGCCGCAGCGTCTGCTGTGGGCAAGTACCGGCACCAAAAACCCCCTCTACAGCGACACCAGGTACGTCGATGCACTGATTGGCCCCAACACCATCACCACGCTGCCCACCGAGACGGCGCAGGCGTACCACGACCATGGTGAGCCGGCGCCGAGGCTGATCGACAGCATCGACACTGCCGGGCGGGTGTTGAAGGACCTGGGCGCCCTGGGGATCGATCTGGAGGATGTCTGCGGCAAGTTGCTGACGGAAGGCGTGCGCAGGTTCGTCGAACCGTACGATGCGCTGCACGAGGCGGTCCACAGCAGGCGGCCTCGATGACAGGTCGGGCATGAGCCGTGCCACCCGGCCACGGGTGCTGGTGTTCAACGCCGGTACCGCGACGCTGAAATCAGCACTGTTCGTGGTCGAAGCGGGTCTGTGCAGGTTGCTGCATCGGCACGAGCAGGACTGGCCCGAGGGCACCGTCGCTGCGGAACTCGTCGACAAGGCACTTGCAGAGGTCGATGGTGGGGTTGATCTGAGTGCGCACCGCGTCGTTCATGGTGGCCGGCTTCTCACCGGTACCACGCGTGTCGATGCGGGTGTGGAGACAGCCATCGAAAGCCTCGTGCCGATGGCGCCGCTGCACAACGCTCGATCACTGGATGTGATTCGCGACGTTCGCCGGCGATGGCCTCGCAGCCCGGCATACGCGGTTTTCGATACGGCCTTCCATCGTTCCATGCCGGCCGAGGCGACGCAGTACGCGCTGCCCCCGGATTTGACGCAGCGCTTTGGTTTGTACCGCTACGGGTTCCACGGGATCGCGCATGCCGCGCTGGTCAGGACACTTGCGGAATACACTCATGGCGTGCCCGACTCGGTAACCGCCGTGACCCTGCAGCTGGGCAGCGGCTGTTCGGCCTGTGCGGTGCAGTCCGGGTCCTCCATCGAAACGTCAATGGGCTACTCGCCGCTGGAAGGACTGATCATGGCGACCCGTTGCGGCAGCATCGATGCGGCGATTGTGATCGCGCTGGTGCGAGCGGGTTATTCGCCCGATGATATCGACGCGTTGCTGAACCGTGGCTCGGGCCTTCTGGGACTGGCCGGCGAGCCGGACATGCGCAGACTGCTGGCGGCGGAAGGCGAAGGCGATGCCGACGCCGCGCTGGCGATCGCTATGTTCGTGCGCCGACTGGTGATGACCATCGGCGCCGGTTTCACGCTGCTTGATGGGCAGGGGGCGCTGGTGTTCGGCGGCGGCATAGGCGCGCGCTCGGCGAAGATCAGATCGCGTGTAGCCGCTGCGCTGGCCTGCTGGGGGGTGCGTCTGGATGAGCACAGGAACCGGGCGGGTGCCGGCCTGATCAGCACCGATGGCAGCAGGCCGGTCTATGCGTTTACCACTGATGAGGAAAAGCTGATCGCGGCGGATGCGACCGGTCGTTATCTGGAGGATTGAGGGAACCGATGGACATAGAGTTTCTTGGCGCTGCCGGTGCAGTCACCGGTTCGTGTTATCTGCTGCGTGTCGGAAAGCACAAGGTGCTTCTGGACTGCGGTCAGATACAGGGCAGACGGGAGGATGAACAGCGCAATCGTGATGCCTGGCCGGTGGATGCCGGTGACATCGACGCGGTGGTACTCAGTCATGCGCATATCGATCACTCCGGCCGACTGCCGCTGCTCGGGCGGTCCGGGTTCGGTGGCCCCATCCACACCCATCACGCCACTGCGGCGCTGTGCGGAATCATGCTTCGCGATTCGGCATTTCTGCACGAGAAGGACGCCGAGCAGGAGAACCGCAAACGGGCGCGCAAGGGACTCCGGCCGGTGGAACCTCTGTACACGCGCGACGATGCCGAAAAGGTGCTGAAGCAGATTCGTGGCATGGAATACGGCGAACGCCACGAAATAATTCCTGGCATCTCCGTGAGGCTCAACGATGCCGGGCATATACTCGGCGCCGCAATTGTGGAGCTGTGGCTGGAAGACGGTGGCAGTCGCCGCAAGCTGGTGTTCAGCGGCGATCTTGGCTACCAGGCCGCGCCGGTAATGGAAGACCCGACGTTCATCGAAGAGGCCGACGTGGTGCTGATGGAAAGCACCTACGGTGATCGCAACCACCGTGCATTCGAGGACACGCTGATCGAGCTCGGCGAGATCTTCAGTGAAGCCGCGAAGCGCGGCGGCAATGTGCTGATACCGGCGTTTTCAGTCGGGCGTACGCAGGATCTGCTCTATCTGATGGCCGAGCACAGCAGACAGTGGGGGCTGGCCAACTGGCGGGTGTTTCTCGACAGCCCGATGGCCATCGAGGCTACGGAGGTCTATTCACGCTACCGGCATCTCTACGGCGCACGACTGTTCCGTGACGGGGAAGGCCATGTCCCGATGCTGGGCAACCTTGAAATGTCGTCCACACCCGAAGAATCCAGGGCCATCAACCGGATCGAGTCCGGAGCTATCGTCATCGCCGGCAGCGGCATGTGCAGCGGCGGACGCATTCTCCATCACCTCAAACATAATGTGTGGCGCCCGGAGTGCCACATTGTGATGATCGGCTTCCAGGCACATGGGACGCTCGGGCGTCGTCTCGTGGATGGCGTCGATTATGTGCGCATATGGCGTGAGAGCATGCGCGTCGAGGCGAAGGTGCACACCGTGGGTGGTCTGTCGGCACATGCTGACCAGAGCGGATTGCTGGATTGGTATGGTCATTTCCGCGACCGTCCGCCCCTGTATCTGGTGCATGGCGAACAGAAGGCGAGGGCGCAGCTGGCTGCTGCCGTCGAGCAGCGCTTCTCCGTGACGGCCAGACTGCCAGCGCTGGGCGACAGGGAGCGTCTGGACTGAGGTGCGCTGATGTCACAAACCAGCACCGACCGCCAGGCGGCTGCAGTTTCTGCAGATGTGCCGAATCTGGTTCCCGCGTTCGAGCATGTCGATGCCTACCTCCACAGGATTGGCTATCGCGGGCCGGTACGTGCCGGGCTCGACGTACTCCAGGCGCTGCATGGACTGCATCCGCAGGCGATCGCCTTCGAGAACCTTTCGCCGTTCTGCGGTGAGCCGGTGTCACTGGACCCGGATGCGCTGTATCGCAAACTGGTCATCGGGGGTCGCGGTGGCTACTGCTACGAGCACAATCTGCTGTTTGCCGGTGTTCTTACCGCCATCGGGTTTCGCGTGTCGGGGCTGGCGGCGCGCGTCCTGCTCGGCGCGCCATCCGGATCGACGCCCGTGCGCGGGCACATGCTGCTCCGGATTGATCTGGAAGAACGTGTGTGGCTGGCCGATGTCGGTTTCGGTGGTCTGACGCTGACGTCGCCTCTGGCGCTCGGCTCGATGCGCCCACAGAAGACATCGCATGAGGATTTCCTTATAAAGCATTGTAATCAAAGCTATCAACTCTACGGAGTCGTTGCCGGAGAAGAACGACTTCTGTACGAGTTTGATCTCCAGCCCCAGCAGCGATGCGACTATGAAGTCATGAGCTGGTACCAGTCCAGCCACCCTTCGTCACGATTCATCAGTGGCCTGATGCTGGCGCGTGTCGCACCCACCGGCCGGCACGCACTCAGCAACGGCCGCTATCGCTTTCATGACCTGCAGGGTGGCACCCGCACACGGCAGCTGCGCAACCCGGACGAGGTGCAGGCCGTGCTGGGTCAGGATTTCGGGCTGGATACGCGCACGCTGCCGGGGCTGGAATCGCGGCTTGCGGCGCTGCTGGATGGCGAAGGTGCGGCCGCGGACTGAGTTCGGAAGATCCGCCGGGATCGATATGCTACATTCGAACTCAGCAAGGAAAGCGACGAGGGCACTGATGAACCTGGCCGACAATAAATGCATTCCCTGCCGCGGTGGTGTGCCGCCCATGTCGGACGCACGGGCGCGTGAACTGCTGCTGGAGCTGGCGGATGGCTGGCGGCTCAACGAAGCGGGGCATCTGGAACGTACCTTCAGATTCAGCAACTTCGTTGACGCGATGGCCTTCGCCAACAAGGTGGCCGACATCGCTGAGGCGGAATCCCACCATCCTGATCTCTGCATTGCGTGGGGGGAGTGTCGCGTCGAGATCTGGACGCACAAGATCGGTGGTCTTACCGAGAGTGACTTTTTTCTCGCCGCCAAGGCAGACCGTGCCCTGGACGCATGATTCCAATACCGCCTGATCACATCAAGAAAGGAATAACCAGCCAGTGACTATCGAATGGGTGATCGGAACGCTTGGTCTGGTGGTTGCGCTGTTCCTGTTCAACGCATTCCACATTCTTCAGGAATACGAGCGTGGCGCCGTCTTTCTGCTTGGTCGGTTCTGGAAGGTCAAAGGCCCCGGACTGATCATCATCGTTCCGGGAATCCAGACCATGGTGCGGGTCGATCTGCGCATCAAGGTCATGGACGTGCCGCGCCAGCAGGTGATTTCCCGCGACAATGTCTCGGTGGCTGTGAGTGCAGTGGTGTACTTCCGGGTCGTGGATCCGCAGCGGGCGGTGATCCAGGTGGAAAATTACGTCGCCGCTACCAGTGAGCTGGCGCAGACCACGTTGCGGTCGGTGCTCGGCAAGAACAGTCTCGATGACATGCTGGCCGAGCGCGACAAGCTCAATGATGAGATTCAGCGACTGCTCGATGTCGTGACCGAAGCCTGGGGGATCAAGGTGGCCAATGTCGAGATCAAGAATGTCGATCTGGACACGAGAATGATTCGAGCGATTGCCGCCCAGGCCGAAGCCGAGCGTGACCGGCGTGCCAAGGTCATCCATTCCGAAGGCGAGCTGCAGGCGTCGCGGCGCCTGGTCGACGCCGCAAAGGTGCTGGGGAAGCATCCCTCATCGATACAGCTGCGCTATCTGGACAGCCTGCGGCAGATCTCCTCGCAGGGCAACACGAAGGCGATCGTGTTTCCGTTCCCTGTCGACTCGCTGGAGGCACTGATGCGCAGGCTCACGAAACCCGCGAAACCCGCGAAACCCGCGAAGCCCGCGAAGCCCGACTCAGCGAATCGGAGCGTTCCTCCTCAGAACAGTCCGTAGTCGCGCAGCTGATCGAAGTAGCCGGTGACGGTCAGCGTGATTTCTACTGGAAAGTCGTTGTAATTCAGCCAGTACCAGCCGTGTTCTCCGTCGAACGGCGCAACCAGCGAGCCGTGGCTGCCGCTGATTTCCTCTTCTTCCTGGAAGCGCACCCAGAAGTCATCGCCCATTTCGGGATCGTGGCCGTGATAGTCCACGTAGACATTGCCCCGGTTCACCTGCCAGGAATAGGTAACCACCCTGGCCTCGCGCATCACGGTCTTGACCTCCGTCTGCCCTCCGGCCGGAATGGATACGGTTATCGTCTCCGTGCGCGGCGGACGCTGTTCCAGTTGGTGAACGGCGGGATTGGGCAGCGGAACCGGTTCACCGGCATCCGGGATCTCGATCTCGCGTAGACGTTCGTTGCCACCAATGACGTCGCGGATCTGAATCGTGCGTCCATCCGATTGGCTGAGCGAGGTCAGGCCCAGCGCGCCGCCGACGCCGGTCGGGTCAATGCCATACTCCGAGGGCAGGATCACCACGACCAGCAGGATCAGGCCAATCGCCAGCGCCGTCGCCACGCCCCAGGCAAGCTTGCGACCACCGTCCTTGCGGGCAGTTTTATCTGATTCAGGAGGGTTGGACATTGCGTGAACTCCGGGTGAACTTTGCCAGCGAGTGTACTCAATTCCATCCGTGCGTGAAATGCGCCGCCGCCCCGCGGCCGCAGGGCCCGAAGTAAGCCCGACAGCCCGCTGCGGCTCCGGCGCCATGCGTGTATGCTTGCAGGCCGGAAAATCGGAACAATTGCGATCGAGGACAACAACGATGGCTGACAAGAAAATTATTGCCGTACTGGGTGCCACGGGGTCACAGGGTGGCGGCCTGGCACGAGCGATTCTGGCCGATGGCGGGGGAGCATTCGCATGTCGCGCCATTACACGCGACACGACCAAGGAGAGTGCCGCTGCGCTGGCGGGGCAGGGTGCCGAGGTCGTGCAGGCTGACATCGATGACGTGGCAAGTCTCACGAAGGCGTTCACCGGCGCGCATGGCGTGTATGCCGTAACCAATTTCTGGGAGCATTTTTCCGGCGACAAGGAGAAAGCCCAGGCTGGCAACATCGCCGAGGCGGCGAAGGCTGCCGGCGTGAAGCATGTCATCTGGTCGACGCTGGAAGATACGCGCAAGCTGATGGCAGCCGACGATCAGCGCATGCCGTACCTGCAGGAAAAATACCGGGTCCCGCACTTCGATGCCAAGGCCGAGGCGGACGCGTCCTTTTCCGGACTGCCGGTTACCTATCTGGTTACATCGTTCTACTGGGACAACCTGTACATGTTCGGTCTGTGTCCGAAGAAGGGCGAAGACGGCAAGTATGCGTGGGCGCTGCCCATGGGCGACAAGAAACTTGCGGGTATCGCCGCGGGCGACATCGGCAAGGTGGCCTACGGCCTGTTCAAGGGCGGTGATACCCATGTCGGCAAGACCGTCGGCATCGCCGGCGAGTTTCTCACGATCCGGCAGATCAGCGATGTGCTGGGCAGCGTGCTTGGCCTCGGCGAAGTCGTCTATCACGCGGTTGATGCCGACACTTACCGGGGCTTCGGATTTCCCGGCGCCGATGAACTTGGAAACATGTTCCAGGTGTACCGCGACTTTGAGCGGGAAGTGCTGGCCGCACGCAGTGTCGAGGCGGCGCGTCAGCTCAATCCGCAGCTGCAGAGCTTCGAGCAGTTCGTTGTTGCGAACAGGGACCGGATACTGGGTGCGATAAACGCCTGAGGATCGTTCCCGGACACTGGTTGCGGCGTTTGCGGCGCCCAGTGTCCGGGCGTTTCCGGGTGTTCAGCTCGCGCTACTGCGTGCGAAGGCCCTATCGAGCCTGGCGATCACATCATCCACAGTGATCAGACTCATCGCTTCGGGGTTGCGTACCCGCCTGCCGAACTTCAGCAAACCCGGTTCCTTGTTGAACTCGCCGCGCACTGCGTCTTCGTAGCGGTTGGCTACCAGATCCAGGCTGAGGTACGGCCCGGTACGCGCGGGATTGGACGTGGCGTACAGGCCGACAACCGGCGTGCCGACGGCGGTGGCCATGTGTGCGGGGCCGGAATCCGGACACAGCAGCACGCTGGCGCGCGCGAGAATCGCCAGAAGCTGCTTCAGTGTCGTGGTGCCGATGAGGTTGACGGGCTGGCTGCTGCCCAGTGCGGTGATTTCGGCTGCATAGCTTGATTCCACTGCGGTGTTGCCGCCGGTGAGCAGGATCTGCGCGTCATGGTGCTGCCTCGCATAGTCGGCGACTTCGGCATAGCGTTGCGCATCCCAGTTCCTGTAGTTGCGCAGTCGCTGCCCCGTGCATGGGCTGATGACCAGCGTGGGTCGTGAGCGGTCGATCATGCGATCGGCAAAAGCAGCTGCTTCGTGGGGGATCGGGATGTCCCAGCGTGGCGGACCAGCCGGGATGCCCAGCGCGTGAACGAACTCGAGCAGACCGTCCATCACGTGTTGCTGTGGTACGGCGGGGATGGTGCGGTTGGTGAACAGCCACTGGTAGTCGCGGGCACGGGCGCGGTCGAAGCCCAGCCGCTGTTCGGCGCGCACCAGCAGGCTCGCCGCATTCGCGCGCATCGACGCATGCATGTGCAGCAGCAGCGGAAAGCGGCGTCTGCCGAGCTGTCTGCGCAGGGCCGCGTAGCCAGCCAGCCCCGCCCGCTTGTCGAAGACGATGAATTCGACGCCCTCGAGGCCTTCCAGCAGGGCGTGTTCCGTCCGCCCTATGATCCACGTGATGTGCGTGTTCGGCCATGCCGACTGCAGCGCGCGCACCGCCGGTACCGTATGACAGGTATCGCCAATGGCGGACAGCCTCAGGACGCAGACGGACGATGGTGGAGAGGACAATTCAGGCCGCATGAATGAACCCGGGGCGCTTGGACGCGCGCGTATGGTAGCCGGGCGTGGTCGTCCGGCGCGACTCAGTCGAAGTCTTCGCCCTCGAAGCCCCAGCCGAAGCTGTCCTCAGTCCGAAGCAGGCTGCGCATCCGGATGCGATGCTCCTCGGCGTTGCGCCCCGGATTGCCCGTGATGATGACGTGATCACCCGGCTTCAGCGAGTCGCGCGTCACGCCCTGGCCGGACAATACGCCCAGCCCGCCCCATTCCACGCCCCAGCGCTGCATCTCACCGTTGTCGTCGGGCGCCATTATGTGGACGAAGGAGTGAGGATTGCGGAACAGGAACTGTACCAGCGTGCCCTCGATACGAATCGTTCGACTTTCGTCATAGGTGGCGGTGAACGAGTGATGCGCCAGCGCAGCGGCGCAGGACACCATGAACACCACAGTCACGATCATCAGTCTGAATTTCACTCATTCCCCCTTTGTGGCCAACCGTTGCCGATCTTTGTCGCTGTGTGGCCAACCGTCTCAGGATCATAGCATCGGACTGCGATCGGCCGGCTCGTCGGGTGTCTGCCGCATGCAATGGCGCCCCATGGTCGCAGCTTGACAAGCCGTTGGCGGTTGCGTCACCGCCGATCCGGAGAGCAGCCGCAGCCACTGGCAGCCGCGACGACTGGTCATGATGGGAATCTGCCCACTATCTCTACCCAACCGCGTGGTGGGCAGCGGCAAACTTGCAATGGGCCGGATGTGGGCGTAGTGTTTCCCCGCTTTGACGATAGCCGACGGATCCGGGGGCCAACCAAACCAGAACATGCGACAGGATTCGGCAAAGACGTTGCTGGGCGAGATTGAAGCCCACTGCCGGCGAGCCGGGGTTGCGGAGTCAACCTTTGGCCGGCAGGCCGTCAACGACGGCAAGTTGTGCGCACGGCTGCGCAGTGGCAAGAGCGTCACGCTGGAAACCGTCACCAAGATCCGCGACTTCATACGCCGTCAGGACGCACTGATCGACCGGCAGTCGGTCTCCGAGTCTGAGGCGTTTCCCGCAGCAGGTGATTTTCAGCACACAAAGGACACCACCACAATGAGCGGCAACGAGTCCGTCCGGGGGGGCGATGTGGTTAGTGGCAGGTCACGCGATGCATCCGACGATGCAGCGGATGCTGAATCCGGCATCGAAGCCATCGACCGGCCATTTCGCTTCTACGACAACCGTCAGAAGTATCTGGCGTTCGTAAACACGTGTAATGAAAAGTGGAAAGTGGCCGAACGGGCCACGCGGGAACTGGCCCACATCAGACCCCGTCCTCCCGCCCTGCGGCTTTTCGATGCCGGCATGGGCGACGCCACCGTGCTCAGCCACCTGATGCGTGCGATGCACAGGCGCTTCCCGATCACACCATTTCTGATCGTCGCCAAGGAAATCAGTCTTGAGGACGTCCGGCTGTCGCTGGACAAGCTGCCGGACCGATTCATGGAGCATCCGTCCAGCGTGATCGTCATCACCAACCTGTACTACGCCGAGGCGCCGTGGCTGCGGCCGCGCGACGTGCAGAATGCCGCCGCGCTGAACTGGCGCGAGGTGGTTCTGGAAGGCAACTCCGCCTACGAGTACGGGGAGCAGCTTCGGGCGCTGGACCCTTATCTCGTTGAAGGCTGGCAGGTGAAGTCCAGCGAGAAGACCGGCAATCCCACCTATGTGCGGCCTTCCGTGATGGTGATTTACCGCAAGGATCACTCATTTCTCCTCCACAGCGTAATCCCCAAACCCGGTCAGGTTGGTGGCGATTACGATCTCGTGGTCGCTTCCCAGCCATGGCGTGCGCGCATGAGTGCCGAATTCAAGGTGCGCAAGGTGCTGGCGCCGCTGGTCCGGGCCCTGGGTTCAGCTGGGCGGCTGTTGGCCGTACAATCTGCGGGCGATGATCCTGCGTTGGAGCTGGTACGCGAGGTCTGGCCCGACGAAGATCCATTTACGGTTGATCGTCACGAGCTGATCAAGACCCTGCGCGACGAACTGGGCCGGGACGCGCGTAACTTCAATTTCGTGGCTGGCTCCGATGCGAAGGCCGTGTTCCGATACGAAATGCACACGCTGCCCAGCGAGGTGCAGCAGAGCATCGGGACGTCGACGCTGTTTGCTGCATGGAACGCATCGACCTACGTCGCGCAGATCGAGGACGAGCGACTGGAAACCGTCGCTGCGTCGGGCGAGTACATGCAGGCAACGTCGAAAATCCTGCGCAAACACAAGGGGCTCTGGTTCAACGACGAGAGTTTCGTGATATCGCGAAAGCAATAGGCAACGGATGCACACCGGTATATGGCCATCGAGGCCGTGCTGGTGTCTGGATAAGCAATTGGAAGTGAGGTAGAGCATTGTCCAACGACAATCTGAAACAGGAGATTTCGTCCTTTCTGAAGGGCTACTCCATCGAGGCCACGCCGCACGACGCGGCCAGGCTGGATTCCTTTGTCGGCGCCGTGCCCCCTGGTACCTCGGTGTACATGGCGCATCCGCCAGGAACCGGGCTGGACGAGATTGTTGATCTCGCCGGCAGGATTCAGGCGCTGGGGTTCAGTGCGGTACCTCACATCATCGCGCGCAAGCTGTCGAGCGAGAAGCAGCTTGAGGGAGCTCTGGAACGGTTGCGCGAACTGGGCGTGGACCATGCGCTGTGCCTGGCAGGCGACATTGCAGTGCCGGACAATGCGTTCGACAGCAGTCTCGACGTGCTGCGCACCGGGCTGCTCAGCAAGTACGGCTTCCGCAGGGTCGGCGTGGCCGGCCACCCCGAAGGCAGCAGTGCCATTGGCGAGGAACGCGTCCGCAAGTTCCTGCTGGACAAGGCGGCATTCGCCAGGGACGCGGACTTTGAAATGTATCTCGCTACACAATTCGGCTTCGATCCCGAAGCGCCGATCGAATGGGAGCAGCGCACCAGCGCCGAGGGCGTGCACCTGCCGGTGTGGGTGGGTATGGCCGGTCCGACCAAGCTTACGCAGCTCATCAAGTTCGCCGCCCTGTGCGGTGTGGGTGCGTCGGCGCGCATGCTGACCAAGCGAACCGGCGCAATGGCCGGGCTGATTACCGCGAAGGCACCGGATGATCAGATGGTGCACATTGCGCGGCATCGCCTCGAGAACCCCGGATCACGGCTGCGCAGCGTGCATTTCTTCGCCTTTGGCGGCGTCGCGAAAACGGCGAAATGGGCGAACGCGATTGTCGATGGCCGGATCGAGCTCAACGCCAAGGCAGACGGCTTCAAGGTGCATGTGGACTGACAGCCGCCGGATACGGTTTCCTGGGGGAGGGGATCCGCAGGAATAGTCAAGATTTTGAAATTAGGGAAACATACTATGAGCAAGACTTATCTGTTTACGTCCGAATCGGTGGGTGAAGGTCATCCGGACAAGATGGCCGACCAGGTTTCCGACGCGATCCTGGATGCGATCATCGCTCAGGACCCGCGCAGCCGTGTGGCCTGTGAGACCCTCACCAAGACCGGCCTGGTCATGGTTGCTGGTGAAATCACCACCGGCGCCAGCATCGAGGTCGAGGACATCGTTCGCGAAGTCGTGCTCGACATCGGCTACAACAGTTCCGAGATGGGATTCGACGGCGCCACCTGTGCCGTGCTCAACGGCCTGGGCAAGCAGTCGCAGGACATCGCGCAGGGCGTGGATCGTAAGGCACCGGAAGAGCAGGGCGCGGGCGACCAGGGCCTGATGTTCGGTTATGCGACCAACGAGACCGACAGTCTGATGCCGGCACCCATCATCTATTCGCACCGTCTGGTTGAGCAGCAGGCCAAAGTGCGCAAGTCCGGCAAGCTGCCGTGGCTGCGTCCCGATGCCAAGAGCCAGGTGACCTTCCGCTATGTCGACGACAAGCCGGTTGCCATTGACGCGGTGGTGCTGTCCACCCAGCACAATCCGGAAATCTCCGAGAAGGATCTGCATGAAGCGGTGATGGAAGAGATCATCAAACCGATTCTGCCGGCGGAGTGGGTCAGCAAGGACACGCGCTATCACATCAACCCGACCGGGCGCTTTGTGGTGGGCGGTCCGATGGGTGACTGCGGCCTGACCGGTCGCAAGATCATCGTCGATACCTATGGTGGGATGGCCCGCCATGGCGGCGGTGCGTTCTCCGGTAAGGATCCTTCGAAAGTGGATCGCTCGGCTGCATACGCCTGTCGCTACGTCGCCAAGAACGTAGTTGCCGCGGGACTGGCTGATCGTTGCGAGATCCAGGTTTCCTACGCCATTGGTGTGGCCGAACCGACATCGGTCACCGTTGAGACTTTCGGTACCAACAAGGTCCCGGAGGAAAAGCTCGCCGCACTGGTGCGCGAGCACTTCGACCTGCGTCCCTACGGTATTCTGAACATGCTCGATCTGCTCAAGCCGATCTATCGACGAACCGCTGCATACGGGCACTTCGGACGCGACGAACCCGGATTCACCTGGGAGCGTACCGACAAGGCCGAGGCGCTGAAGGCAGGCGCATGATGTTCGAGATGGCGCCCCGTTTCCGGGGCGCGTCGAGTCTCATCAAAGCGCTTGACCAGGAACCAGGGGGCATGAGGAAAGTATGACAGCATTAATCTGCGGGTCCGTCGCCTATGACAACATCATGGTGTTCGAGGACTCCTTCAAGAACCACATACTGCCGGACAAGATCCACATCCTGAACGTCGCGTTTCTGGTGCCGGCGCTGCGGCGCGAGTTCGGTGGCTGTGCAATCAATATTGCCTACAATCTGAAGCTGCTCGGTGAGGATCCGCTGCCCATGGGCACTGCGGGTCAGGACTTCGAGCCCTACCGGCAGTGGATGAACAGCTGTGGCATCCGTCAGGATCACATCCGTGTGATCGATGATGTGTTCACCGCGCAGGCCTTCATCACCACCGACCTGGACGACAATCAGATCACGGCGTTTCATCCGGGTGCGATGAATCAGTCCGAGTTGAACAGAATTGGTGATGCCAGCGGCGTGAAGCTGGGGATGGTGTCTCCGGACGGGCGCACGGGCATGGTGGAGCACGCCGCGCAGTTCGCGGCAGCCGGGATTCCATTCATATTCGATCCCGGTCAGGGTATGCCGATGTTCAACGGCGATGACCTCAGGCAGTTCATCGAACAGGCCACCTGGGTTACGGTGAACGACTACGAATGGCAGTTGCTGAAGGATCGCACCGGGTGGGATGTGGATGACGTCCGGCAGCGGGTAGAGGGACTGATCATTACCCGCGGCGGGGAGGGGTCACTGATCCACACCGGCAGTGGTGATTATCAGATTCCCTGCGCAAAACCGCAGACGGTGGCAGACCCGACCGGATGTGGTGACGCCTATCGGGCCGGCTTGCTGTACGGCCTGCTGCATGGGCTGGATTGGGAGACCACGGGCAGAATTGCCAGTCTGATGGGTGCCATCAAGGTCGAATCCCATGGCACGCAGAACCACAGCTTTACGCGCAAAGAGTTTGCGCAGCGTTACAGGGACAACTTCGGACAGTCACTGACGATTTAGCCATGCCGACGCCGGCCTGTTGACTCGCCGGCAGCATGGAAGAACATTTTTTCAGGAGTAAAAAGTTATGAGTACCAACCCGAAGATCGCGACACCGGCGAATCAGGACTTCCACGTGAAGGACATCTCTCTGGCCGGTTACGGAAGGCTGGAGATCGAGCTGGCCGAGCACGAGATGCCGGGCCTGATGGCGACCAGGGAAGAGTTCGGTGCCAGTCAGCCGCTGAAGGGTGCGCGGATCACCGGCTCGCTGCACATGACGATTCAGACCGCTGTATTGATTGAAACGCTTCAGGCGTTGGGCGCAAAGATTCGCTGGGCGAGCTGCAACGTGTTCTCGACCCAGGATCACGCTGCTGCCGCCATCGCGGCAACGGGAACGCCGGTGTTCGCTTACAAGGGCGAGACACTTGAGGAGTACTGGGAATTTGTCGACCGCACGCTGGACTGGGGCAATGGTCAGGGTCCGAACCTGATCCTGGACGACGGTGGAGATGCGACACTTTTCGTGCATCTGGGCCTCAAGGCGGAGAAGGATGCATCGGTGCTCGACAAGGCTCCGGAGAGCGAGGAAGAGAAGGTCCTGTTCGCACAGCTGAAGAAGTCGCTGGCGCGTGACAGCCAGCGCTTTCATCGCATCGTGAAGGAAATTCGCGGCGTGTCGGAGGAGACCACCACCGGCGTGCATCGTCTGTATCAGATGTTCAAGCGCGGCGAACTGCTGTTTCCTGCCATCAACGTCAACGACTCGGTCACGAAGTCGAAGTTCGACAATCTCTATGGCTGCCGCCACTCGCTGGTCGACGGTATCATGCGTGCCACCGACCTGATGCTGGCAGGCAAGACCGCCGTGGTCGCCGGCTACGGTGACGTTGGCAAGGGCTCGGCGCAGTCGCTGCGTGCCCAGTCGGCCAAGGTCATTGTTACCGAGGTGGATCCGATCTGTGCGCTTCAGGCAGCGATGGAAGGCTACGACGTTCGTACCATGGAAGAAGCCTGCAAGATTGGCGATGTATTCGTGACCACAACCGGTTGCGTGGACGTGATCACCGAAGATCACATGCTGCAGATGAAGAACAACGCAGTGGTCTGCAACATCGGGCACTTCGACAACGAGATTCAGGTTGAACGGCTGCGCAAGTACGAATGGGTCGAAATCAAGCCGCAGGTGCACAAGATCACGTTCCCCAGCGGCCGCAGCATCATCATGCTGGCCGAGGGACGTCTCGTGAACCTGGGCTGCGCCACGGGTCATCCGAGCTTCGTCATGTCCAGCAGCTTCACCAACCAGACGCTGGCGCAGATCGAACTGTTCACCAAGGCGGATGAGTATCCGCTGGGTGTGCACGTGCTGGCCAAGCATCTGGATGAGAAGGTTGCCAGGCTGCATCTGGGCAATCTGGGCGTCAAGCTCGAGAAGCTCAGTGACAAACAGGCCGAGTATCTGGGCGTGCCGGTGGAAGGGCCCTACAAGTCGGACCACTATCGCTACTGATTCTCATGTCAGGTCACGGAGTGGACTGCAGCATATCGGCTGCGGTACGGACCTGAAGGACGGTTGTTGATCGACAGCTACCGATAGATTACAACTGGCACCCGATTTTTCCGGTGTGCCGGCCTGTCCGGGGCGTTCTGCGTAACCGGACAGGCTGTCACACCGGACTAATTCGGCCTGCAAGTACTGAAGTGTCCCGAAAGCGGCTCCGTGCGGGCTGCTTTCGGGACACTCGCATTGCGCGGCAGCAACCGCGCGCGAGACTCCATGGAAGGATATGAGGCGCCCCTGCTCACGACTGCTGCAGACGCGTCCGGGGCAGCATCCTGGTCGAGATCACTCATTGAGGAAGTGCAGGAATGAATGACGATATCACGATAGCCCGTGCCGCCAGGCTCGAGGAAATCACCACGCTGGCCAAGACGCGTCTTGGAATCGAACCATCGGACCTCGAGCCGTATGGTCACCACAAGGCAAAGCTCACTTCCGGGTTGCTGAAGAAGCTGGAAGGCCGCAAGGACGGCAAGCTGATCCTTGTGACCGCGATTACGCCGACGCCGGCCGGTGAAGGCAAAACCACCACGACCATCGGACTGGCGGACGCGCTGAACAAGATCGGCAAGAAGTCACTGATCTGCATCCGCGAGCCGTCACTGGGGCCGTGTTTCGGCGCCAAGGGCGGCGGTGCCGGTGGCGGATATGCGCAGGTGGCGCCGATGGAAGACATCAACCTGCACTTCACCGGCGACTTTCACGCCGTAGCCGCAGCGCACAACCTGCTGGCGGCACTGCTCGACAACCATCTGCACTTCGGCAACGCGGCGGGCCTGGACGTGCGTCGGATCACGTGGCGGCGTGTAATGGACGTGAATGACCGCTCGCTGCGCAACCTCGTGGTCGGTATGGGTGGTCCCACCCATGGCGTGCCGCGCGAGACCGGCTTCGACATCGTTGCAGCGTCCGAGATCATGGCGATCCTGTGTCTGTCGACTTCGCTGAACGACATGCGTGAGCGTTTCAGCAAGATCATCATTGGCTATACGCGCGAGCAGAAGCCGGTGACGGCCGGCGACATCAACGCACAGGGCCCGATGACCGTGTTGATGAAGGACGCGATCAAGCCCAATCTGGTGCAGACGCTGGGACAGACGCCCGCCATCGTGCATGGTGGTCCGTTCGCGAACATCGCGCACGGCTGCAACTCTGCCATGGCTACCCGCGCCGGTCTGAAACTGGCTGACTACGTGGTTACCGAAGCCGGTTTCGGTGCTGATCTGGGGGCGGAGAAGTTCGTCGACATCAAGTGCCGCAAGACCGGGCTTCGTCCGTCGATGGTGGTACTGGTTGCGACCATCCGCGCGCTGAAATACCAGGGTGGCGTCGCACTGGCGGACCTCAACACCGAGAACACCGACGCGCTGTCGCGTGGTGTGGTCAACCTGGAGCGCCATGTGAAGAACGTGAAGGAGCATTACGGCTTGCCGGTTGTCGTGGCGCTGAACCGCTTCCATTCCGATACCGATCGTGAGATCAAGGTTGTGCAGGACCATCTCGCCAAATTCGGCGTGAAGGCCGTGCCCGCGACGCACTTCAAGGACGGCGGACCCGGTGCCGTAGACCTGGCGGAAACCGTCATCGGCGAAATTGAAAGTCAGAAGCAGGCGCCGGAACTGAAGTTCGTCTATGACGACGCTGATTCACTGTGGACCAAGCTTGAGAAGGTCGCGAAAAAAATCTACGGCGCTGCCGAGGTTGTTGCCGATCCGGCGGTGCGCAAGAAGATCGACCGGTTCCAGAACGACGGCTACGGCGAGTACCCGATCTGTATCGCCAAGACGCAGTACTCGTTCTCCACCGATCCCACCGCGCTGGGCGCGCCCAGCGGGCATACCTTCAAGGTGCGCGACGTGTACCTGTCGTCGGGTGCCGGGTTCATGGTCGCCCTCAGCGGTGACTTGATGACCATGCCGGGCCTGCCGCGCAAGCCGGCCGCCGATGGCATCGATATCAACGAGGATGGCGAAGTCATTGGCCTGAGCTGAACGGCGCAGCCAAAGTTCGAGTGCCTGACTCTCGAGCACCCAACGTTCGACGAAAGTAAAAAGGCGCGATCCGGAATCTTCGGATCGCGCCTTGACTTCAGATCGACGCTTACGTCCTGTCGAAACTGCCGCTGTGACGGCAGCTGTTCAGATCAGGCACCAATCTCCTTGCGCACTGTGGCCGCTGCCTCAGCCAGTGCAGCGAGCTTCATCTTGGCGATCATGCGTGCCTGCGGCTTCAGGCCGCAGTCCGTGCTGAGTGTGACCTGCTCGGGTGACAGATATTTCAGCGCGGTACGGATCCGGTCGGCCACCAGATCAGGTGTCTCGACCATGTTGGTACGGACATCGAGTACGCCGACCTGTACACCTTTGTTCTTGGGGCAGTTCTTCAGGAAGTCGATGCCAGCCATGTTGCGATTTGCGTAGTCGAGCACGAATTCATCGATGCCCTCGGTGTTCCAGTAGTGCGGCAGCACCATCTGATATCCCTCCGGGAAGGCGCCGCTGAGGATGTCGTTGCCCCAGGCGTTGCCAAAGCAGAAGTGCCAGCCGATCTTGGCATCCACGCCATCGCACATCATCTCGATGCTCTCGCGGATCCACTTGTAGTCGTCTTCGTTGCCGGTGAACAGCGGCAGCCAGGCACCGAGATCTTCGATCTGGAGGTACTTCGCGCCGAGCTTCACCAGTTCCTTCATCTGCCTGTTGAAAATCGGTACGAGGGCGAAGGTGAGATCCTTGGGCGACTTGTAGTGCGAGTTCTCGTCGAAGTACACATGCCAGGCGAGGTTCGATGGTCCAGCGCCAATGGATACCTTCACCGGAACCCGTGCGTGTTTGCTGGCAACCTGATAGAGATCCGGCCAGCGCAACCGGTCGCCCGCCTCGTCCACCGGGCCGTTGTTGATCACACCGCCCCAGTCATCAAGGAAGGTCTTGCCCGCGCTTGGTCCCTGGCCAAGCATCGATGGATGCGGATTGCGTGTCGGTTCGAATCCTGGAATCCGCTCGTACAGGTACCAGCAGAACGAGCCGATGACGCCGACGTATTCGTCGTACCACATGTTGCCGTCGGTGACGATGTCGAGGCCAGCTTCTTCCTGGTCCCGGATTACCGTTGCGACAGCATCGTCGTACGCTTCTTCATGAGCGACTTCCTTGAACGCAACGCGCACATCGCGGCCGAGGAGCTGATGCGAAAACCAATGCGGCCGTGGATAGGAGCCGACCATGGTTGTTGGCAGCAGGGTGTCGACGATTTTCTTTGGCATTCTTTCCTCTCCTCGGATGGTTTATTCGTCTCGCCGGGATTCTTACGTCCCTGTTCATCCGAGTATAGCCAACGGCGGGAATGCGGGATAGGGCGGGAGCGGTGGTCCACTCAGCCAGTACGCACCCGGCGACCTGCGCCTAATACACCTCGACCAGGCATCTGGCTGACGTTCTGACGGCCTGATGTGTGAGCGCAGCCTGTTCGTCTGGTGATTCGGCTTTCGCGGATGACTTGCGCTGGAAGTACGGCCCGTCGATACCATGCCGCTCCAGGACGCTGAACACGCCGGTCTCCATGCCGGCGATGCCGCACAGATACAGCAGCGTTCGTGTGGAGTCCAGCAGCGGCGCGAATTCATCGATGTGCCGGTCGAGCAGCTGATGCGCGTAGACTCCGCGGCCGTCGGAGGAAGGCTCGCGGCTGATTGCGGTGTGATAGTGAAAGTTCTCGTGTTCGCGCGCCAGTGTCTGGAACTGCCGGTGGTACAGCAGGTCGGTGGTGTATGGGCTGCCGGCGATCAGGTGAATCCGGCTGGCTGCGCCATTATCCGGCGATTGCAGCAGTTCCATGATCATGCCGCGGAACGGTGCGATACCGGTGCCGGTGGCGATGAAGACGTAGTCGTGTGCCTCGCGCTGTACGGGCAGCAGGAATCGCTTGCCGTTCGGCCCGCTGATCATGACTTCGTCGCCGGACCTCAGGCCGCACAGGTAGTTGCTGCAAAGCCCCAGAAACAGGCGGTACTCGACGATAGCCGCTTCGGATGCCGCCCCCGGGGTCCAGTCACCGCTGCCAAGTCGCGCCCGCGACGGCGGGCGCCACTCGTCGATCAGTCGTTTCGTTGTGGTGGCGATGTGGCGACCACTGCCGTCTTCACCGCCGGGCGGGCAGGCCAGGGAATACAGGCGTACCTTGTGTGGCTTGCCGCGGCTGTCCGTGCCCGGTGGGATGACGCCGAAAGCCTGACCACTGTGCAGTGTGCCGTGTAGTGGCGTGTCGCTGATATCGATGACCGTATGGCGCACGCAGCTTGCGGATTTGCCGTTCATGCAGGAATCGTTGGAGACCACGCGCGCGGCAATGGGGCGTGAGCTGGGAACGATATTCATCTCGACCTGGGGAAACACAGGCTCGGCGATCTGATCCATGGCACCTGACCGAAATGCGACGCTTCACCGGGGGGCGCCCTCTGCACGATGTTAGAATCCCCGCCGTGAAACCAACGATACATGGCCCTCTGCCCCTACACAAATGGCTGTCCGCGTATCGGACGGTGCATTGTCCTGTCACCGGCGTTGCGCGTCGGTGCGGTGCGCAGATTCTCGCCCGCATCCATCAAGTCTGAACCATCATGCCCATGCGGATTCGGATGACCACGGTCATGGCCTGTCTTGCCATCCTGTCAGGTGGTTGCGCGGTCTATGGGGACAGGGTGGATCTGTACGACGATCGTCCTGTGCCGCAGGTGCGCGGACCGCTGCACGAACACGCCGATACGCTGATTGGCAATCTGCCCGCCGATGGCGAATCCGCCTACTGGCTGCTGGATCGTAACGAGGTCGCATGGCTGGCGAGACTCGCACTGACCGACGAGGCGGTTTCCACGCTCGACATCCAGTACTTCATCTGGCAGCCCGATGCCACCGGCTTTCTGTTGATGCGCCGCGTTCTGCAGGCGGCAGACCGCGGCGTGCGAGTCCGTCTGCTGCTCGACGACTTCGCGCTGGTCGGAGTGGACACTCTGCTGGCCGGGCTCGACGCGCACCCGACAATCGACATACGACTCTATAATCCGCTGCGCCACAGGGCGATGCTGATACGCCCGATCGAACTTGTGGCCCGTTTCGGTGAGCTGAATCACCGTATGCACAACAAGGTTTACGCTGCCGACGACAGCTTCGCCATCATCGGCGGCCGCAATATCGGTGATCGCTATTTCGGACTTCACGATGGCTTTATCCAGAACGACCTGGATCTGTTGACCGCCGGGCCCGCCGCTGCGCAGATATTGCAGACCTTCGAGGATTACTGGCGCAGCGACTTGACGTATCCGGTAGCGCCATTACGGCGCGGCGAAGATCCGCAGCGGTTGCTCGCGGCCATGCGGGAGAGGTTGCAGCGTGAGGTCGATGCGCAGGCCGGTACGCTGATCGCGACCGGTACCGAACCGCGTGACTGGGGTTACTGGCTGGAAGAGCTGCATGACAGCTATGCGGCTGGTGGCAGCGTGCTGCATGTGGATACGCCGCAGGTGCATCAGCTGGCACCGGATCAGGTGGACGCCGATCTGAAGGCCCTGGTTGCCGGTGCGCAGCGGGAAGTGCTGATCAGTACTCCGTATTTCATACCCGATACCGAGTTTGCCGGCATTCTGTTCGGCCTCATTGAGCGTGGCGTTCGCGTAGCCGTGGTGACGAACTCGCTGGCATCCAACAATCAGTCGATCGCGCATACCGGGTACAGGCACTGGCGCCGCCCGCTGCTGGCGGCCGGCGTGGAGCTGTATGAGTTTCGTCGCGATGCCCGCCTCAGGTTCGACTATGCAACGCCGCCGGCGGTACCTGAGTCCATGGGCCTGCACGCCAAGGCCGTGGTGGTGGATCGCGAGCTGGCGTTCATCGGGTCGCCCAACGTGGATCCTCGGTCGCTGGTGCTGAATACCGAAATCGCGCTGACCGTGGACAGTACGGATCTGGCTGAGCGCGTTGCGCGTCTGATCATCCGCGATATGCAGCCGGCCAACGCATGGCAGCTGTCGCTGACCGAGGACAACTGGCTGCTATGGACCAACGACGTACGCACGATGGGCAGGCAACCGGCACGCGGATTCGGTCAGCGATTTCTGGAGTTCTTCCTCAACCTCCTGCCGCTGAAGAGTCAGCTCTAGCAGCCTGCCGGACTTAGGGTCATCTACTGCGGCACGCGGGAATCGGTCCGTATTTTTGATCGTCCTCGATTCCCACCCGCCTCGCTACGATGCGCTAAGTCCGACATGCTGGCCCGGACTATTCATGAACGGCGACACCGTCAAAGCCGATCTGCTGCGGGGCATCCCCCTTTCGCGGGGCGTCCGCGGCCATGGATGGCCGCGGATGAGGCGCATGGATGCTCTTCCGCCGTCCCCGAAGAAAGGGGGTTGCCACGCAGCAGATCGGCCACCACCGCTCGCAACCCCGTTCATGAACAGTCCGGGTTGGCGCCGTGGCCCGCTGGCGCGTGATGCGCCGCGATCCGGCTGTTCAGCGTTCCAGGTGCTCGAGCTTGTCCTTGACGTCTTTCCAGTCGTCGGCGTCTTCCGGCGGCTCCTTGGCCTTGGACAGTACCGGCCAGTTCTTCGTCAGCTCTGCGTTCAGTTCGATGAACTGCTTCTGGTCGTCCGGCACGTCGTCGTCGGCATAGATGGCATCGACAGGGCATTCCGGTTCGCAGAGCGTGCAGTCGATGCACTCCTCGGGATCGATCACGAGCATGTTCGGACCCTCGTGGAAGCAGTCTACCGGGCAGACTTCCACACAGTCCGTGTACTTGCACCTGATGCAGCTTTCCGTGACGACGAATGTCATTCCTTATCCTCGGCCCTGACGTGGGGAGCGCAGATTCTGCTACAAAAGCCGAATCGGTCCAAGTCTTGCGGGCGACGTTGCGGTGACGGGTGCGTATCTTTCCCGGGTTGGGGAGACGGTCAGATCTGGGCTTCGGGGATGTGTACCACCAGGCCGTCCAGTTCCTCGGTAAGAGCGATCTGGCAGCTCAGACGGCTGTTCTCGCGCCGGTCCAGCGCGCATTCGAGCATGCCGGCCTCCTGGTCGTCAGCCGGCCGCAGACGTGCGGACCAGGCCGGGTCCACGTACACGTGGCAGGTGGCGCAGGAGCAGGCGCCGCCGCACTCGGCGACGATGCCTGCCACGCCGTTGTCGATGGCGGCTTCCATGACCGACACGCCGGTCGGTGCGGTGACGGTCCTGACGGTGCCGTCGTGGTCGACGAAATCTACTTTGGGCATGGTGATGAAGCGGGTTCGGTGACCCAATAGCGGGAAATATGCTTATGCATCAGAAATGGCTCTGGCTCAAATCAGGGCAGGTTATAATGACCCGTTCTCGTAGTTGCCGGGTAGTGCCGGGCAGTCGACTTCAGGCTCCGGATCCGGATCAATCAGGGACAGGCGGCGAACTTTAACGGCATGGCGGCCATTTCGCCACAACCCGGTGCAATGTTACGTATCTCATTGTGACCGTGGAACCAAGCAGGCAACAACCCTGAGTGTTATGTGTACCTGCGGTACCGGCAGCGGAACGAAACGCCGATGGCAAACCAGGCCACAGCAGACAATCGCCCTCAGCAGACTAACGCCTTCAGCAACCTAACGGAGTAGAGTTGGATACCACGCCAGTAACGAGCAGTTTCGAGGAATTGGAATCCATTGTCGTCCGCTTTGCGGGCGATTCAGGCGATGGCGTGCAGCTGATGGGCTCGCAGTTCGTTGCCTCCACGGCACTCACGGGAAGTGACTTCGCCACGTTCCCGGACTATCCGGCGGAAATACGTGCACCGGCGGGTACGACATTCGGGGTCTCGGCCTATCAGGTCAATCTCGGCGCCCGCCCGATCACGACAGCCGGGGATGCACCGCAGGTGCTCGTGGCCTTCAACCCGGCGGCCTTGAAAGTCAATCTGCCGCTGCTGGCGGAAGGCGCTCTGATCATCCTCAATACCGATACCTTCACGGACCGCAATCTGGCCAAGGCCGGCTACCAGCAGGACCCTAGAAACATCGGTATTCTAGATGGATATCAATTAGTTACGATTGATATCTCGAAAATGACTCTTGAGGCGGTGCAGGCCTTTGCGCTCAGCAAGAGCGACGCCAGCCGCTGCAAGAACTTCTGGGCGCTGGGGCTGGTGCTGTGGATGTTCGGACGCGGCACCGAGCTCGTCGAACAGTGGATCACGAAGAAGTTCGCCCGGGACGAGAAGCTTCGCGACGCCAACTTCGCCGCGCTGCATGCCGGACATGCCTATGGCGAGACAGCGGAACTGGCGGCCGCCGTACCGCAGTTCCGCACCGCAGCCGCCGTGTTCACACCCGGTGAGTACCGGGGTATTACCGGTAGCGAGGCACTGGCTCTGGGGCTGGCTGCTGCCGGCGAACTTGCCGACCGGCCGGTGGTGTTCTGCTCCTACCCGATTACGCCGGCATCGCCGCTGCTGCATCGACTGGCACGCCTCGGCCATCTCGGCGTGGGTGTCTTTCAGGCCGAGGACGAGATCGCGGCCGTGTGCGCCGCCATCGGCGCCTCCTATGGCGGTTCCATCGGAATCACCTCCAGCTCCGGCCCGGGCATCGCGCTGAAAACCGAGGCGATCGGGCTTGCGATCAGCGCCGAGCTGCCGCTGGTCGTGGTCGACTCGCAGCGTGGCGGCCCGTCGACGGGGCTGCCGACCAAAACCGAGCAGTCGGATCTCTACCTGGCTGTCTATGGCCGCAATGCCGATGCGCCGGTGCCGGTGCTCGCGGCGAGCACGCCCAGTGACTGCTTCGAGGTGGCGGTGGAGGCGGTACGTATCGCGCTGCGACACATGACCCCGGTCATCCTGCTCACCGACGGCTATCTGGCCAATGCAGCTGAGCCCTGGCTGTTGCCGAAGGTGTCGGAAATGCTGCCTATCCAGGTACGTCAGCCCAGAGCGGGCGGTGCGGACGACGATCCCACCACGCTGGCATTCGAGCGCGATCCGGACACCTTCGGCAGGCCGTGGATCGCCGCCGGAACGCCAGGCTATACGCATCGCGTTGGCGGACTGGAGAAGGACCTGCGCACCGGCCACATCTCCTACGATGCAGCCAATCACCAGGCAATGACGCATATGCGTCGCGACAAGGTCGCTTCGGTGGCCCGCTACATCCCGCAGCAGGAAGTCGCCCTGGGTGAAACAACGGGTCGGGTGGCCGTTGTCGGCTGGGGATCGACCTTCGGTTCGATCTACCAGGCCGTGCGGCAGGTGTCGCGCATCGATCCACGCGTCAGCCACATCCACATCCGCTACCTGAGTCCGCTGCCGTCCAATCTTGCAGAGCTGCTGCGCGGCTTCGAGCGGATTCTGGTGCCGGAGATGAACATGGGTCAGCTGTCGACGCTGCTCAGGGACAAGCTGGGCATCGATCCGATTCCGCTGAACAAGGTAACCGGCCAGCCATTCCAGATCGCCGAGCTGGTCGAGGCCATCAAACGAGAGCTGGGCCCGGCAAGAACGCTGCGGCCGGCCGCACAGGGAGACCGCGTATGAGCGCTCAACCACAACTGTCCGCCAAGGACTTCGCCTCGTCACAGGAAGTGCGATGGTGCCCCGGCTGCGGCGACTACGCGGTGTTGAAGACGGTCACCAAGGCGCTGTCCGACATTGGCGCCCGGCCCGAGACAACCACGTTCGTGTCCGGCATCGGCTGCTCGTCGCGGTTTCCGTACTATCTTGAGACTTACGGCTTTCACACCATTCACGGTCGCGCGCCGGCGGTTGCGACGGGCCTCAAGCTCGCCAACCCCGAGCTCGACGTCTGGGTGGTGACCGGCGACGGCGATGGCCTGTCGATCGGCGGCAATCATCTGCTGCACACACTGCGCCGCAACATCGGTCTGAAGATCCTGCTGTTCAATAACGAGGTCTACGGTCTCACCAAGGGGCAGTATTCACCGACGTCACGTGTCGGAACACGCACGCCGTCCACGCCGTTCGGATCGTTCGATACGCCGATTTCTCCGGGGCTGTTCGCGCTGGGCGCGGGGGCACGATTCATTGCCCGCGGCGTCGATGTCGACAAGGCCGGGCTGGGATCGGTGCTGCAGGCAGCGCACGGTTTCGATGGCGCGGCCTTCGTCGAGATCTTCCAGAACTGCATCGTCTACAACGACAACGTATTCCAGGCGTTCACCGAAAAATCGGCGGTGCCCGACAACCAGATTCACGTTCGCCATGGTGAGCCACTGGTGTTCGGCAGGGACGGCAGCAAGGGGCTGCGTTTCGATGTGCAGAAGATGGCACTGGAGGTCATCGAGACGTCGGGCCGTGAGGAAGAAGTGCTGCGTCATGATGAAACCAGCCAGGTGCTGGCGCAGCTGCTGCTGGCCATGACACCACCCGACATGCCGATGGCGATGGGGGTGATTCACCGGCGGCCGGGCACCAGCTTCGAGCGCAGCTTCCATGCGAATCACCCCACCGGCATGAAGCGCACGGGACGCGTCGACGATGCGATCCGTGATTCGAACACCTGGCTGGTGAAGTGACTTTCCTGCGTGTGTGATGCGGTGGGTAGCAGCGTCAATCCGCTGCCGCGATCGCTTCGACCTGCCGCCACACACGCAGCAGATTGCCGCTCCACAGCAGCGCAATCTGCTGCTCGCTGTAACCGCGACGCACCAGTTCCCGCGTGACGTTGGCCGTCTCACCGGCGTCCATCCAGCCGACGATGCCGCCGCCGCCGCCGAAGTCCGAACTGATGCCGACATGCTCAATGCCGATCAGATCAACGGCATGGTCGATGTGGTCGACGAAGTCGCTGACGCGGGCCGGCGGTTCGTCCACGAGAAACGACTCGAACGCAGTGACCTGGATGACACCGCCGTTGTCGCGCAATGCAAGCAGCGTCTCATCGTCCATGTTGCGCTGGTGGTCGGTGAGCGCGCGTACGCTTGAGTGCGACGCGATGACCGGCGCGCGCGAGTGCTGCATGGCTGCAATCGATGCGTCCTTCGAGGCATGCGATACGTCGACCATGATGCCCAGGCGATTCATCCGTTCGATGGCCTCCATGCCGAGTTCGCTGATGCCTTCGTGTTCGGCGGCCGAGTCGCCCAGTGCGGGGCGGGGGCTGGCCGAATCGGCCAGATCGTTGTGCCCGTTATGGACCAGCGTCACATAGCGCGCGCCCAATCGATAGTAGTCATCCAGCCACTCGAGGTCCGCTCCAAGCACATAGCCGTTTTCCACCCCGATCATGGCCGCCAGCCGGCCTTCGGCGATCAGGGCCTCCACATCGTCGGCCCGATAGGCGAGTCCGATCCGCTCCGGATAGAGCTCATGGGTCATGCGCCGGATGGCATCGAACTTTGTCATCGCATCGCGATGCGCCGCCGCATAGTTGTCCGCGGTTCTCTCGGTCTGACCGACATAGACGATAAAGAAGGCCGCGTCCAGGCCGCCGTCGCGCATAGTGCGCAGAGTGACCTGCATGTCGCCATCCAGTGGATCGAACAGCGGTGTCGCAAACTCGAAGGGAATGTCCACATGAGTGTCCAGCGTCAGCACGCGCCGGTGGATCGCCAGTGCGGCCGTTGTCAGGTCCAGGTCGGATTCAGGGGGTGGCGTGGGCGTGCCCGTAGGCCTGCAGGAAGCAAGCAGCAGGGTGCCGGCGAGGATGGCCAGTGGCAGGAGCGTGCTGCAGTCGGACTGACGTGCCATGTGTATCCCGAGTCGCCGGGTGGCGATCGGTAACGAGTCTAGCCGGATGGCGCGCAGGGTGCCATCCGGCCGGAGTCGAGCCAGTCTGTCGACGCGGGCGCTTCGCGCCCACTGGCGTGTCAGCGTCGGCGGGTCGTGCGACCGTCCGAGCTGAAGTAGAAGCGGCCGCCAACGAATACGGCGTTCTCGTCGTCGCCCAGGTTGAGATCGACGGTCAGTGCGACGACGTCGGTGAGGTGAATGTCGCCACCAACCGTAAAGGTTGTGTCGCTGCCTGCGCTGTCGAGGCTCCTGTACGTGCCCGCGGCACGGATCTCGTAGCCGGCGGCCGGAATGAAGCGCACACCGGCGCTGACCAGGGCGCCGTCGTCACCTACGGTGCCTGCACCGAGGTTCAGGTCCAGGTCGGTGTAGGCAAACCGGCCGTAGACGCTCAAGCGCGGATTGATGTTGTAGTGCGTGCCCAGGCCGAATGTCTTGCTGCGCGCCTTGCCGTCGGTGTCGACAGCAATGTCCTTGTAGTTGACCGCGTCCACGCTGGTGTACAGATGCAGGAAACGACGAATCGGAAACGAATAGGAGAATCGCCCGGGTCCACGGCCATCGATGTCGCCACCAGGGACATCCCGCTCGGTAAACAGGTAGCCGATTTCCAGATAGTGGTAGTCAACTTCGTCAACCACGGGCTGTGCCATGGCCGATACCGGAAGCAGTACGGCGAGAAACATCAACCGCTTCATATTCTTCATCCTCCCAATGGCCGTGTGGCACACGCAACACTCAGGCCGCAGAGCGTAAGGGATCGTCCGCAGCCTGAACCCGTGCGCGCGTCACATATTATATGTATCAGGTGATATGGATCAGAGTTTTCCGCCCAGCCAGGCAATGATTGCAGATAGGCCGATGGCGATGCTTCCGGATATCCACGAATCGTTGGAAATCTGGTAGATCCCGTAGAGCATGATGACTCCGGCGAAGCCGAACCGGGTGAGAGGCGTCACTCGAAAAATCCGTCGATCATGGAATCCGTCCGTCATCTCGAACCTGAAGGCCAGCCGTTTCCCGGGTGCGCATGGCTGGTATGATTGCCCCGGCCGGCCCCGGTAGCTCAGAGGATAGAGCGTCCGCCTCCTAAGCGGAAGGTCGCAGGTTCGAATCCTGCCCGGGGCGCCACAAACCCAGCGGTTGCGGTCAGTTCACCAGCAGAACTTCCACGTCGCTGGAGGTCGGGCTGTCCACCAGATAGAAGTTGTAGAGTTCGCCGCCTTCGATGGTATAGGGCAGCGGCCCGGCAGCGAATCCCTCGGTTTCGCCGCTGATGCGGACGTACATCTCGTAGTCGCCAGGCACGAAACCCGCGACCGATCCGACGCCTGGGGATGACAGGGTGATGGGAAACAGCAGCGCCTCGACCGGTGTGCCCTCGGGCACCAGAAAAATCTGCAGCGACTCGTCGAAGCCGTTGGTTGCGTTGGCGATTCTTACGCGGCCCTGGTCGTAAATCCGGCGGCGGTCTTCCAGTGCCAGCGTGCCTTCCACCGCGCCCGGGTCACCGGAGAGCACGATTGTGTGTATGCGGCCGACAATGGTGCTGCCGGCAGTTTCGAGTTCCAGCGCACCGACATTGCCCTGCGGCGTGATCGTGTACTGAATATTGCCGGCGGGGGCCGTCACCAGCTCGCTCAGTACGCCATACTCCGCACCCGCAATGGCCGGCGGTTCGACCACCTCACCGATGTACAGGTCGCGTGGCGCAAGGTCGGCGACCGCGTTGAATACCCGCACGGCAGCCTGCATGTCGCGGTCGGACAGGTATTGGGACTGGGTTCCCCCGCGCAGTACTCCGATCTCGGAAATGCCCTGGCCGGCTTCCGAGAAAATCACGAACATGTTCGAGTCACTGTTGGAGAGTTCGAATGTACCGGTTCGCAGTTGCACATCACCCGGGTTTCCCGGTGTCGTCAGCACCAGTTCGTAGGTTCCTGCCGGAAGAGCGACGGGTTCGCTGCGCTCGGGAAATCCGAGGGTCGCCAACGGGTTCGTGGTCGAGACATCAGTGTCCTGGGGTACGACATACATCGACAGGGGAGGCACGTCGGGGCCTGCATGCATGGCCATGACACTGGCAGCCGTGGCATTCGCCGGGTGAGCGGGTCGTTCGACGGTGATCACTTCCAGCTCGCCGCCGAATTCGGTGAGCACGAATGAATAGTCCATGCCATGCAGGACCGGACGCTGGAACGACATCAGTCTTTCGGCCATGCCCGTCCCGGGCGCAATCCGTTCGATGTTGAACGTGTAGGTGTCCTCGTCGAAGCTGATCGACGATTGGCCACGGTAGTTGACGTCGACTTCGAGGCGTTCAACCCGAAGGAACTGCAGGGAGGCGTGTCCGGGTGCGGCATGAATCACATTCACCCGAACCTGTGGCGGCCGCTCGCGCCCCGAGCCGTCGCATCCTGCCACGGCCAGCATGACTGCCAGCAGCATCATCCATGAAATACGCATGTACATAGTCGTCCGTCACCATTCCCGTTGGCTTCATGTTACCTGTTTGCGCCGCGCTCACGAAAGGCGCCCGCACAGCTTTGTCGCCAGGCCACTACAATCACCGGCATCATGATGCCTGCAAGCACCATCTGCGCCCGCGCCGCGCTGGCCCTGATCGCCCTGGTCGGCTGGCTGGCCTCGCTGCCCGCGGGGGCATCCGATCCAGTGGCCGAGCCGTTCCGGACTCGCAACCTGAACCCTCTGATGGCCATATTCGGCGCGCCGGCATGGGAAACCGCAGCTGGCGCCGGCGTGCGCTCAGTGGATCTTGTCGTGGATGTGGCCAATCACGACTGGGTCGAACAGGCCGGCAGTCACCGTGCCGATCTGGATGTGGAGACCTGGCGCAAGGCTCTGCTGTATCGCCGGACGCTGACGCAGGATTGGTCACTGAGCGTTGAATTGCCCTGGATTCGTCAATCCGGCGGGGTGCTGGACCGGTTCATCGACCGCTGGCATCGGGCCTTCGGCCTGCCGGAAGGTTCCCGAAACCTGCGTGCGGCGGGTCAGGTGCTGATGCGATTCGACGATGGCGACATCCAAAGCGATGGCGCGCCGTACGAGCGCTTGCGATCCGCCAGCGGAATGGGCGATGTGCGCGTGGCCGTAAACCGCCGGCTTGGCGATCAGGGTCTGACGCTGGGTCTGGCGCTGAAGCTCCCGACCGGGCGCGAGGACCTGCTGGCCGGCAGCGGCGCCGCCGATCTGGCGGTTACGATGGTTCGGGTCCGGAGCGGCCGATTCGCCGCAAGGCCTGCGTCGTACTTCTGGGGGGCTGGCGTACTGGCTGCGGGCCGGCCGGCGCAGGCGACTTTCGATCGCGAACGCGTGGTACCGGTCGCCATGGTCGGTGGTGCGTGGCTGTTTGCCCCTCGTCTGGGTATCAAGGGGCAGCTCGATCTGCATGGTCGCTACTACCGGTCACGCCTTGCGGTGGGCCAGCCCGGCGCGCAGCTCACGCTGGGCGGCTGGTGGCGGTTCGCCCCGCAGGCATGGTTCGAATTCGGCGTGAACGAGGACCTCACCGTGAACGTGTCGCCCGATGTAGTGCTGCACACCTCGCTGAGGTGGGCGTTCTGACCCGCGGCATCCGTATAATGGCGCCAGTCGGTCGGCGACCATGGAGGGTGCAATGCGCAAGGGACTGGTGATGCTGGGTGCATTGGCCGTGGCCGGGTGCGGGCCAACGGGGCAGGGTGGTGACACCGCCGCAGCGCCGGCCCCGCCCGAAACCCGGACGGTGACATTCTCCAGCTTCATGGACAGTGAAGTACGCGCCATCGAGGACTATCTTCGCGAACCCCGCTATCAGGAAGCCGATCTGCGGCGGGGTGAAGTGCTGGCACTGGCCTGCCGTGCCTGCCATACCGTGGGCGAGAGTCAGGCGCATCAGATCGGTCCGAATCTGCATGGGGTGTTCGGACGGGAGGCTGCGGCGCTGCCTGGTTTCGACTACTCAGAGGCGCTACGCCAGACGGGTCTGGTGTGGACGCCCGCTGCGCTGGAAGCCTGGCTGCAGCGTCCGTCGGATTTCATTCCGGGCAATGCGATGGTGTTTGCCGGTCTGCGGGCGGATGTCGACCGCCGCGATCTGCTGGCCTATCTGCTGCGTGCCACGTCGGAGTGAGCCGGTGTCAGTCGCGGACCCCCGCTCGCGGGTCAATGCGTCGACTTCCTTTACAAGCGGATTCCTGCGACAGGATGGTTCCGCCGCGCTGAGTCGCCGAAGCGCCGTCGCCGCGCGGCGTTCGTGGTTTCGGCCCGCTTCTTGCAGATTGTGACTCTGTTATCGGACTTCAACGGTGTGCTATGGCAGAAGCGGGGAGTGTCGCCGTGCGCGGCGAAACGGGCGGATCATTGCTGGCGGCAGCACAGATGCGCGCTGCTGAACGTCGCGGTGGCACGGATCGACGCACCCTGAGCTGGCGCACGGTGATGCGGGGCGCGATCAACCCGAGAAGACGCGCCGGCCGGCGTGGCAGCGAGTACGCGCTGATCGCGGACTGGCACGAGCCGCATCTGCTGTTCCTCGCCGTCAGCATCCTGTTGCTCAGCGTCGCCGATGCGCTGCTGACGCTGACCCTGCTGCTGCACGGTGCCTACGAAGCCAATCCGTTCCTCGCCTGGGTGCTTGGCTACCATCCGCATCTGTTTGCGCTGATCAAGATGGGTTTGACCGGAGGCGGCGTCGTGGTCCTCGTCGCCCTGGCTCGTGCGCGGCTGTTTGGCTATCTCCGGGTCAGTCAGGTCCTGAGCCTGTGCCTGCTGGTCTACATCGCGGTAATCGGCTGGGAGCTGTGGCTGCTGAGCCTGATTGTATGACGGCGTCCTGACTGGCGGCGCCATGACGCGTTGGCGTAGCAGCGGGGTCGGCGAAACGGAAGGCGTGTCGCTGTCCCGGTGAACGTTTCGGAACAGTTTGGTTGAGTTTGGCGGCCGTTTGGTTACACTACGCGGCCATTACGGCTCGATTGAGCTGAAACCGCACTCACCCCGCGCACGCGCTGCCGCCATCGGCCATGACTACGTCACGAGAGCGACAATTGCAGTCGTCCCCGCTGCATGCGGCCAACGCGCCGTATGTCGAACACCTGTACGAAAATTACCTGGACGATCCCGGCAGCGTGCCGGCCGTCTGGCGACGCTACTTCCGTTCGCTGGGTGGTGACAGTGGTGATGTCGCACATGGCCCCATCATTCGGGCTTTGGGTGAGCGGCTGCGTGACGGGTCCGCGTCGACCGGCGAAGTCCGCCACGGTCCCGCCGACGAAGACGCCAGCGAAAAGCAGGCCGCCGTTTCCCGTCTGATTCAGGTCTTCAGCCTTCGCGGTCACCAGATTGCCGACCTGGACCCCCTGGGGCTCTGGGAGCGTCACGTGCCCGCGGTGCTGAAGCTCGACTTCCTCGGCCTGAACGAATCCGATCTGGTCCGCGAATTCTCCACCGGAGGGCTTGCCGGCACCGGTCGCGGGCGGATGAAGCTCGAACAGATCATCGCGCTGCTGAAAAAGATCTACTGCGGCAAGCTCACGGTGGAGTTCGCCCACATCTCGCGCGCCCGTGAGCGGCTCTGGCTGCGCGAGCGTTTTGAAGCCTGCATGGCGCAATGGTCGATCAGCGACGATGAACAGCTGGCGATTCTCGGCAGCCTGACGCGGGCGGACGGAATTGAACGCTACCTCAACACCAAGTATGTGGGGCAGAAGCGCTTCTCGCTGGAAGGCAGCGAGACCCTGATTCCGATGCTGGACGACCTGATCCAGCGGTCGGGAGAACGCGGCATTCGCGAAATCGTCATCGGCATGGCGCATCGCGGCCGCCTCAACGTGCTGGTCAACGTACTTGGAAAGTCGCCACAGGAGCTGTTTTCCGAGTTCGAGGGCGCCTATGACCTGGCCAACCTGAAGGGCTCCGGTGACGTCAAGTATCACATGGGCTTCTCGGCCGACGTGCGCACGCCCGGCGGCAACGTGCACATTGCGCTGGCATTCAACCCGTCGCATCTGGAAATCGTCGATCCTGTCGTTGAGGGTTCGGTGCGTGCGCGTCAGGACCGGCGTGGCGACGAATCGGGTGACGAAGTACTGCCCATCCTGATTCACGGCGATGCGGCCTTCGCGGGCCAGGGTGTAGTGGCCGAGACTTTCCAGCTGTCGCAGACGCGGGCCTTCTACACCGGCGGCACCGTGCACATCGTGATCAACAACCAGATCGGATTCACGACCAGCAGGCCCGAGGACATGCGCTCCACGAGCTACTGTTCGGACATCGCGAAAATGATCGAGGCGCCGGTGTTTCACGTCAACGGCGACGATCCGGAAGCGGCGGTGGCCGCGATACGGCTGGCGCTGCGATACCGACAGGCCTTTCACAAGGATGTCGTGATCGACCTGGTCAGCTATCGCAGACTCGGACACAACGAGGCGGATGAGCCGGCTGCCACGCAACCGCAGATGTATGCCGTAATCCGCAAGCATCCCAGCGTGCGCACCATATATGGACGCAAGCTGATCGAGAGTGGCCTGGTCGATGAACCGATGCTGGAGCAGACCGCGGATGAGTATCGCCAGTTGCTGGATGAAGGGCGCAATGCCAATCCCACGGCCCTGGGCATGATCGGCAATCAGTACACGGTGGACTGGAGCCGCTATCAGGAAGCGGTGCTGGGGGATTCGGTGGATACCGCTGTGCCGGCAGCCGAAGTGGCCCGACTCGCGCAGATCGTCTCCAGCGTGCCGGACGATTTCCAGCTGCATTCCCGGGTCAGCCGAATTATCGAGGATCGTCGGCGCATGTGTGCCGGCGAGCTGGATCTGGACTGGGGGTTCGCCGAGACACTGGCTTATGCCTCGCTGCTCGCCGAGGGCTATTACGTTCGGCTGGTGGGCCAGGACAGCCGTCGTGGCACGTTCTTTCACCGACACGCCGCCCTGATTGATCAGAACAGCGGCGATGAGCTTGTTCTGCTGGACGGTGTGGCAGAAGAACCGCGTGCGCTGACGCTCACCGATTCGCTGCTGTCGGAAGAAGCAGTGCTGGCGTTCGAGTACGGCTACAGCACCACGGCACCGGATTGTCTGGTGATCTGGGAGGGCCAGTTCGGCGACTTCGTGAACGGTGCGCAGGTCGTCATCGACCAGTTCATCAGTTCCGGTGAAGCCAAGTGGGGCCGGCTGTGCGGTCTGACGCTGTTTCTGCCGCACGGTTACGAGGGGCAGGGTCCCGAGCATTCGTCCGCGCGGCTGGAACGCTTTCTGCAGCTGTGCGCGGAGCACAACATGCAGGTCTGTGTGCCGTCCACGCCGGCGCAGATGTTCCACATGCTCCGCCGTCAGATGGTCCGTCCGCTGCGCAAGCCGCTGGTGGTGATGACGCCCAAGAGCCTGCTGCGCCATCGTCTGTCCGTGTCGTCGCTCGAGGAGCTGTCGAGCGGTCGTTTCCTGCCCCTGATCGGTGAAACCGAACGGCTCGATGCCGACAGCGTCCGGCGCATCGTGTTCTGCAGTGGCAAGGTCTACTATGACCTGGTGGAGTTCAGGCGCAGCGAGGAGCTGAATCAGGTGGCGATCATCCGTCTGGAAGAGCTGTATCCGTTTCCGGTGGAGGATTACGCCGCAGCGGTTGCGATGTACCCGAAGGCCACCGAAATCGTCTGGTGTCAGGAAGAGCCGCAGAATCAGGGTGCCTGGTATCAGATCCGCCATCGGCTGTCGGAGCCGCTGACCGACAGGCACCAGCTGTTCTACGCCGGGCGGCCCGGTGCCGCCGCGCCGGCTTCCGGAATCCACGCGCTCCACGTCCGTCAGCAGGAGGCGCTGGTCGCTGCCGCGCTTGCGGCCGATGCTTCAGGGCGCGGTGTAAAAGCCGTTGCCCGGCGCGCCTGACGCCATGCGGGAAACGCGCATCCGTTCCGATTTCCGGCGCCAGCGTCCATGCGCGGACATGGCTGTGCCGCAGCGCACTGCGGTTCCCGGTTAATCGACAAGCCCAGTCAACCGACAAGCCCAGTCAACCGACAAGTGAGTAGGCCGTGAGTATCGAAGTCAAAGTTCCGCAACTGCCCGAGTCCGTCGCCGACGCCACGCTGGTGAGCTGGCACAAGAAAGCCGGAGATCAGGTGAAGCGCGACGAAAACCTTGTCGATCTGGAAACGGACAAGGTGGTGCTGGAGGTGCCTGCGCCAGCGGATGGCGTACTCAAGGAAATCCGCGCGGACGATGGCGCTACGGTGTCCAGCGGTCAGGTGCTGGCATTGCTTGAGCCCGGCGAAGCCAGTGACGGCGCCGCTGGCGGCTCGGAAAAAAAGGCTTCGCAGGACAAGGCTGCGGAGAAAGGCTCGGAAAAGAAAGAAGCCGAGTCCGCCGAGTCTGCGGGCAAGTCCCCGGAAGCTGCGGCAGACGGTCAGGGTAAACAGCCGGAAGGCAGGTCCGACGTCCGTTCTCGCAGTGAGGACAGTGATGAGGATGATGACGATTCGTCGGCAGGTCCGCGCATGGGACCGGCGGCGCGCAAGCTGGTCGACGAGCACGAGATCGATCCGTCCGCCATCAGCGGGTCAGGCCGCGAAGGCCGGATCACCAAGAGTGATGTGCTTGATTTCATTGCCGGCAAGCATGCCGATTCGGCTGGCCTGGACAGCGAGGCGCCGCAGGCTTCCGAGCGGTCGCCGGGCAGTGCGCTTTCACGGGCTGAGCACCGCGTCACGATGACACGGCTGCGTGCCCGAATCGCCGAACGGCTGGTGGAAGCGCAGCGCACCGCTGCCATGCTCACCACGTTCAACGAGATCGATATGAGCGCTGTGATGGCGCTGCGCAGTCGCTACCAGGAAGCGTTTGAGCGGCGCTACGAGATCAAGCTGGGCTTCATGTCGTTTTTCGTGAAGGCCGCGATCGAGGCGCTGCGCCGCTTCCCGTTGCTGAACGCCTCCATCGACGGCGACGAGATCGTCTATCACGAATATTTCGATATCGGCGTTGCGGTCTCCACCGACAGGGGACTGCTGGTGCCGGTGCTGCGCAACGCCGAAAGTCAGAGTTTCGCGCAGATTGAAAAGAACGTTACCGACTTCGCGCAGCGTGCCAGAAAGGGCGAGATCACAATGGACGATCTCACCGGCGGCACGTTCACGCTCACCAATGGCGGCATCTTCGGTTCTCTGATGTCCACGCCGATTCTCAATCCCCCGCAGAGCGGAATTCTTGGCATGCACAAGATCCAGGAGCGTGCGGTGGTGGTTGACGGTGAAATCGTAGTGCGACCCATGATGTACCTGGCGCTGAGCTACGATCACCGCATCGTCGATGGTCGTGAAGCCGTGCAGTTCCTGGTGGCGATCAAGGAGCAGCTCGAGGAACCTGCGCGACTGATCCTGCAGGTTTGAGAGGCCCGCATGGAACAGCAATTCGATGTCGTTGTCATTGGCGGTGGGCCGGGCGGTTATCCGGCGGCGATACGTGCCGCACAGAACGGGCTGTCGGCGGCCTGCGTGGACAACTGGCAGGATGCCAGCGGCAAGCGGCCATTTGGCGGCACCTGCCTGAACGTGGGCTGCATACCATCCAAGGCGCTGCTGGAATCCTCCGAGCTCTATCACCGCGCCGCGACGGAGTTCAAGCGTCACGGCATCGTCGTCGGCGGCCTGAACATCGACGTTGCCGCGATGCAGCAACGCAAGACCGGCATTGTTGAGCAGCTTACCTCCGGTATCGACTCACTGCTGAAAGCGAACGGGGTCACGGCGATTCGTGGCCATGGGCGACTGCTCGCCGACAATCAGGTCGAAGTGGAGAACGCCGACGGCGGCAGGACCGTGCTGAAGGCCCGCAGCGTGATTCTGGCGACCGGTTCCGTGCCCGTGGAACTGCAAAGTGCGCCGTTCGACGGCAAGCGAATCGTCGACTCATCCGGCGCGCTGGCGTTTTCCGAAGTGCCCGAACGGATTGGCGTGATCGGCGCCGGTGTGATCGGACTGGAGCTGGGCAGCGTCTGGAGCCGGCTGGGTGCCGAAGTGGTGCTGCTGGAGGCAATGGACGACTTCATGGCGTTCGCCGATCGCCAGATAGCCAGGGAGGCGATGCGTCTGTTCCGTGCTCAGGGGCTGGACATTCATCTGGGCGCAAAGGTATCGAAGGCCACTGTCGGTGACGATGGCGTGATGGTCGAGTACGAGCAGGGTGGCAAGTCGCAGAATCTCACCGTCGACCGGCTGATCGTCTGCGTGGGCCGCAAGCCGTTCACCGATGGCCTGTTCGGCGATCGCGTGAAGGTTGCGACCGACGAGCGCGGTCGTATCGTCGTCGACGACCAGTGCCGTACCGCGCTGCCCGATGTCTATGCGGTGGGCGACGTCGTTCGTGGACCTATGCTGGCTCACAAGGCCACCGAGGAAGGCGTGATGGTCGCCGACCTGATCGCGGGGCGCTATGGTGAACTGAACCACCGGACCATTCCGTCGGTGATTTACACCGCGCCGGAAGTTGCCTGGGTGGGACAGAACGAGGAAGAGCTCCGGGAAGAAGGTCGCGCCTACAAGGCCGGCAGCTTCGGGTTCGCAGCCAACGGCCGCGCCAAGGCGATGGAGCAGACCGGCGGATTCGTCAAGCTGCTGGCTGATGCCGACACGGACGAGATTCTGGGTGTGCACATCATCGGCGCGGTGGCTGGCGAACTGATCGCGGAAGCTGTGCTGGCCATGGAATTCGGAGGTTCCGCCGAGGATATCCAGCGTACCGTGCACGCTCATCCCACCCTCAGCGAGTCCATGCACGAGGCCGCGCTCGCGGCCGATAAGCGCGCGCTGCACGGCATCAATCGCTGACGACCGCAACAGCCCTCGCAAGCAGCCGGCCATTGCCGCTATGATACGCGGCGACGCCTGTGGTAGAGGCGTATCGGAGTTTTTGCAGGTCGCATGCGTCGTGGCGAACGGATCGTGTGCGGACGATCGTTCAGCCAGTATTCTCGGGAGCGCAAGCCATGGCCGGCCACAGCAAGTGGGCGAATATCCGTTTTCGCAAGGGTGCTCAGGATGCCAAGCGCGGCAAGCTGTTCACCAAGCTGATTCGTGAAATCACCATCGCGGCACGCGCCGGCGGCGGTGATCCGTTGACCAATCCCCGTCTGCGGCTGGCCATCGAAAAGGCCAAGGCGCAGAGCATGCCCAAGGACAACATGGACCGCGCGGTGAAGCGCGGTACCGGTGAACTGGACGGCGACAGCTACGAGGAAGTGCGCTACGAGGGCTACGGACCCGGTGGCACGGCCGTCATGGTCGACTGCCTCACCGACAACCGCAATCGGACTGTCGCCGAAGTGCGACATGCTTTCTCCAAGTACGGCGGCAACCTGGGGTCGGACGGCTCGGTGAGCTATCTGTTCGCCCATGTCGGACTGATCAGCTTCCCCGATGGGATTGACGAGGACAGGCTGATGGAAGCGGCTATCGATGCCGGTGCCGATGACGTCATCGTCGCTGAAGACGGCAGCGCCGAGGTCATCTGCGAACCCGACAGGTTCGAAGCCGTGCGCGATGCGCTGGCCGGGGCGGGACTTGAGGCGGATTACGCCGCGGTCACGATGCGCGCATCGCTGCGCGCCAGTATCGACGTCGGGCAGGCAGAATCGCTGCTGAAGATGCTCGATGTGCTCGATGAGCTCGACGACGTGCAGCAGGTCTATTCCAACGCCGACATTCCCGAAGAGCTGCTGGAGGAGACTGCGTGAGGAGGCGAGACCGCACATCGTGACCGACACGATCCGCATTTTGGGTATCGATCCAGGGTCCATCGTCACCGGTTATGGTGTCGTCGATGTTCGTGCGGGGCGTACGACGGCGGTGGGTTGGGGAACCATTCGTACCGAAGGTGATCACAGCGCGAGGCTGAAGACGATATTCGAGCGCATGGCCGGCATCGTGACGGAGTTTGCGCCGGCTGAAGTGTCGGTGGAGCGGGTATTTCTGCATCGCAATGCCGACAGCGCGCTGAAGCTTGGTCAGGCCAGAGCTGCGGCCCTGTGCGCAACATTCTCCTCCGACCTCCCCATCCATGAATACAGCGCACGTCACATCAAGAAGGCCGTTGCCGGGTTCGGCGGCGCAGAGAAATCCCAGGTCGAAAACATGGTCAGAATGATTCTCGCTATCCGTGGCGACCTGCAGGCCGATGCGGCCGACGCGCTCGCGGCGGCCATCTGCCATGCCCATCAGCGTGATACCCATGGCGTGCTGCGCCAGGCGGCGGGTGCCTCGTGATCGGATTCCTGTGCGGCAAGCTGGTCCTCAGGGAACCGCCGCGGCTGATGCTCGATGTGGGCGGTGTCGGGTATGAACTTGAGGCGCCGATGTCCACGTTCTACCGACTGCCGGCGACCGGCGAGGTGGTGACGCTGGTGACGCATCTGCTGATACGCGACGATGCACATGTGCTGTACGGCTTCTCCACCGAGGACGAACGGCGTCTGTTTCGCGGCCTGCTGAAGGTCTCGGGGGTCGGCGCTCGAATCGCATTGGGTGTGCTCTCTGGCATGAGCGTGCAGAGCTTTGCGCAGTGTGTGGCCGACAAGGACCTGGGCAGTCTGACGCGCTTGCCAGGCGTGGGCCGCAAGACCGCCGAACGCCTGCTGCTGGAAATGCCCGACCGCCTTCCGGCAGCGGCCACAACGACTGCGCCGGCGAGCGCTGCCGCGACCGACGTCGCACAGGGCGCGCTGCTGGCGCTGGGCTACAAGCCGGCCGAAGCGGTACGCATGCTCGATGGTCTGGATCAGAGTCTGGGCACGGAAGAGCTCATTCGCCAGGCATTGAAGCGGATACACAACCGGTCGTCGTGATGAACACCGATTCCAGATTCGTAACTGCGCAGGCCGGACGAGACGACGAGGCCTTCGATCGCGCGCTGCGTCCGAAGCGGCTCGAGCACTATGTCGGCCAGGCTGCGGTCAAGCGCCAGATGGGCATCTTCATCACCGCGGCCCGCCAGCGCAGCGAGGCGTTGGACCATACGCTGATTTTCGGTCCGCCGGGGCTGGGCAAGACCACGCTGGCGCATATCATTGCCAACGAGCTCGGCGTGAACCTGCGTCAGACATCCGGTCCGGTGCTGGAACGTCCGGGCGACCTGGCGGCGATTCTCACCAATCTCGAAGCCAATGACGTGCTGTTCGTCGACGAGATCCATCGCCTGAGCCCGGTGGTCGAGGAAGTGCTGTATCCGGCACTGGAAGACTTTCAGCTCGACATCATCATCGGCGAGGGACCAGGCGCAAGGTCCATCAAGATCGACCTGCCGCCGTTTACGCTGGTCGGCGCAACGACACGTGCCGGCCTGCTCACGTCGCCGCTGCGCGATCGCTTCGGCATCGTGCAGCGGCTGGAGTTTTACGGTGGCGAGGATCTGACGCGCATTGCAAAACGCACCGCGGAGCTGCTGAACCTGCCGATCGACGATGGCGGCGCGCGCGAAATCGCAACCCGGTCGCGCGGCACGCCGCGTATCACCAACCGCCTGCTGCGTCGCGTGCGTGACTACGCGCAGGTGGAATGCGACGGCAGCGTCACCGCGGATGTGGCGCGGGCAGCCATGGACATGCTCGACGTGGACCCGCATGGCCTGGATCAGATGGATCGCAAGCTGCTGCTCACGGTGATCGAGAAGTTCGACGGCGGACCGGTGGGCGTGGACAGTCTGGCGGCGGCCGTTGGCGAGGAGCGCGGCACGCTCGAGGACGTGGTTGAGCCGTTTCTGATTCAGGAGGGCTTTCTGCAGCGCACCGCGCGCGGCCGCATGGCGACGCGCACGGCCTATCTGCATTTCGGCATTGAGTATGTGCCTGCCGCACGCTCTCCACAGTCCGGGGAGCTGTTCGATTGAGGCGGCGGAGCATCGGGACGTGACGGGCTGCGTATTGCCGGTCAGAGTGTATCTGGAGGACACCGATGCCCAGGGCGTGGTCTACAACGCCAGCTACGTGCGGTTTCTGGAGCGGGCGCGAACCGAGTGGCTGCGTGCACGCCGGCTGGAGCATGACGCACTGCGAATGCGTGACAACGTGCATCTGGTCTTGAGTGCGCTCACGCTGCGGTTCGTCGCGCCGGCTCGGCTCAGCGACATGCTGTATGTGTCTGCGGACCTCGCCGAAGTACGTGGTGCGCGGGTGATTTTCGATCAGAGTATTCGCCGCCATGAAAGCGATGGTGAACTTGTGTGCAGCGGGCGTGCCGAAGTCGCCTGCATGGATGCCGGCAGTGGCCGGCCGCGCCGCCTGCCGGCGGCATTGACCAGTGAGTTGCAAGCATGAATGAAATGTCCTATACGGCCCTGATCCTGAACGCGAGCTTCGTAGTGCAGCTGGTGATGCTGGTGCTGCTGCTCGCGTCGATCGCGTCCTGGTACGTGATCATCGAAAAGCGGCGTGTGATCAGGAGCGCGCAGTCGTCGGCCAACGGGTTCGAGAACAGCTTCTGGTCCGGCGGCGACCTGTCGAGCCTGTATCGCGATGTGGCCGCCTCGGAGGAGCAGGCCGAGGGCATGGCCGGGATCTTCGAAGCCGGATTTCGCGAGTTCGGCCGGCTGAAGCAGGAACCCGGACTCAGCGCGGACAGAATCGTCGAGGGCTCGCGGCGGGCGATGAATGTGTCGCAGATGCGCGAAGTCGAGAAGCTGGAGCAGAATCTGGCGTTCCTTGCGACGGTGGGTTCGACGAGTCCGTATGTGGGGCTGTTCGGCACGGTCTGGGGCATCATGAATTCATTTCGCGCGCTGGGAAATGTACAGAGCGCGACGCTGGCGATGGTGGCGCCCGGTATCGCCGAGGCGCTGATCGCTACCGCGATGGGGTTGTTCGCGGCGATTCCCGCGGTGATCGCATTCAACCGCTACGCCGATCAGGTAACCCGGCTGCAGGTGCGCTACGACACGTTCATGGAGGAACTGTCGGCCATTTTCCAGCGTAATGCGGTACGCAGGGAGCCTAAGGGAGGCTGAGATGGCAGGTCGTCCGAAACGCAAACTGATGGGCGAAATCAACGTCGTTCCCTACATCGACGTGATGCTGGTGCTGCTGATCATCTTCATGATCACGGCGCCGTTGCTGACCCAGGGCATTCAGGTGGACCTGCCACAGGTGGGTGGTGAACCCATCGACCTGGCGGAGTTCGATCAACCCTTGATTCTGAGCGTCGACCGCGACGGCCTGTTCTACCTGAATGTGGGTGCGGACGAGACCGTGGATGACGACGAAGCGATGCCCGTGGACGCCGATCGCGTGCGCGCGGTGACCGCGGCCGTACTTCGACGCAACGCCGACACCCCTGTGATTGTCAATGGAGACAACGCCGTCGATTATGGTCGTGTATTGGAGGGCATGCGGCTGCTTCAGGAGGGCGGTGCCAGATCGGTCGGATTGCTGGCCGGCCCGCCCGATAGTTCACAGGAGCGCTGAGCAAGGTCCGGAATAGTTGATGACATCGTCCGTGTTAAACAAATCGCTGTCGATCACCCTGTCGGTGATGATGCACGCGGCACTGATCGCGATGTTCTTGATTGGCGTGCCTTTCGCCCGCGAACAGCCGCATGTGCCGCCCGGGCCGCAAGTGCTGGCCATTGAAGCGGTGTTCATGGACTCGGCCGCGCTGGAGCAGGTGGTTGAACGCCAGGCGCAGCAGCGAGCTGCCGATGAACAGCGGATCAGGGAAGCGGCTGAAGCAGCTGAAGCGGCCGCAGCTGCGGCAAGAGCCCGGCAGGAGGCCGACGAACAGCGGGTCGAGCAGCAGCGCCGCGAGCGCGAGGACGCCGAGCGGGCCGAGCAGGCAAGGCTTCAGCAGTTGCAGCAGCAACGTGAGCAGGAGGCGCAGCGGCAGGCCGACGAGCAGGCTCGTCAGGCCGAGGCTGAACGGCAGCGCCTGGCAGAACAGCGGCGACGTGAAGAAGAGGAGGCGCGCCTGGCCGAGCAGCGCGCTGAAGAAGAGCGCCGCCGCCGCCTCGAGGAAGAGCAGCGGCAGCGCGAGGAAGCCGAGCGGCGGCGCGTCGCGGCGGAACAGGCGCGCCGGCAGGCGGAAGCGGAAGCCGAACTGTCGCGTATGCTGGACGCCGAGGCTGCGCGGCGCAGTGCCGAGGAGTCGGGGCTGCGTGACCAGTACATGGCGATGATTCAGCAAGAGATCGAGCGGAACTGGAACATGCCGCCAAGCGCAAGTCGGGGCCTGTCGTGCGTCGTCCACGTGCAGCAGATCCCCAGTGGCGATGTGGTGGATGTGCGCATCGGCCAATGCAATGGCGATGATGCGGTGCGGCGTTCGATCGAGGCGGCGGTGCATCGGGCGTCACCACTGCCGCTGCCGCCGGTGCCGGCACTGTTCAGTCGAAACCTGCAACTGACCTTCGAGCCCGAGGTCTGAGTCTCTGGCATGGACAATTCAATCCCCGAGGACCCCGCATGATGAGAATGACGATGGAACGGACCATGAGGGCCGGCACTGGCTGGCTGCTGGCCTTGATTGCGCTGGTGGCGCCGAGCGCGAACGCGCAACTGGAAATCACGATCAGCCGTGGCGTGGAACGTCCCGTACCGATCGCGATCGTGCCGTTCGCCTGGGAAGGTCCGGGTCAGTCCGCACCGTTCGACGTCTCGGGACTGGTGACGCAGAATCTGCGCAACAGCGGCCGGTTCTCGCCGATGGCCGAGCGGGACATGCTGTCGCGGCCGACGCGGCCCGAGCAGGTGGCATTCCCCGACTGGCGCATCGTGGGAGTCGACGCGCTGGTGACCGGTCGGCTGATGGAGGAGGGCCCGGGCCGCTACACCATCGTCTTTCAGCTGTTCGATGTCGCCCGCAGCGAACAGATTCTCGGCTATCGGCTCACCGCCACCGAAAGTGAGCTGCGCGCGGCAGGACACCGGGTGTCCGACATGGTGTTCGAGGCCCTGACCGGGATTCGCGGTGTATTCGGTACGCGCATCGCCTATGTCAACGAGCAGCGCAATGGCAACAGCCGTCTCTACCAGCTGATCGTGTCCGACGCCGACGGGATGGATCCGCAGGTGATCGCCGAGTCGTCGCAGCCGCTGATGTCGCCGAGCTGGTCGCCCGATGGCCGACGTATCGCCTACGTGTCGTTCGAGGGCGGTGATTCGGCCATCTACGTGCAGACGCTGCGCACCGGCACGCGGGAGCGGGTGTCGAATCGGGCCGGCGTGAATGCGTCGCCGGCGTTCTCGCCGGACGGGCGACAGCTGGCGCTGGTGCTGTCCATGGGCGAGGCCTCACTGAACATCTATACGCTGGATCTGTCGTCACAGATGATCTCGCGTGTCACCAACAGTCAGGCCATCGATACCGAACCGGTGTGGAGCCAGGATGGACGCAGCATCTTCTTCATGTCCGATCGTGCCGGTGGTCCGCAGGTCTACCGTGTCGCCGCGCAGGCCGGCTCACGCGCCGAGCGTATTACCCGCGAAGGGGCGTACAATGCGCGCCCGCGGATTTCGCCCGATGGCCGCAGTCTGGCCGTGATCCACAATGACCGCGGCAATTTCCGTATCGCGGTGGTCGACATTCAATCCGGCAGTACGCGGGTGGTGAGCGAAGGCAGCAACGACGAGTCACCGAGTTTCGCGCCCAATGGCGCGCAGATCATCTATGCCACCCGCGAACGCGGCCGTGGCGTACTGGCGGCCGTCAGCACCGACGGGCGTATCCGCCAGGAGATCGCATCGGTGGATGGCGAGGTGCGCGAGCCGGTTTGGGGTCCCTTTCCGCTGCCTTGATCGACGGGATATTTTTCTTCATGCTCCGATGGTTCGGAGCTTTTCTTAACCGAGGTTCTAAAGACATGCGTAGATATAGCGTTGTGGTTACCTGTCTGGTGTTGATGCTCACGCTGGCCGGGTGCGGTGGCCGCTCGGCGACGACGTTGCCGGACGCTGACAATGGCCTGGAAGGGTTCGGCATCGGAGGCTCCGGCAGCGGCGCTTCGACGACAGGCGTGGGTGGTGCCGGTGGCATTGGTGAGTTTGCCGATGGCCCGTCGCAGCGTCTGCTGGATAACCTGGTTGTGTACTTCGAGTTCGACCGCAGCGAGATCCGCTCGGATTTCAATGACATACTGGTCGCCCATGGCCGCTACCTGGCGGACAACCCGCGCGCCAGCCTGCGTCTGGAAGGCCATACGGATGAACGCGGCAGCCGCGAGTACAATATCGGATTGGGTGAGCGTCGTGCCCAGGCAGTGCGCAGCTTCCTGCTGCTGCAGGGCGCATCGGCCAGCCAGATTACGACCGTCAGCTACGGAGAGGAACGGCCGGCGGCTTTCGGCAGCAACGAAGAGGCCTGGGGCCTGAACCGTCGTGTGGAACTGGTGTACCGCCAGTAACGCGGCGGCAACCGGAACAGTCCTCGCGCCGGGGTCTGGTGACCCCGGCGCAGACACGAACCTGAAAGGGGAATGCGATGAATAGAGCAGGATTGATGCTGACTGCCGCGACGCTGGTCGCCGTAGCCGGCTGCACCTCGCTTTCACCGACGGAAGACCCGGTCTACCTGCGTCTCACCGACATGGAAGCCAGACTGATCCGCATCGAGCGCGTGATCGACAACCAGAGCCTGTTGCAGATTGCCAATCAGCTGGAGCAGCTGCAGGCGGAAACCCGTGGCCTGCGTGGTGAGCTGGAAACGTTGGTGTATGAGTCCGAGAATCAGGGCGCACGCCAGCGCGAGCTGTATCTGGATGTGGATCGTCGCCTGCAGACGATCGAGCAGTCGCAGATTCGCGGCGGCCTCGCGCCTTTCGGGCCGGGCGGCGGTGGCGATGAGTTCGGTGGCGGTGGCTTTGGCCCGGGCGCCGGTGGTCCCGTTCAGGGGCAGCAGGGCCAGAGTCCGGGGCAGGGCGGCGCAATTTCTGCACTGCCATCGATGCCAGGTGCAGGCAACGATCAGGACGCCTACCAGGCCGCTTTCAATCTGTTGCAGAACCGGCAGTACGAACAGGCGGAGCAGGCGTTTACGCAGTTCCTCGCCAACCATGCGACCAGCCGCCTGGCGGACAACGCACAGTACTGGCTGGCCGAAACCTATTATGTGCGCAGTGACTTCAATGGTGCCCTGCCGCACTTCCAGCGTGTGCTGGATCAGTACCCGCAGTCCGACAAGCGGCCGGATGCACTGCTGAAGATCGGTTTCTGCAACTACGAACTGCGTCGCTGGGATGATGCCCGCGCCGCGCTGCAGCGCGTGGCACGCGACTATCCCGGCACCACCGCCGCGCAGCTGGCGACACAGCGGCTGCAGCGGATCGCGCAGGAGGTCGGCTGACCGGCGTGGCCGCAGGCACGCAGGCCGTCACCGGGCATGCGTCCGGGGATACTGCAGCGTCCGATGCGCTGCGGCTGAAGATTACCGAAATATTCCTGTCCATCCAGGGCGAGGCGAATACCGTCGGCTGGCCGACGGTATTCGTGCGCCTCACCGGCTGTCCGCTGCGCTGCAGCTACTGCGATACCGCCTATGCATTCAGTGGTGGCCAGTGGCGCGACGTCAATGACGTCGTGACCACCGTGCGCGATTTTGGCGTGCGCCACGTGTGCGTGACCGGGGGTGAGCCGCTGGCGCAGCGCAGCAGTCTGGCGCTGATGACGGCACTGTGTGATGCGGGGCTGAGGGTATCGCTTGAAACCGGCGGCGCGCTCGACATTTCCGGCGTGGACCCGCGTGTCGTGCGGGTGGTGGACCTGAAAACGCCCGGCTCCGGCGAGCAGCAGCGCAATCTCCTGAACAACCTTGCACTGCTCACACCCGGCGATGCGCTGAAATTCGTCATCTGCGATCGCGCCGACTACGACTGGGCCCGTGGCGTGCTGGCCGAGCATCCGACACTGCCCTGCACGGTGCTTTTCTCGCCGTCCCATGCGCAGCTGGCGCCGGGCACACTGGCCGACTGGATCGTCGCCGATCGCCTGAACGTGCGCCTTCAGGTGCAGTTGCACAAGCTGCTCTGGGGTGACGTGCCTGGACGCTGAACGTGAATTCGACACGGCATAGCCGTCCTGCGGTCGTGCTGCTGTCCGGCGGCCTGGATTCAGCTACGGCCCTCGCGGTGGCGCGTGACCGGGGCATGCATTGCCACACGCTGGCCGTGGATTACGGGCAGCGCCATCGCGCTGAGCTTTTCGCCGCCCGACGTGTGTCCGCAAGTCTTGGCGCGGTGCAACACGTGGAGATCAACGTGCCGGTCGGAAGCTTCGGCGGCTCGGCACTCACCGATCCGACGATCGCGGTGCCGGACGAACGTGGCGAAGGTATTCCGGTGACCTATGTGCCGGCCCGCAATACCGTCTTGCTGAGTCTGGCGCTGGGCTGGGCCGAAGTGCTGGACGCTGCGTCCATTTTCATCGGCGTGAATGCCATCGACTACTCCGGCTACCCGGACTGTCGCCCGGAGTTCATCGCCGCGTTCAACGCACTGGCTCAGCTTGCAACCCGTCAGGCGGTGGAGGGTGTGGCGGTGCAGGTCGAAGCGCCACTGCAGTCGCTCGGCAAGGCGCAGATCATTCAGCTGGGCACGCGGCTGGGCGTGGACTACGGACTCACCGTGTCGTGCTACAGCGCCGATGACGAGGGCAGGGCATGCGGCCGCTGCGATGCCTGCCATTTTCGTCGCGCGGGCTTTCAGGAAGCCGGCCTGACGGACCCGACGCGGTACCTCTCCTGACCGTTTGGTCATCGCGTCCGCTTCCGGTATCATCGCAGCCGCTCGCCCGCCTCAGGGGGCCGTTAGCTCAGTTGGTAGAGCACCGGACTTTTAATCCGATGGTCGTTGGTTCGAATCCAACACGGCCCACCAAAATCACTTATAAATCAACGTGTTGAGACAAACTGTGCGCCGCACCCTGTCCTGCGTGCCAGATTTCGTGCAAACTCCGTGCATTGATTAACTCCACGGTGCACCGTGGCGGGAGGTTGCACGATGGCCAGTATTCAACGCATCAAGTCGAAGCTCACCGGCGCAATTTCGTATCGCGCGCAGGTGCGAGTAAAAGGCCGCCCGCCTGAGTCCGAAACTTTCCCCAACAAACGCGAGGCTGAGGCGTGGGCGTCGTCGATCGAAACGGCGATCCGTGAGGGCCGTCACTTTCCCCACGCGGCAGCGAAGCGAACCAGCTTCGACGCGCTCGCGAAAGATTATAGCGAGACCGTGCTACCAGACTTTGACGACGCCGAACGTGGAACGCGCGCAAAGCACTTGCGTTTGTGGTCTCAGCATTTTGCGGGTCTGTCACTGGCGGAGCTGACAGGCGACCGCATTGCCAAGGCTCGCGATGCGCTGGCGGCTGAAACGTACACGCGGGGCAAGAATGGCAAGCCGCGCACGCGCAGCGGCGCAACGCTGAACCGTTATCTAGCAACACTGTCCGCCTTGCTGTCGTTCGCTGTGAAGGAACGACGCCTGATCGATCGGAACCCCGTGGCGGATATCAGACGCAAACCCGAACCGCGCGGCCGCACTCGTTTTCTCAGCGATGATGAGCGCGGCGCACTGCTCGATGCTTGCGCAGCGTCGGAATGGCCCGCGCTGCGGGCGCTGGTACTGCTGGCGATCACGACCGGCGCCCGGCGCGGCGAGCTGATCGGGCTGCGCTGGGCCGACGTGGATTTGAAGGCCGGCCGCGCGCTCGTGCGCGAGACGAAAAACGGCGAGCAACGCACGCTACCGCTCGCGGGCAAGGCGCTCGAAGCCGTGCGCGAGTTGAAGCTTACGAACGCGCAGCGCTCGGCGTTCGTGTTCCCGGCGCCGACAGTCGTGCTCAACCCAGCGACCGGCAAGCCGGAGCTAGACGGCCCGTATTCATGGTTCGATGATGAATGGCACGCCGCGCTCACTGCTGCCGGCATCGCCGACTTTCGATTCCATGATCTGCGGCACACGACCGCGAGTATGCTCGCCGCGCAAGGCGCGTCGTTGCTTGAGATCGCCGACGTGCTCGGCCATAAGACGCTCGCGATGGTGAAGCGATATTCGCATCTTGTCGTTGACCACAAAGCGAGCGTGATCGAAAAAATGGTAGCGGCGAAGGGGCTGTAACGTGGCGAAGGCCCGACAAAAGCGAACGCGCGCGATCCCCGAACAGTACGCAACGTGGCGCGAGCGCGAAGCTGCGGCCGACGCGGCACGCGTTCGTTTTGTCGCTGACCTGAACGGCGACGCGCCGCACATGTATTGGGTGATTCGCAACCGCGAGACGGGCGAAGTCGAACGCTGCCCTACGGTGACGAAATCGGAAGTTGAAGCGCGCGTGGCGGTGCTGAACGCCGGCGAGCCGACGCGCGCGGACAATCAGTCCTGGGGAAAATTGACGAAGGTCGGCCGCCGTGTGAAGTCGGCCGACTCGGCGCAGTTGAGCGCAACCGAATGGGTCGAGCGGCTCGTCAGCGACCCGCGCACGTCGGCCGTGCTGCACTCGGACGCGACGATCTCTCCGACCAAATTGCGTGAGCTGATGGCCGCCGTCGACGAAGGCGAGCGGCAAGTTATCTCCGAAGAATTATTCGGGAGCGTCGCCCAACAGCTCTACCGAAAATTCGGCGCGCGCACGCAGAAACGTTGAGTTAAGCCTTCCCGCCGAAGTGTGTCCCGTGACGCCGAGCGCCGCGCTCGGCACTGTGTCCCGCAAGTTGCATACAAACTTGAGAGACACTATGGACACCAACACAACCCCACCAACGAGTGAGCTGTATACACGGCGCCAGCTTGTCGCTCGCCATGAGCACTTACTGAGCGAGTCGCGCGTGATTTGGTTATTGCGGCACCGCCACCGAAATGGCTTGGCGCAGGCCGGCGCCGTGTTCGAAAGCTCCTGCGGCCAGCTGCTGATACACGAGCCGGCGTTTCTCCGTCACTTCCTTGGGCTCACTGGCCGCGCCAAGCCACGTGCAGCCCGGAAACGGCGGGCTGTGCGATGAGCGCGCAACCTCGATACAGCGACCACTGGCGGGCGGCGCTGCTCGAAGGTGTGGCCGAGTGCCGGCGAACGCGGGAGGCCCGTGCGCGCGCCGAACGTGCCGCCGCGGCCATCATTCGAGCCGGCTGCGCGCATCTGTTGCGCCCGATCCTCCGTGATTCGAAATTGTCGCGCGCCCTCGAAGCCGTCGCACGTTCGGAGCCCGGCATATCCGCGGTTCGGCCTAAAACAATCATCATTTATTGGCGACGGAACCCGGACGTTGTGGACGCCGCGATCAATGCGCTGGCGGGGAGCGCGAAATGAAGCCGCCCGCGACGATGGCGCCGACTGAACGTCTGGCGATCGACGGCGTGGACGGCAGCGGGCGAGCATGGGCGGGGCGCGGCTGCGTCGTCGACGTGCGCGCCCCGCTGAACCGAGCACAGCGGCGGCTTGCTGCGCGGCTGCAACGGCGCGCGAAGGGTAAACGATGAATCCCGGGTACGTTCTCTACAAAATCGTCACGCGCGAGAACGGTAAGAGTGACAAAGTGCCCGTCGACGTGGAAGGCCGGCCGGTCGACTCGACCGACCCAGCGAACTGGTTGACCGAGGCCGACGCTCGAACGCAATCAGCGCTGCTCGGCTTTGGCGTCGGCGTCATCGTCGCGCCGCCGCTGTTCGCGCTCGACCTCGACGGCGCGCACGACGGCGACACGTGGGCGCCCTACGTCGCGCCGTTGCTGGCCCGCTTCCCAGGCGCTTACGCCGAAGTATCAGTGTCGGGCCGCGGCCTGCACGTGATCGGGAGCTACAATGGCGACAGGCCGCTGCACGGCACGCGGTGCGCGGCACTGCGGGCAGAACTCTACAGCGGCGGCCGATTCATCGCTTTGGGCACGCCGTTCGGCAACGGCAGCATGGCGACCGACCACACGGCCGCGCTTGGCGCACTGATCGCCGAACACTTCCCGCCGCGTGAGGATGAAGCCGCGGACGGCGAATGGACGACAACGGCCGTACCAGGTCACGGTATCCCCGACGACGCTGAACTGATCGCGACGGCGAAACGACAAGCGACGCCGAAAGCGATATTCAACGACCGCATCACGTTCGCTAAACTGTGGGCAGGCGACCCCGGCGCCCTGGGCCGCGCGTACCCGCCGCAGACGGCCGGTCAGTCGCACGACGGCAGCGCGGCCGACTTGGCGCTTTGCAACCTGCTGGCGTACTACAGCGGCGGCAACTGCGAGCAGATCGCCCGGCTGCTACGCGCGTCCGGACTGCAACGCGACAAGCACGACCGACCCGACTATCTGCGATCAACGGTGCTGCGTGCTTGCGCTGGCCGCCATTCGTGGTATCAGTCCCGCGAACAGAAAGTGGCCGCGAACGCCGAGAAACGCGAATCGCCAACGCCGACCGAGAATGACCCGCGCGAAGTCATCGAGCTTACGGGCGGCCAGTTCGATCGCTACGCAGACCGTGCCGAACAATTGCTTGCGGATTCCGTTTATGCGCACGGCTGGCGGATAGTCCGAATAGGACGAGCTGCCGAAATCGACGACAGCAACGTGAGCCGGGCAAGCGAGCAAGCTGTATATGTGCCGGCAACATCGGCATGGATGCGCCGCGAACTGATGCGCCGAGCGCAGTTCTGGAAGTTCGACGGGCGTAAGGGTGAATGGGAGCGGCGCGATTGTCCGAAAGAACTGGCGGACAACATTGGTGACCAAAAGTCATGGACGACTTTTAACCCGCTGCTGGCAATATCTGCGGTGCCCGTGCTGCGCTCCGATATGAGCGTGACACTGACGCCGGGCTACGATCTTCAAACGGGCGTCTATTACGCGCCGACGATAGCGTTTCCGCACATTCCGCCGGCACCGACCCGCGACGATGCGCTCGCGGCACTCGGGCGGCTATTCGAACCGTTCAACGAATTCCCGTACGCGACGCCCGAAGCGAAATCGACATTTCTAGCGCACGTGATAACGACGGTGCTCCGATCGAGCTTCGACACATCACCTGTATTCGTGTACTCGGCGCCGATCGCGGCAACTGGCAAGACGCTACTGGCTGCGATGCCTTCGCTGATTGCCACGGGGGCGATGCCCGCGAACTCGCCATATAGTGAATCCGAAGAACTACGCAAGGTTCTGTTTGCGACGCTGCTGGCCGGCGATACGTCGTTGCTGCTGGATAACGTGCCGACCGGGCACAAGGTCCGCGCGCCGTTTCTCTGCGCGTTCGCAACATCGGCTAATTACTCTGACCGCGTGCTCGGCGTGAGTGAAACCCGGAAGGCGCCGAATCGATCCACGGTTGCCATGACTGGCAACAACATCACGCCAGCCGGCGATCTGGGGCGCCGCTCGCTGAGCGCCCGGCTTGACGCGAATGCAGAGACAGCCCGCGGCCGAACGTTTCGGATTCCCGACCTCAAGAACTACGTGCTACAGAAACGCGGGCAGCTCGTCGTTGACGTGCTGACGATCGCTCGTGGTTATGCGTTCGCTGGGCGGCCGTCCGTCGCAAAGCCAATGGAATCCTTCGAGCAATGGTCCAGGCTCGTCCGTGATCCGCTTTTATGGCTCGGGATGGCCGATCCGGTTGCGGGGCAAGCTGACGAGACGGACGACGAGAGCGGGACACTAGAGAATGCGTTCGCGGCGCTCGAACCGCTGATGGCCGAGCCGCTGATGGCCGAGGCCCTTTCGTCAATGCTGACGTTCGGGAAGCAATTGCATGCAGCCGCGGTGCTGGCCGCTGCCGGATGTAAGGATTTATCCAAGGTGCAGTATTGGCTCCGGGACCATCGCGACCAAGTGGCGGGCGGGCGGAAGCTGGTTCGTGAAATTCGCAGCAAGGTCGCCCATTGGCGAATCGTGAAGGGAGGATGATGGAGGATAGAACCTACTGGGCGCCTAGAAAATGGCGCACGAGACGCGCATGCATAAATAACGTATTTACGTCTTGTCTGACAGTTTCTAGACAGGGATATGGAATCATCCTCCATCATCCCCCCTGTTGTTTTTCGGTACGAACGATAGCGAACGGCTCGGCTTCACCGTGGTTATCCGCCACGACGGTCCCCAAACGCCGCCTTCCCCGCCCGAGAGACGCGCGCTCGCCGAAAATTCCACTGGCGTGGCCGCTAATTTCACCGCTATCCTTTCACCAACGGATGTGTAATCCGTTGGTGATAAATGAAAGAATCCGTAAGTAATTGATATGACGAATGAAAGGCAAGTCAAAAATTCAGGAGTCACGATTCCGTGCAATTCCAGTGCAGTGACGGCGCCGTTGCTGGCGCAGCGCGAGGCGTTCGCCGTCGCGTTCGTTGAGCTGCGCAGCGCAACGGCGGCCTACCGTCGCGCCTATAACTGCGCGGGGATGAAGGCGGCGACCGTGCGCCACGAAGCCTACCAGCTCCGCCACGCGCCCGACGTGGCCGCACGTGTGCGCGAGCTGTACGCCGAAGCGGCCGAAGGCACGATCGTTGACACGCGTTCGCGGATGGTCGCATTGCAAGAAATCGTCGACGCTGATCCGAGCGAACTTGTGCGAGTGGTGGCCGAAGCGTGCCGCCGCTGCCACGGCATCGGCCACCGCTGGCAATGGATCGATCACGACGAATTCGCCGAGGCGTGGGCGCGCGCCCTGGATGACGGCGAGCCGTTGCCCAGCGACGCCGGAGGGTACGGCTACAGCCACGAAGTCGCACCGGCGCCTGGATGCCACGGTTGCCACGGTAATGGCGTTACACGCGTCGTGGTGACGCCCACGGACGAACTCAGCCCGGCTGCGCGCAGACTGTTGAAGGGTGTGCGCCAGAAGGCGAGCGGCGAAATCACCGTCATGATGCATGACCAACTCGCCGCTGCCGATCAGCTGAACAAGATGGCCGGCGTGTACATCGACCGATCAGTTTCGCTCAACGTCAACGCCAACGTGCCCGATTTCCGTGACATCGTCAGCGACCCGGCGAAGGCGTTGGATTTCCTCGAAAGCATCGCACCAACGAAGCCGGCCACCGTCGACGTAACGCCCACCACGGACCACGAAGCATGAACAACGACGCCGTCGCAACGGCCGCCTACAACGCCATGCGGCAGCTCCCGCCATACGCCCTGTTGGCCGAACAGTTGACCGCGGCGGCCGATCGCGCCGAGCGTGACGCCCTGCTACGCGCAGCCGGTCCAGACGACGCCAGCGCCGCGTTGCGCTACTTGGCTGAGCCTGCACCGACACGTGAGCGTGAGCGCCGTCTGGCGTGGCTGCGTGCTGATCCACGACGCATCGCCGCCGCCCGCACCTACTATGCCGACCACATCGCGCAGTTCATCACAGACTGGGGCATGACGGTCGATCCGCGACGCATCGCGCGCAACGAATCAGCGTTGATTCCGTTCGTACTGTGGCAGCGGCAGGTCGAACTCGTTGACTGGATACTCGGCCTTTGGAAGCGAAGCGAAGCGGGCGTTTGTGTGAAGTCGCGCGACGTGGGCGCGTCCTGGGTTGGCATGGCAACGTTGGCGAGTCTATGCGTGTTCACGCGCAACTTCGCGGCCGGCGTGGCGTCGAGTACCGAAGCGAAACTAGACCGTTCCGGTGATCCCGATACGTTGTTCTACAAGCTGCGCGAGTTCTTGCGCCACGTGCCGCCAGAATTCCGCGGCGGCTACGTCGAGGACAAGAACAGCGCCTATCTGCGCCTGAACTTCCCCGAGACCGGATCAAGCGTTACGGGCGAAGCCGGCGACCAGGCCGGGCGCGGCGGGCGCAAATCGCTGTATATCGTGGATGAGTTCGCCCACTTCGAGCGGCCGTCGGTGATCGACGCATCGCTGGCCGCAACGACCGATTGCCGAATCGACATGTCATCGGTGAACGGTATCGGCAACAGCTTCTATGAAAAGGCGCACAACGCGTCAATCAGCCGTTTTGACTTTCATTGGCGCGACGATCCACGCAAGGACGACGAATGGTATGCGGGCAAGGTCGCAACGCTTGATCCGGTGATCGTTGCGCAGGAAATCGACATCTCGTTCACGGCCAGCGTGGAAGGTGTGGTCATACCGGCCGCCCACGTTCAGGCGGCCATCGGATTGCATGAAAAGCTCGGCATTGAACCGAGTGGCGCGCGTTACGGTGCGCTCGACGTGGCCGATCGCGGCCAGGACAAGAACGCGTTCGCGTTCCGTCACGGCGTCCTGCTGGAACATGTGGAGTCGTGGAGCGGTGCCACGTCGGATATTTTCGGGACGACGGCGCGCGCGTTCCTGCTGTGCGACGAACACGGTCTGCGCGAATTCCTGTTCGACGGTGACGGCCTGGGCGCCGGCGTGCGTGGTGATGCGCGCGTTCTCAATGAGTCACGGCAAGATGCGCGAATCAAGGTGCAGGAATACCGAGGCAGCGCCGCGCCACTGTTTCCCGAGCGCACCGTGCCGCGCACGGATCGCAAGTGGAAGGACTACGCCGCTAACCGCAAGGCGCAATCGTGGTTGCACGCGCGGATGCTGTTTGCGGAGTCGTTCAAGGCGGCGCGCGGTGAACCGTACGACGCCGATGCCATCATCAGTATCAGCCCCGCGATCCCGGAACTGTCGCGCCTGGTGGCGGAGCTTTCGCAAGCGACGATGACGCAGAATTCCACGGGCAAACTGTTGGTCGACAAGATCGGCGATGGTGAGCGTTCCCCCAACCTCGCCGATGCCGTCGTCATCGCATTCGCACCACGAAAAATGCCGCTGAACATCAGCCCGGAAACGCTGGCGGCGTTCGATGTGACCTCGCCGCGCCGTGACCCGTACGGCCGCAGGTAGCCGCCTGCATACAATGGTGCACACAAACGGCTAGCGCGCATATCGTTCCATCGTCGGCGAGGCCAAGTGCGCCGACAGGGCGCCGGCCGCTTCCCCCGGCGCGCGGTTTTGGCAAGCCGCGAACGATGCAGCGTGTTATGGGACTCGTTGCATCGTTCCCCGCCACTCACACAACGAGGTAACGATGATGGCAACGCGCGCGCTTTTGATTGCTCCCGATGGCGAAATCCTGTCAGGCCCCGCGGGATGGACCTGCGAACTGGACGGTTTCACGTATACCGTGACGCACGGTGAGGCCGAAGCGCTTCTGCCCCAAGCCGCACCGATCGCGCAGCCGTCTGACATCGGACCTGATTACATCCCCGACCGCGCCGCGGTGTCGACGCTGATCGACGTCGGTGAGAACTCGTTCAGCTGGCGTAATTTCGACGATCCGTTCGGCTCGGTGACGAACGCGCTGCGGACCATCGTCCACGTGACGGAACCCGAGTCGACCTAATGACCGGCTTCACTTTCAACGACTGTCACGAACTGCTGCGCGATGCCGGATACGCGCCGGCCGCTGCGCGTGGTGGCTACGTGCTCGGTCCGCATCGTGTGCACCAGATCGACTATGCGCAGCACGTGCGACCAGACGACGAAGCCGCCGTGCTCTGCATGCTACCGCCCGCGCACGGAACGGCTGCGCATGTGATCGCCGATGCGCCGTCGACCTGGCTGACAACGGTCCGTGTCGTCGTCGCTGACGCAACCACACGCGCGCGTGTCCTGGCCACGATCGATGCGCACGCACCGGGCGCACTGGTCCGTGTGGACGGCGACACAGTTACACTGCTGTATCGCACCGGCGAGCACGTCGGCGAACTCACCGCGCAGGCCGGCACAAACGATGACAGTGTGACGGTGGGCGGCGACGCGTTCATAACGCTTGGCGCGCCGGATGACTGGCGCGATGGCCGGACGCCGCTGGACTGCCGGCGTGATGCGTTGCCCGAACTCACCGCGGACACCGCGCGCGCGCTGATCGACGCTGCGGCCGAAGTGTTGCGCGCCGAAGCGCCACCGCCGCCGCAGTACGTTCCGCCACCGCCACCGCCGAAGCTGGAGGACGTGAAGCTGGAGCGGCAGAACTGGCGTGCCGTGGGGCAGGCATGCGCCGACAATGGGTATTACCCCGTCACGTTGCCGTGGGGCGACGAACGGCCGCGCGAACCATCGCCCGGTGAGCCGGCGTTGCACCTTTACCTGCGTGGCCCGAACGATCGGACCATTTTTTTCCAGACAGACCCTGTCGATTTCCGCGAGACATGGTTGATTTCAGTTTCGATCATGGCCGGCCCGTCGCTTGCGCCCGAAGTTGAACAGTTGATGGCGGAGCGATTCAGCGCTGGCCGACGGCTGGTGCTCGACAACGTCGACGGGTCCAGTACGTGGTTATTCCAACACGACTGCCCGCGCGGCCAGCATCCGTTCGCGCCATTGACCATCAGTCGCCGCCGCCGTCGCCCGGATTTCAGCGACATTGCCGGCGCGTTCGTCAACGTGAGAATTCTCGCCCAGCAAGCGACGGTGCCGGTAGTCTCCGCAGAAGGCACGTGGCGCGACGGCATGACGCCGTTGCACGTTCCGCGTGCCGAGCTGCCGGTCCTGGACCGCAACGGCGCCGACGGGCTGCTGGGGGCGATCGAGGCGCTTTGCGAAAAGCCGCAGCCTGGCATCGTGGAGCGCGTCAAACGGAAGGTGGCCCGCAAGTGATTCCGCACATCAACGACCGACTTGCTGCGTTACTACGTAACGCGCCAGACGCGCCCGAACCGCCACGACGGCCACCGCCGCTGCGCACGCACACCGCCGACGGCACGCTACTGGCGCGGGACATGATGCCGCTGTCCGAAGTGTTGGCGGCGTCGCGCAGTGTGCCGCCATGATTGGCTGGTTGCGGCGCCGTCGGCCAGTACCGCGAAGCCTGGCAGAGATTGCCGCGGTGGCTGAGGCACTGCGCGCGCTGGTTGAGCACGGCCGACGTAACCCACATCAGGCTGAGGCGTTGCGTGTGGTGGCCCTGGCAGTGACTCGCGAACATCTACACGGCCAGCCTACCGTGGCGGCCGACAACGTCACTCCGATCAAACGAAAGGACTACTCACGATGAACAATGAACAACGAGTCGCGCGGGACTTCGCGTCGCTGGCGGGCATCCACGCGCGAGATGGTGGCGCGGTGGCGCGAGAGTTGATCGCGGCAATGGACACGCAGGCGCGCGCGGCGTGCGCTGAACTGGCACGCGACCTGGCGGCGGCGCTGGGCGAGCCTGCCGGCAGCGCCCGCGATCGAGTCGATACGGGCATCAGCGGCAGTCCGGGAGTGGCCGTCAGCGACCCAGACGCCGGCGCGCGCGATCGCGTGAACACGACGACGCAAGGCCCAGCCGCAGAATCAGACCCGGACTCGGTCGACAACCGCGGCGCAGCGTCGGACGCATTCCCCGGCCTGCGCCGCATCGTTCGCGGGTGACACCGTGGCGGCCGCCCGCCGTCGCGATCGAACACGAGAACCCGCCGCGCACGCTGCGAGACGGGCCGCCGTGGCGCGTCACGAGGCGGAGCTTGCGCGGCTGATGAACGGGTGGGCGCGTCGCTACGCCCAATCCTCGAACGTGCCGTCAGCGGCCTGTACGCGACCGCCGTGCCGCTTGGCGATGGCCCGCGCCCGGTGATCGTTCAGCCAGAAAATTCCGCCGTCAGGCGACACGTAAATTGCCTTGCGCGCGTAAGCGTCGACCGTGATCTGTCGGATGGCTTCCGGCTGAATGTCGATGCATTCTTGCCCCGGCTGTGGCCGCGGCGCTTTGCCTGTTGCCTGTAGTTTCGCCATGTCATTCCCCGTCGAAATAGGTTGCACTGTCGGTCATTCGCCCGACTGCCCGCCGCTCGGCTGACGCCAGCAGCGATTCGAGCACGTCCCGCTGTGTGGTCGCGCGGTGCCGGGCCAATCGTTCGAGCTGCCGTTTTGCTTGCACGCTTACCACCGTATTCAGCCGTTCGGCGTCGCCGTCGATCAGGTGCCGGCGCCGATACTCGCGCTGCCGGTCTGCTGCTGATTTCGCCATGGTGCGGTCCTTCCGTTACGTGGTAACGGGACCATAGCAAGTGTTACGCCGTAACGCAACATCGCGCACCAACGGCGTTGAATTCCGATGGTCATTTCGTGCAAATTCAGTGCACTGACTAACTCCAAACGGCACATACCCACACATTGGCACGCTTCTTGATGTTCCTGGCCGCGCAGCAGAATCAGTAACTTGCGCGCTATAGCTCAGTGTCGCGTGGAGTAGAAAAGCGTAGATAGTGCGACTTTTAATCCGATGGTCGTTGGTTCGAATCCAACACGGCCCACCAGTTAAATCAACAACTTCCGCCGATTCCTCCGAGCATTCTTCGGCGGAATCGGAAAAAGTGTCCAAAAAGTTCCCATCCTCATCCCGCACTTCGCTGGCCCCGAAGATGCGATCGCCGAGCCGTTGACCGACGCCTTCGACGGTGTCCGGCATCAAGTGGCCGTAAGTGTCAGCGGTGATCCTGATGCCGCTGTGCCCGAGCAACCGCGAGACGACCAACAAGGGCTCGCCCGCGTCGATCAGAAGCGACGCGTAGCAATGGCGAAGATCGTGGATCCGAATCGCTCGCAGACCGGCTCGCCGTAGCGCGGGATACAGGCCGCGATTGATCAGATTGCTCGGTGACTCCGGGCATCCCTCGTTCGTCGGAAAGACCAGGTCGAGCTCGGAGGGTGGGCACGCGAGCTGCCAACGCTTCAGTTCCGCGACGAGCTGCGAGGCCAGCGGCACGTCCCGCACCGCGTGCGCCGTCTTGAGCCTGGCGAGCTTGCCGCGGACCAATGCCCGGCGCACGCGCACGCGGGCATTCGCAAAGTCCACGTGTCCCCAGGTCAGCCCCAGCAACTCGCCTGCTCGCAGGCCGGTGAGCGCCGCGGTCATGATCCGGAGTCGCCACCTCGGCGTGCAGTATTCGAAGAGTCGGTGCAGCTCTGGCGCCGTCAGGATCGCGCCGTCCACGCGTTCGCGTTTTTCGTCCGTTGTATCGGGCAGCGGCTTGACGCCCTTGGCCGGGCTCCGCGCCAGGTACCCGACGTCAACGGCGTGATTGAACACCATCTTCACCAGGGTCAGCACCTTGTTGGCCGTCCGGATGCCGGTTTTGCCCCGACCCTTGATGGCCTTGTCACGGACGGCCGTGCGCAGGGCTTCGATGTCGGCCCGCTTGATCGTCTTGAGCTTGCGGGGGCCGAGGGTGGGCAGGAGATAGTGATCGAGACCGTGGACGTAGTCTGTTCGGGTGTTCTCGCGGATCTCCGGAAATCGGGAAAGACGGAATTCGTCGACGAGTTCCCGAAAGGTCAGATCCTGGACCCGCGGCCGGAGCTCGCCCGTCTGCTGATCGCGGAGGATCTGTCCCAGACGATCCTGGGCCTCGCGATAGGTTCTGAACCGCTCCTTGCGCCGCTTTCGGTCCAGGTCGTAGTAGTCGACGACGTAGCGCGTCTGTCCGCCTGGGAGCACGAGTTTCTTGCAGTTGGCCATGGTTCGCGTTACCTCGGTGCCGACCATGCCTCATGATCGACGCGCTGTCATTGTTCATTTCGACGCTGCGTCGGATCGCTCCAGTGCCGCGAGCACGGTGGACACGCGAAACCGGCGATACTTGCCCGCCATGATGCTGGGGATTCTGCCCTGGCGCGCGGCTTCCTCCAGCCATGACCTGGGCAAGTCAGTCAGCTCCGCCAGCCTCGTTGCCGATACAAGCCCTTCCTGCCGGATCCCCGATGTCGTGTGAAATTCGCTACCTCGCTCCCTGGCCGCCTCGATTTCTTTTGCCGTAAAGATCATGGTCTCGCCGTTAGGGAGCCAGAGCACGTGCGCTCTAGTCGTCGGATTTGGGGTGCTCATGGCGTGCACCCGCTATCGCTGTTCTCTCGGATCTCGCAGCCATCGCCATTCGGTGGCCAACGGCTGGAACCATCGAGGTCTGGTTGCCGTACCTGATTGTTACTCATATCAACCTCCTGTTCCGCAGCGGACGCAGTAGCGCTGCGTCCGAAAATTCGTGGAAGCGCTGTTGCGCTCGTTTTGACGATTTTTGATCGCGAAGCAATCGCGACAAGCGTGTTCCCGGTGGGAACAGGGGGTGGCGGTTCATGATCCGCCGGGGGCTCGGTTGCGCAGCCAGAGTCAGCGAGCATGTGCCTCGGACGCCGCTCCGCAGCGAGACTCTCGGTGCGTGGGATCTATATAAGACACGGACGAGCGCGGTTTGCAATGAACAAAATTCGGATTCCCGTGAGCAGATGTACCTCCGGATGGCGTTCAGCCAGATAGCACAGGACCGCCGCGTTCTTCGTGAGCAGGTAGTCGCTGTCCATCAGCAGCGGGGGCGCCGTTCGGATGCCGTCGCATTCCCTGTAAGGTTTTCGGCCGCCAGGAGACTACAACTCATGACTGACGAGCAATCGCAAAAACGCCCGTCAGGGCGCGGGATTGCGACGTCATTCGCAACCAACGGATTCCTGCACATAGGAGATGAACGTATGGAACTGTCCACAGCCTGGTTCACGGGGGAATACGCCTCGCTGTTCTCGTTTGCGGCGCTAGCGAGCCTCCTCTACCTATTGCAGCCGTACGCGCAGCGCGGGCACCACGTTGTTCCCGTCCTCGGCGCATGCGCTGCCGTTCTCGTCGCCGGTGTCGCAGCCACGACCGCCGCAGTCATTGCTTACAGGACCTCACAGCCTGGCTACGTCATCCTGGCCCTTGGCATGGCGGGAACGCTCGTCACGGTCGGAACGACGGCCGGACTCGCGAGCTTCATACGACTCTATCGACGAGCCGCTCGAAAGGCGACGACGTGCGCATGAAATATCTGGCCGGCGTAGCCATGCTGGCGATCGCCGGTGGCGCGTGCACGGTCATGGAGGACTATGCCGACGCCCAGCTCTATTCCAGCTTTACGTTGATCGATCCGATCGCGGAGACGCTGACACGTGGAGCCTGGCTGATCGTCCGTGACGGTCTGATCGAAGAGATCGGAGAAGGCGCGTTCCCGGAGGGCGATTTCACCGCCGTGCATGACGTAGCCGGCTTGTACGGCATGCCCGGTCTAATCGACGCGCATGCGCACATTACCATTGGTCCGTTTGAGACCGGTATTGAAGACGGCGCGGCTTTTGTCGGTCTGAAAGCCGGCGGGGATTATTCGCGCTTCAACGCAGCGATCGCCTTGGCTTCTGGAATCACCATGGTACGCAATCCCGCAGGTGCCTTGGGCGCGAACCAGGAATACGACAGCATGATCGCGAGCGGCGAGTGGCTCGGTCCGGAGGCACTGCATGCCGGGGCGGTGATCCAGCCCCCGCCATTCGGTGGCGAGTCGTTCGCCTATCCGAGCACGCCGGAAGAATGGGACGCGGAGGCTATGCGCCAGGCTGCCGCCGGCATGACCTATTTCAAGCTCTACACCGACCTGACGGAGGAGGAGATCGCGCGAGGCGTCCGCGCGGCGAAAGCGCATGGCCTGATCCCGATCGCGCATCTGAATGCGGTAAGCTGGACGCGCGCGGCGGAGCTTGGTGTGGAGCAGATAGAGCATGCGCTGCCGACGAGTCCCGACTTGCTGGAGCCAGAGGCGCGCGACAATTACGCGCGGCAGCAGCCGCTGAACGCCTTCATGTTTCACTGGTTCGAGCTCGCGGATTTCGACGGGCCGCTCATACAGAGGATGATCGATACGTTGCTAGCGCACGAGGTAGCGGTCAACTTGACGCTGGTCGGCAATGAGATCACCTACAATGCCGACAACATCGAAGCGATGTTCCCCGCGGATGAACGGCTTTTCTATCACCCTGAAAGTCTCGCCAGTGCGCTGGGCAATTACACAGCGCTGAATGCGGCTTGGAGCGAAACGGACTTCGCACGGGCCCGTGCGGCATGGCCGAGAGTGCTCCAGTTTGCCAAGCATCTCCACGATGCCGGCGTTCCCTTGATGATCGGTACCGACGGTACGGGCGGAGGGCCGATGTATGTGCGCGAGCTGGCGCATCACGTGGCTGCGGGAATTCCCCCCTGGAGCGTCCTGCGCATGGCCACATCCGGAAATGCGGCGCTGATGGGGCTCACCGACACGGGGCGCATCGCGCCCGGTATGGAGGCGGATCTCGTCTTTCTGCGCGCCGATCCCACGGTCGACGTCCAACACACGCGCGAGGTTGAGCTGGTTGTGACGAACGGCCGAGCACACCGGCCGGAGGAAGTTCTCGATGTCGCGCGGGAAATCGCAGCCGCGGCGTCGGCGCGGGCGGCAGACTGAGGAGGATGGCCGAGCGCCGTGCGTCGCCCGAGCACCATGACCACTCGTTCGCGGCGATCTTCGACGAGTATGGCCCGCCGCTGGCGCGCCTGGCGGCGAGCTATGCGCGGGGCCGCGGAGAGCAGGACGACTTGTTCCAGGAAATCATGATTGCACTCTGGAAGGCGCTACCGGCCTATCGCGGCGATTGCTCCGAGCGCACGTACGTATTTCGGATCGCCCAAAATCGGGCGATCACGTACCTGTCGCGACGGCAGCCGACTGCGGCCGATTTGGACGAGGAATTCGAGATACCCGCACAAACGCCAACGCCGGAGCAGACGCTGTTGCGCAACGAAGATTCAGCGCGCCTCGCCGCCGCCGTCGCACGCCTGCCCGTCGGGCACAGGGATGTCGTCGCGCTGACGCTCGAGGGGCTGAGCTACGGGGAGATCGCCGACGTGCTCGGCATTAGCGAGAACAATGTGGGGGCTAGGCTCACGCGGGCACGTGCCCAGCTGCGCCGGCTGTTGAAGAGGGAGGCATGACGCACGATCCCGAGCTCGACGCCTGGAAAGCGCTGTGGCAGGCGCGGGACACAGTGCCGGCGGAGCTCCGGCGGCGCGTGGAGCATGAGATTCGCATGGGCCGCCGCGCGCTCCTGGCGCCGGTCGCCGTCACCGCGCTGGTTGGCGGCGGCATGCTCGCCTGGGCGCTTTTTTTGCGCGGGCGTGAGTTGCTCGTGCTCGCCGCGGCCACCTGGGCGTTTATCGCGATCACATGGCTGACGGCCCTCGTCCTGGACAGGCGCATCGGCCACAGCCGCGTTCCCGAAGCGGTCACGACGTCCGCGTTCCTCGACTTCACCATTCGCGTCTGCCGCGGCAAGCGCGCCTCGATCGCGGCCGCCGCGGCGCTCTGTCCTATTTTCCTCGCCTTCATACTGGTATGGCGCTACCAGACCGGTGCGTTCGAGAGCCTCGGCGTGTACTTCCTCACCGGACGGGTAATATCGATAGCACTGTTGATAGCAGCCGTCACACTCGTGCTCGGCATCTTGGGACTCAGGAAGTACCGCGCTCTCGGCATCGAACTCGGGAACCTCCACGCGATGCAGCGGCGGTTTGAGGATGGCGGCGAGGCGAGCGGGGGCTAGGCGACGCAGTGCGATCAGGAGTGGGTGCGAGAACCCCCTCGCCATGGTTTGGCAGAGAGCCGATGGCACGCATACACCGCTGACCATGCCGAACCACCGAACGATCAAGGACTCGACGCTCAGGACGATCTTGCGGCAGGCGAAAATCGGCGGAAATGAGGTTCAAGAGATGGCCGAACCGAGTCAGACCATTTCCAGGGCGTTCAGGGTGATCGTGCGGCAGAAGTGCCTTGGAATCTGCCCACTCGGGAAGACTGTAATCTTTAACCGTGATTGACGGCGCCGATCTGATCATCCGCTCGGGCGAAATTTCGCTCTTCGCCGGAGACGCTGCACGCGGCCTCGTCCGGATCCTCAAGACGAGCGCGCCGCTCCGAATGCGATGACTCGGCCAGGTATGCTCCGTAGGCCGGGGAGCGCCAGCATGATCCCCATGGGCAAAGGCCGTAGCACCGGCCGGCCCGCCTCGAGCGCGCTGCGGTGACTGGGCTGATTTCGCGCGTCCTCCGGAAGTGGGAGACATCGTACGCACCTGCGCTGTCGCAGCCTCTGAATCGCGCGCTTGCACGTCGCGACGCGTTAGCTTCGCTACAGCTACAACGCGCTCCTGGAGGTGATGTCGAGGGGGGGGTCGTGGTCGGCTGACTGTACCAGTCGACTACCGGATCATCAGTCTCGCAAATGCATTCGCAAGAGCCTTATCGTGGTCGGCGACGCCTTTTCCGGTGTCAACTGGTGTCAATCGGTGTCAACTGGTGCCGGGCGGTGCCACGTTACGATTCGCCTCAAGGAGTGAATCGCCGATAAGTTCGCCGCCCTCGCGGCGGCAGGCAGAATAGAGACGCATATCAGTTCGAGAATACAAATTCGAGATAACTCAATCACTTCAGACGCAGTCACGCGCCATCAGGAGGTACAAAAACCAAGATTGCTGGAGTTCGGAGAATGTGTTCTTGACAAACACAGTGCTTGCTTCGACGATATTGCCATCGACAGGCCGGTGCCTGCCTGGTGCAAAGGCACATGCCGTGATCTCACGGCTTGCGCGATCGATTTATCGACTTGCGCGCCTCTCATCCAACGGTGAGAGAACCCCTGGCTGGTTCGCCAATCGCGATGGCCGTCTTCTGTTCAAGATGTGCGGCGCTGTAAATCCGTCCGTCGAGTGTTCCAGCCCTTCAAGGTCACAGCCGTTAGCGTGCCGGTATCGGTGAACGTCGGCTTGGGTCTACGGGTTTTACCACGAGATCCTCCCGGCCCCATCTCATACTGGACTCTCGGTTCCGTGATCTGTGCAACCTCCGCTCGGCGCTCGTCCTGCGCGCCGTGCTGTCACGCAGCACGCTAGCGGTACTCTTCGTCGACCACGTTTCCGCAGAGCGAGCCGGCATCTCTCGCCGTGGATGCAGTGACGACAACCCCTCACCAACATGGCAACGCCTCCGCTGTGGAGGCCCTCGGTCGCCCGCGCGCAAGCGTCAATATCGAGCGTGTTGCCAAAGGACGCAGCCTCCGGCTCCTCGAAAGCGACCGATACCGCGGTTACATCACTGAACATTTTTTGGGCGAGAGGAGCTGCTTGGATTTCGATCTTCAGAGAAATAAGGAGGGAGAGATGAAGAACCGTAACCGAAGAAACTTCGGGTGGGGCAAGCAACCGCGCTATGCAATCGCCCGAGCCCTTGCCGGCGCATACGGAGTTGGGCACTACGGCACCCAGGACGCTTACCGAGAGCGTTGCAAGCGATTTGTGGCGTACCTGAGGTACGAGCATGCAATCAGGGATCTTCGTGACGTTCGCCGCGAACATGTCGTGGCCTACGCTCACGAACTGGCGAAATTCGTCGAGGACGAAGCGTTATCTCGGCAGACCGCCAAGAACTACCTGTCGGCTGTGAACATGGCCTTCCGTGCACTGCGGGCTGATGACGCGCTTGCCGTCGCTCCCGTTGACTACCTGGGTCGATGCCAGTACGTACGTGTGGAAGCGCCAGCCGGTCTTGAACAGGTGCGTGTCGACGCCCTCGCGTCGCGCATGTACGAGCAGTCGGAGCCTGGCGTTGCGGTCATGATCCGGCTCGCGCGGGCTTTTGGGCTCCGTGCGCGCGAGGCGGCCCTGCTTAACGTGTCGGCGGCTCTCTCGCAGGCCGAAGCCCGGGAACAGATCGATATTCGTAGAGGCACGAAGGGTGGTCGTGGCCGAAAGGTGGAACGTTGGGTGCCTGCGTCGAACCGAGCAATCGGCATCCTGCGGGCGGCCAGTCATTGCGCCTCGGATCGGCATTGCCTGATTCCATCGACGATGAACTGGGTTCAGTTCTATCAGTACGCCTACGGGACATCGGCGAATGTCGCGCGCGAGCTGGGGCTGGCAACGGGATTCCACGATCTGCGTGCCGCGTGGGCCTGTGAACGTTACGCCGCGTTGACGGGAGCACCAGCGCCCGTGGTCGGGGGTAAGCGTGACGTGCCGCAAGCGATCGACCGAGCAGCACGCGACCAGTTGGCGTACGAGCTTGGCCACGGGCGCAGGGCTGTGGTCTCGGCGTATGTCGGGAGTGCGAAATGAACCCGCGTAGCCATCTTGAAGCGCGGCTGCACGTCCGTCGGTTCCTGGGGCTGCGGCGCGTGGTCACGTCGTCGCGCCACTTGCGGCGAGGGACACAAAGGCGTGTCGTCGGGCGCGCTGAGCTCGCAGGCGAGGTGATATGGAAACGATGGAACGTCGGCGTTTGGCGGTGGCAGGTAAAGCACATCAGGTGGTATCTCGAGGTGCACATGGCGGCTGCGACGGCGAACACGCGCTACCAGCATTGGCTTGCGGTCATGCGCGTGTGGCGTGCATTGGGTAAGGATGAAGGCGGCCGTCTCCGTGGGCCCTGGTGTTGGCCAATCAGAAGTGGTCCCCACATTTCGGACGGTATCGTGAGGTCCGGTCGCCGCACTCGACCTGCTGCACCCGATGATCGGCGTGATCGCGATGACCGCGAGCTCGCTGTCGGTGATCGGTAATTCCATGTTGCTGCGGCGGGCGCGGATCGGCACCTGAGTGCCCGTGAACTTCACAGCATGATGGCCCAGTCCGGCAACACCTGCAGCGCCCAGGTCTCAAGCACCTTGTCCACACCGGTGAGCACCATCACACCCAGCAGCAGCAGGGTTGCGCCCAGCACCTGTCTGATGCGGCCGGCGCGGGACATCAGCGTGGGTCGCCAGCGGTTCAGGGCGTGACGTGACACGGTGCCGGCGAGCAGCAGTGTCATCGCCGTGCCAACGCCAAACGTGAACATCACGACGGCCGCCATGCCCATGCTCTGCCCCATGGATGCCAGGCCTATCGCCGCGCCCAGCGTGGGACCCACACAGGGCAGCCACACCAGGCCGAGCAGCATGCCCAGACCAAACTGACCGGCCTGCGATGAGGCGCCACCGTGACCCCCGGCGCCGGCCGGCATACGCGCGGTCAGGCGGCCAAGACCCGTCGTCATCGCGTTCGCCAGCGCCGGTATCAGCAACGTTGCCGCGATGGCCAGTAGCAGCACCGCAGCGACATACCGCAGCACCTCGGTACTGATGCCCATGTTCAGCAGCGCGAACGTCAGCACGGTGCCCGCAAGTGCGAATGATGTGCTGAGCCCCAGCCCGAGCATCCAGGGCCCTGTGCGGCCGGCAGTCGCCGCCGACGTCATCACGACCGGCACCAGCGGCCATACACAGGGCGACAGAATGCTCAGCACGCCGGCCAGCCAGGCCAGCGGAATGGACATCAGCTCCAGGGTCACAGACTGGCGGCGGTATTGATGGCGTCAAAGATCATGGCCTCGCGCGTTTCGGCGACGCTGAACCACAGCTGGTCGATACCGCGATACAGGATCAATGTGGACTGACGCGGCGCGCGGAATTCACTGACCCACTGCTTGTCGCGATCGAAGTCCACCTCAAGCACATGCAGTTTCACGTCCGGGTGCGTCTCCATGTAACGCTGCAGCACGCGCTGTTGCTGTGCGCAGGTCGGGCACCAGGTCGCGTAGATGTCGACCAGTATCAGCGCGTTCTCCGCCTGCAACACCTGGAAACGTTCCTCGGAGAACGGTTCCTTCTCCAGTGCGACGGCGCCGGCGGAAACGAGCAGTAACCAAGTCGCCACAAGCCACTTGCCGGCCTGCCACGGGCGGCGCGAATATCTCTGATCGCCTGTCGCGGGTTTCGTAACTGTCTGCATCGATGATCTCCCGATTGATGAAAATAGGCATGTCAGCGGCCGCTTGCGTTGCAAAGGCAAACGCAACCCCCGATATAGACCTCGCAATTCACGAATTCATTACAGCGGTCTGCACGGACGTCTGCAGACCGGTCGGATCGGACGTTGCGCCGGTCAGCCCAGTAGCGGCTCCAGGCGTGCGCTGATCGCTTCGCGGGCGCGAAAAATGCGTGATCGCACGGTGCCCTTCGGGCAGTTCAGTTCCGCGGCAATGTCCGCGTAGGCCCATCCTTCGATCTCGTTGAGGATCAGCGCCCGCCGCATGACTTCCGGCAGGTCGTTCAGGGCAGCAATGACCGTATCACGGATTTCCGCTGCCAGCGCCAGTCCTTCCGGTGTGTCCGTGTTCTGCGGCACCAGTAGCGATGGCGACTGCTCGGTTTCCTGTGGGTCCACGTGCGCGACATGACTGCGACGCTTCATGCGAATCAGGTGGTTCTGCGCGGTGTTGCTGGCGATGCGATACAGCCAGGTGTAGAACGCACTGTCGCCGCGAAACGTGCCGGCAGAGCGGAAAGCTCTCAGGAATGTCTCCTGTGCGACATCCAGCGCCTCGCCGGAGTCGCCGACATAGCGCTGTGCCAGCTTCACGATCCGGTGTTGGTATTTCAGTACCAGGATGTCGAACGCGTTACGATCGCCCTGTTGCACTCGCTGCATCAATGCAAGATCGGCGGCACCCTGCGACGCTCCGGGGCGTCGCTGCGGTTTACCCGTCGTGGCGGCGGCCAGTTGTTGCCGTTCAGGCGATGCGTGCCCGTGCCCATTGCGTGCCTTGGAAGTCGATTGCATCTTCGTTTCCTGTCCAGCCATCCATGGAAACAGACCGCCTGACAGGAGAAGACATCACAAGGGACCGAAAATCGAGAACGCGAGTCCATGGCCCGGCGCCGCTATCCGGCGAGGCCATTCACGATCAGTTGAAGTGCTGTTGCAATGCCTGCAGCAGTGCCTGGTAGATCGGGTTGCACAGTTCGCCGACCGCGGAATCGTCGGCCGAGTCGTAGCTGGATGTCCATTGGACGAACGCTGCCGTTTGCCCGTTTCCAGCGCCGATCCCTGCAGTGACCGGTTTCACGCTGACGCGTCCGACGTAGTTGCTGACCGCCTCCCGGGACACAGCGCCGGGACCATCGTCGATGCTGTATACCAACTCCCGTTCCAGATCGTTGAGACCAAGCAGCGTTTCTTGAAACACGCCGTTCAGTACCCGCCGTGCGCCGATCTGATCGGCGCGGAAGTCTCCGACTGCGTCGATCCCGGTTACCACATTCGGTGCCCAGCTCATGTCATGAAAGTTGCGAAGCGCCTGCCACACCTCATCTGCAGGAGCATTGACGACGATCGAGTTGTAGCATTTTCCCATTAAACTTCTCCCTCGTGCTGTATGCCAACATGGCGTTCATGATAGTAGTCACTTGAATCGCGCCGCCAGTTGCTTGCGTGCGCGGAACAGTCGTGTGAGTACCGCACCGGGTTTCAAACCGAGAATCTCGCCGATCTCCTCGGCTGAACAGCCCATCAGCACTTGCAGCACCAGGGGCTCGCGGTACGATGCTTCCAGCCTGAAAATCTCTCTGCGCATCTCGGTGAGGTCCGTGTCGTCGGTGGTGGAGATGAACAACTGCTCGGTGCCGCTGAGTTCGTCGACGTCGGTGCTTTCGGCACGTTTGCGCTGGTAGATTCGCGCGTGCTCGCGCCGCACGATGGTCAGCAGCCACTGCTTGATGGCGCCGTGATCCTGCAGCTGCGCCACTCCGCGCCAGCCGCGTAGCAGCGCTTCCTGAACGACGTCTTCGGCCAGAGCCGGGTCGTGGCACAACCAGAGTGCGTAACGGTACAGATCCGGTCGCAGTTCCCGGACGATGTCCTCGAAGCCGGCGCGCACACTGTGGCTCTCGGCGCCCACCGGTGCTGCCGTGCCGGGGCGGGATCCGGTGACCGGTTGCCGGTGACTGGCACTGCCATCCGCGATCCTCCGTGCAGCCCGCAACGAAACTTCACGTCCGTATCCGCAGTCTTCTTCTGTTGAGCTCATCAGTGCGCTCGCTTCCTTCTGTCTGACTGATGAGTCGTTCGTGGCAGGGAAACCTTACGGATGAAGCTGAAACGGCAGGTGCCCCGGTCATGCAGGCCCGGGCGGGCTGGCGTACGCTAAGCGCCAGGAACCGGTGGAGGCGGCGCGCCTGTAATGATCTTTCCACCGCCAGGGTCTTATGATCCGGGAGGCGCGCCATCGAACACAAACCCAGCGCGAAAGGCACTGGCTTCACCGTGTCTGCCACGCTGAACGCCGGTGCCCGGACACACTGAACGGGGCTGATCGGGGAACGAACATGCAGGAATTTGTACGTGAGTATTACGGTGAGGTACTCGAGCAGTCCGGGGACCTCAAGACCAGCGCATGCTGCACCACCGAGGCACCGCCCGCACACCTGCAGGCGGCACTGGGCAGGATTCATCAGGAAGTCAGTTCGCGCTATTACGGCTGTGGCCTGTTGGCGCCGGAAGCGGTGCACGGCAGTCGCATACTGGATCTGGGCTGCGGCTCGGGACGCGACTGCTACGTGCTCTCGCAGCTGGTCGGTGAACACGGTCACGTCGTGGGCGTGGACATGACCGAAGCGCAGCTGGCCGTGGCGAGGCGCCACACGGACTTCCATGCGCGCCGGTTCGGTCATGCACGATCCAATGTGCAGTTCCTGCTCGGTCATATCGAGCAGCTCGATGCGCTGCCACTGGAACCGGATAGCTTCGACATCATCGTGTCGAATTGCGTGATCAACCTCAGCGTGGACAAGGCCGCAGTGTTGCGTGGCGCGTGGCGGCTTCTGAAGCCGGGCGGTGAGTTGTACTTTGCCGACGTCTATGCGGATCGGCGTGTGCCGCGGACCGTGCGGCAGGATCCGGTCATGTACGGAGAATGCCTGGGCGGGGCGCTGTACTGGAATGATTTCATCAACCTGGCCCGCGGCGCGGGATTCGCCGATCCGCGGCTGGTCTCGGACCGCCCCGTCGAGATTACCGATCCACGCATCCATGCTGCCGTCCAGGGCGTGAACTTTTACTCGGCGACCTATCGCCTGTTCCGGCTGCCGGACCTGGAGCCGTCGTGCGAGGATTATGGTCAGGCGGTGACCTATCGCGGCACGATACCGCACCATCCGACGGAGTTCTGGCTGGACAGCCATCATCGGATGCCTGTCGGAAAAGTGGTCCCCGTTTGCGGCAACACGTACGACATGCTTCACGAGACCCGCTTTCGCAGTCATTTCGATTTCATCGGCGACCGGTCCCGGCATTTCGGCATTTTCGAAGGTTGTGGCGTGTCGCTGCCTTTCGGCGAAAGCCGCACCGGTGCTCCGGCATCGGGCAACGCGGCCTCGGGCGCCGGCACTTCGGGTAGCGGCGCATGTTGTTGAGGCATGACGGTGGCTGACGCCGCCAGGGAGTTTTCCATGCAGACCGATCGTTCACTTCGGGCCGCATTGCTCGGCAATGCCGCGTTCTCGGCCACCTGCGCCGCGGCGATGATGCTGGCGCCATCAACCGTCGTTGAACTGCTCGGCATTACGGCCCCGCCATGGCTGGTTCAGCTGATCGGCGCGGGACTCGTGCTGTTCGCAGCCGATCTGGTTCACCAGGCAACCCGACAGCGCATGGCGAGCTGGCGGGCCCTGTATGCCAGCGCCGCCGACTTTCTCTGGGTGATCGGCACGTTCATCGCCATCGCCGTCTTTCCGAACGCGTTGTCCGGCACGGGACTGGCCACCGTGCTGATCGTTGCGGCCGTCGTGGCCGGCTTCGGTGCGATGCAGCTGATCGCGATCGACCACCTGCATCGCAATCCCGACAACGGCATGCACAGACACTGCCTGCTGGTGAGGGCGCAAGCGCCAGCAGACGCGATCTGGAACGTACTGCGACGCCTTGGCGACGTAGCCCGTTACATGCCGGCATTGCGCCATTCCGAATTGCTGGACGGCCAACCGCCCGGCCTCGGCGCCGTAAGACGCTGCGAGGATCACCGCGGACGCAGCTGGTCGGAAGCCTGCACCGCGTTCAGTGATGCCGGACGTTCGTTTGTCGTGCGGTTCCTGACCGACGAACCCGGATTCCCGTTTCCTGCCCGGTCGATGCTCGGTGGCTGGGAGGTGACGCACATCGACGAACAGACCGCCGAGGTGATGGTGTGGTGGGAGCTGCAGCCCAGCCACCGGATGCTGGCGCCACTGATGTTGCCGCTTCTGGCGTGGCAGGCCGATCGCGACTTTCCGCAGGTCATCGGGCGCATGGCCGATGAGGCCTGTGGTCGCGACCGGTCCGTGGAGACAACGCCCGCCGGCCGGCGGCAGCGATCGGCGCTCCTGGCGCTGCGACCGTGCTGATATTCCGGTCAACTCGCCTTGTTACACTGCGGCCCCGTCCATAGCCTTCGCACCGAACGGAGTTCAACCATGCCGCATATCCCCGCCCGCCCCGTCGAGGAGCTGTCGTTTCTGGAGCCGATTCTCAAGCGCACCGAAGCACACCTGGGCTTCACGCCCAACAGCCTGCTGACGATGGCGCACAAGCCGCATATCGCGCTGGCTTTCGGGTTGCTGCTGGCGACGGTACGAGGGGCGAATCTGAAGGACGCGTATGCGCAGATTGCCGATACGATTCCCGAGCCCGACCCGGACACTGAAGTCGATCCGCAGCTGTTGCAGCTGGCGGCGTTTTCGGCAAGCCTCGCGGCCGGTTGTCGATACTGCCAGTCGCATACCGCGCATTCCCTGACGCGCATGTCCGTCCCGAAGGAAAAGATTGACGATATTCTGGTCTGCGACACCAGCCCGCATTTTTCAGACGCCGAACGCGCCGTCGTCGATCTCGCCATGGCCTCGGCACGCGTACCGAATGAAGCCGCAGCGCATCACTTTGATACGCTGCGCCGGCATTTCTCCGATGCGCAGATCGCTCAGATCGTGGCCATCATCGCCGTATTCGGCTTCCTGAACCGCTGGAACGACACGGTAGCCACCGAGCTCGAAAGCCGACCTCGCAGCCACGCGGAAACAGCCCTTGAGCGGCTGCACTGGGATATCGGTAAGCACGGCTGACCGTGACGGTCCATGCAACGCGGGAGTGTGACTTTCCCGATCATCCGCTGAGCCGTCACAGCGCTTTTTGCCATGATGTACATGACATGCGCAGTTGATCGGAATTCTGTACCCAGACGCGTCAGACAGCGCTGCCTACCGCCTCCAGCAGCGCGCTTTCGACGGCTGCGGGGATGTGATGTCCGACGATTGCAGCGCTGCCGCGTCCGATCGGCAGAATGCGGCCGATCATCTGTCCGTGATCGATCGCCATCGCATCAGGCACGGTGAGCTCCGGTAGCAGCAGCAACGTGACGGGACCCGTTTCGGTCAGCACGATCAGGTGAGCCACCAGGTGGTCCCGGAACAGGCATGTGCGGGCAAGGACGATGGAGTCGATGTCGGCGTAGAGCCGCAGCCCGTGATTTGCGAGCAGGTTCTGCACGGCGTCCGCTGAAATTGGCGGCCGGGTCGGATCCAGTGTCTCCAGCTCATTCAGCACATGGGCGACGATTTCGCTGTTCAGTGAAGCGTCATGGGATGTGCGGTGAGTGCTCCACCAAACCAGCAGGAAGCTCGCGACAACCACTGCACCAAGGAGGGCGACCAGCCGGTGCTGCCGCAGTGGCCTGGCGTGCCCGACCGGTGGCACGACGGGCGGCGTCGCCGGTACGTCCACCTGCAGCGAGCGCAGTATCTGGGCGTCGAGACGCTTCAGCCGATGCCAGTACGCTGCGCAGGACTCGCAGTCGCGGGCGTGGGCGGCGATCCGTGGATCCTCGTCTCCGGGGTTTTCTGCGCAGCGACGGCGAAATTCAAGACAGTGCATGTGGGCGTGATCTGGTGAGGGACTTTAGCCGGGACACGGAAATACGGACCCGGCCGACCGGCGGAACATTACAGCACCGGATGGTTGCGCTGACATCAGGTGGCCACCGCGTGTCACAAGTCATTGATACCTTGTTCCCTGAGCACGCTCAGTCGCGCCGCGACAGTTTCCTGATGATCCGCGCCCTGGCTTCGGCGCTGAGCTGAGCCTCGGTCAGCGTGGTCAGGCGCTGTTCCACCTGTTCGCAGGCGGTCTTGATGAAGTCCAGCTGTCGCACATAGGCCTTGCAGTTGCGACACATGAACGTGTGCAGGCGCAGGGCCAGACGATCCCTGAAGCCAAGGCGACGGTCGAATTCCTCGGATGCGAGTTTGGCGGCGCGTTTGCAGCTGATCATGCCGTCACCTGTCCGCGAACCAGTGGTGCTGCAGGCATCGTCGCAACCGCTGACGCGCGCGCGACAGCATGACCCAGAGGTTGTTTTTCGACACGCTGAGCAGGTCGGCCAGCACCTCGGTCTGAACGCCCTCGACTTCGCGCAGCGCGAACGGCGTCCTCAGCTTTTCTGGTAGTGCTCCCACGCATTGCTCGAATACCGACCAGAACTCGGCTTGTTCCAGCGCCTGCTCTGGCCTGTTCCAGCGAGCGACGTCGCCACGCCACTGCCCCTCGGCATCGAAATCGGTGTCGGTTTCAGGCGGCTCGTCCACGTCGGCCCAGATCGCGCGCTCGCGCGCTACTCGGCGAAAGTGATCCATGATCTTGTGGCGCAGGATGCCGGTCAGCCACGTGCGTTCGGCGGATTCGCCGCGAAAACCCGCGATCCCGCGCAGCGCGGCCAGCAGCGTTTCCTGCACCAGGTCCTCGGCGGCACTCGGGTCGCCGACCCGCGCCAGCGCGTACCGGAACAGCGTGTTGCCGTGGCGGTCCATCCAGCGCGCGGCGACGTGATTCACATCGTTGTCGTGCCGTGGGTCTGGCGTGCCGCTTACCATTTGAAAGTCCGATTATCCGCCATGATGTTCATCTGCCTGTCCGTTCGATTGAATAGTGCTGGCGGGCGCACCGTTCGGGCAACCTGAGCGTGCAGTCCCGGCCGTGCGGCTCCCGGTGGCTTTATTGATCGCAGGGCCCGATATGCGAGCGGTTCGGTAGCGCAGTGTCGATGGCGCGACGCCGAATTCCGATGGGACGGACAGGCCCTGCATACGGCAGATGACCGCGACGATCGCATAATGGTGAACGGTATGGCTGAGCAGGAACTCCAGTTCGCGCTCGGCCGTGGTCAGCGTGCGCACCCGGTCCTCGCCACCATCGGTCAGCAGATACAGTGCATCCGGCGTGTCCTGCAGTGCATGCAACGATGTTCGCAGACGCTGTGACTCGCGTAGCGCGGAGTGCCGACACAGCTCCACGCGAGGGTTTCTGGAACGGGCCGTATAGTCGATGACGCCGCCCGCATGACCTGCGAGGAAGCAGTCGTAGTGATCGAAATTATGGCGAAAGTGCGCACCCATCGCGTGATCGAACACCGGCTGCACGACTTCCATGTACTGCTCATCGGTGAGCCGTTCCAGCAGCGCTTCACCCTGACGCAGGACTTCGCAGTTTTCCCGAATGCCCCGGATCACAGTGCCTCGCCCTCGTGACCGGGTGCGTCCGTGGGGCGCCACCCCAGATAGTCTTCGTAATTCCGGCCAAGGTAGGTCGACAGCAGTCTGGGCGGCACCTGTTCCATGTCCACGCGCAGTAGCAGACCCGGTGTGTCGTTGAAATTGCGATCGATGCCGGCGCACAGGAATCGTGCGCCGAGGCGATAATAGTGTCGAATCAGAACGGGGATGTCCCTGCCGGCCGGATCCAGACTGCGTACGCAGGCCGACAGTGTCGGCAGATCCACGCGTCCTGAGAAACCGGCTCGAAACGTGTGCCACTCCGGATGCAGGATGTCTGGCAGAGGATTCCGTGGTTGCACCTGTGCCGAAGGTTCGATCAGACCATCGCAGATCAGCGCGATGGCGCGCGCGTCATACTGACGCGACAGCGAGACGGTGCCGTATAGACTGCGGTAGCGGGCATGACGCACCAGGAATCGGCCGATGCCGCGCCACAGCAGATGCAGCGAGTAGTGGTGCTTCTGGTACTCGGGCACGATGAACGAGCGGCCGAGTTCCAGCGCTGGCGGCCTGTCCCGGTAGATGGACTCGTCGAACCTGAACATCTGCGACAGATACAGCCCGCTCCCGTCCGGCTGCCGCAGGCGGTCGGTCGGACCCATGCGATACGCGCCGAGCAGCCTACGGCGGGCATTGTCCCAGACAAACAGCTGCACGTAGCTGGCGTCGTACGCATCACGATCCCGCGGCGCGCCGCTCCCCTCATCGTGCTCGCGGAATACACGTTCGCGCTCGCGTGCGATCTCGTCCATCAGCTCCGGAATCTGGGTTGCCCGGGCATGGCATACCGAGAACTGTCTGTATTCGACCAGCCGCTGTGACGCAGGCAGCGCGGCCAGTTCCTTCGTGATGGCCGCACGGTCGCCGGGCGCGGCCAGCGGACGTGGTTGCCGTGGCGGTTCGTCTGTTGCTGTTGCTGTGCCCGTTGCCGCAGGCGATCCCATTGCCGTCGGCGCTTCCAGCGCATACGTCATGAACCGCGCCAAACGGGTGATGCCGGGCTTGTCCAGATGACGCCACTGCGGCGCCGCAATCGCGCGACCGACTTCGATACGAACCGTCCGGCCGCGCATGCGCAGAAACTCACGTGGCAGCAGGAACAGCTTGAAGCGGTCCCGGATCATGCCGAGCCGCTGAAACAGCAGGCTGTTGGCACCATGAAAGAAGACCGGCAGCAGTGTCGCCTCGACGCGGCAGGCAAGATGGCCGACGATGCGGTGCCACCGGGCATCGCAGATGCGGCTTCCGCCGCGCGGTTTGGAAGACACCCGCCCGGCAGGAAAGATCACCAGCAGTCCGCCGCCGGCGAGGTGGGCCTCACATCCGCGTATCGATCCAAGATTGGCCTGCGAGACTTTCAGCGGGTCGGTGGCGATGAACATCGGGGCCAGCTCGCGAAACACCTGCAGGCCGCTGTTGGCCAGGAATCGCACGTCGGTGCGAACCGGTTGCAGCAGGCGCATCAGGATCAGTGCTTCGACGCCGCCGAACGGGTGATTGCAGGTCACGATCACCGGTCCATCCCGCGGCACGCGTGCAGCCACGTCTTCTGTGCTTGCGCTGATGCCGATCTCCAGAACCTCGAGAGTACGGGCCGCGAACTCGAAGGGCGGCGCATCTCCGAGCCCGTGTTGACGGTACAGGCGATCGATCCGGGCGATGCCGAGCACGCGATCGAGCGCCGGTATCGCCGCCACGAACCAGCCCGGTGCCCCGGGCGGCACAACGGATCGCAGGCTGATGCGGGCGTCGGCGTTCATCGCGGTCACAACGCGCGCGCCTGCGACCGCGGCCGCTCAAGACCGGCCACGCGATCCAGCGACCACGCACCCGGCCCGTGGGCCAGCAGCGCGAGCAGCACGACAAACCACCACGCGGCCGGATTCCACCAATGATCCCAGCCGGGGAAGACGGCGAACTGGATGAACAGCGTCATCCCGATCAGGCCCAGCGCCGCGAAGCGCGTGAACAGGCCGACGATCAGCAGCGCCGGCAACACCACCTCCAGGACACCGGCCGTCAGCGCCAGCCCCTCGATCAGGGTCACGACGAGGGAGCCGGGCGTGTAGTCCATGGTCTGCGGATCGCACAGCAGCAGCGCGCCGGGCCGGACAGGCTCGGGACAGAAGTACTCATACAGAAACAGGTCGTACTTGCGCTCGTCGAAGTCGAACCAGCCGTCCCATTTCGACAGTCCGGAGTTCAGAAACACACGCGCGGCCAGCAGTCTCAGCAGCAGCCCGGATACCGGCGCCAGCCATCGTTCCGCGTGGTTCATCACTGTGCCGTGCGCGGCGATCAGTTGCGTCACATGGGCCAACGTGGATTCGTCTCCGGGTTGGTTGTCGCACTGTCGGATTGCAGTACGCCGTGGGCGAGCAGGTCCGCGAAGCAGCCTGCCAGGTCGAACTGCGGTGACGTCGCCAGCAGCGCGGCACAAGCCTCGTCGATGCGCCGGTGGCGTTGCAGGTCCGCAAGCAGCCGTCCCTCGGCATCGCACAATGGACGTATCTGCACGGTCATGGCAGGGCGCCACATCAGCACCGCGCGACATTGCGCCTCGATCGTGTGGCCGGCATATGCCAGGCCGAGGTGGCGTCGAAGTTCAAGCCACCGCGCAAGCACGTCAGAAGTGGTGTCGATCAGCTGCGCATTGGGCAGCAACGCAAGGCGCAGCTGGCCGATGTCGGTGTCGGCATCCAGCACGTCCTGCAGTTCGGCGGCGCTCAGGGGCGTGGCATCCTGGCCATGCAGACTGGTCAGCCAGGCCCGGTCCAGGTGCGCCAGCTGCGCGATCCATGCCAGCGTTTCCGGGAGTTCGTCGACCAGCCAGCGGGGAAACTGCCGCCCGTAACCGGTGAGCGTTCCGTCCCGCGGTGGATGGACGGCGACATGGCGCCATACCAGCGTGCCGAAAGCAGACTCACCCAGAACCTGTCGCACGGTGGGAAATGTGCTGGCAAGCACTTCGCGACAGCTTCGATGGAAGCCGTTGCGGTAAACGGCGGCGATCGCCGGATCGAAACCTTCCGCGAACAGCGAGTCCAGACCGTCCACCGTGCCATCGCGAATGAATTCGCTGAGCGCGCAGTAAAAGTCCGGCGTACGGCTGTCAGGCGCGAATGCGATCATGATCGGGCATGCTGCTGCGACCAGCGACGGCGTCCAGCGCGTGCGCGGCCTGCATGGATTCGTTCAACAGGGTCTGGAATGGAGGCACGTTGGCATCACGCTCCAGCAGCACCGGCACGTGGCCGAGATGGGCCAGCGCGAAGTCCAGCAGTTCCCAGACGACCGCGGCAACTTCATCGTCATGGCTGTCGATCAGGAGCCGGTCGCCGAACTGTGGGTCCGGTCGATGTCCGGCGACATGAATCTCGCCAACCAGTCCCGGCGGCAATGCGCGGATGTAGGCGTGCGTGTCGATACCGACATTGCACGCGGACAGGTAAAGATTGTTGATGTCCAGCAGCAGTCCGCAGCCGGAGCGCTTCGCCACCTCGAGCAGAAAATCCACCTCGTCCAGTTCGCTTCTGACCGGCAGATAGTTGCTCGGGTTCTCGAGGAGAATCTGCCGATCGATGCCTTCCTGGTAGGTCGTCACGCCGCGCACCAGCGCCGCCAGTTCGACGCCGGTGCGGGGCAGCGGCAGCAGGTCGGCGAAGTAGGTGCCGGCGTGGCCGGACCAAGCCGCGTGCTCGGAGACCACAACCGGCGCAATCCGTCGCATCAGTTTCGCGATGCGGGCAATGTGATCGGCGCAGGGTCGTGCAATGCCACCCAGCGACGCGCCTACGCCATGAAAACTCACCGGATGCCGGGCCGCGACCCGTTCAAGACCGGCAAGTCGCGGGCCGCCCGGCATCAGGTAGTTTTCGGGATGAATCTCGAACCAGATCCCCGGTCTGTCGCATGCCGCCGCGTCGGCGAAGTGTTCGGGCTTCAGGCTGACGCCGGCACCGAGTGACCGGAAGCGGCCGCTGACCGCTGAGCAGCGGTCCGGTTCGTGATGGGCGTCCATCAGCACGCAGGCCTGCCGGTCTTACGGGTTGTTGCGATTCAGCTCTTCCAGTGATGCCGGGCCGTCCGGCGTGATGATGTGCTCACAGACGCCGCGCGGCACGCTGGTCCACGCGTTTCCCTGGTAGTCCACTGTCGACGTACCTTCGCAGCTGGTGCCGGCGCCGGCCCGGCAGTCGTTCTCCCCGGCCAGGGCAATCCCGTAGCAGCGGTCGGTTCGGCCCCGCACCCGCTCACCGGACATCCACGCGGTAAATGCGGCGCGCACCTCTTCCGGTGCGTTCTGCGCCAGCGTGAGTCCATCGTTGGGTTTGGCCAGCGCGGAACCGGCAAGGGCCAGTGCAGTGCCGGCGATCAGCGCGCCGGCGATCGTGGGATAGGTCTTCATCGTTGCCACCATAAAGTTTGATTTCAGGGAGCGACTTCGTAGCGCCTGCACGTGAGGCGTGTGTGAAGCCGGTATGTACTGGAAAGGTCTGGCGGCGGATTTATTACGGCCTGAGGCCGGGAAAAGCTGCGACCCTATACCAGAAGGGTATCTACAGAACGCGCTTCATGAAAGCGAGGACGTAGGTGATGATGGCGCTCGGCACGTTATTCGAACCAACCGCTGACCGTAGCGATTTCGCGCAATCGGAAACACGTCGACCGAGGCCGTGTGTGGAGACGGATACCTCGACCACCGTATTCTGCGGAAACCGCAGTAAGGCACGGACTTCGCGGTCCCAGCCCATTGACCGAGCCACGACTACTGCGGCAAGTTCGGCGTTCTGACGGTCGAACGGCGACACATGATAGGGGTCCGTCCCGGTCGCCGCGGTCACGACGAGCAGCGCCCCGCCAGTCTTGTAGACGGCGTCTGGACGACATTGGACGCCACGCCAATGGAACGTTTCCTGCGTTACGGGGACGAGCGGATGACGCGCGCATCGGTGCATCTCGGCGGTTCGTGTGCTCATCTTGCTGCCCGACATCACCGATTACTCCGCTGTTCAGAGGCTTGATATCGATGTAGGCAGGACCGGCAGACAAAGGCCGACTCCCAAGCGCGGGTGAGCTCCGGGTACTCGCTGCTGTTGTACCGGCTGGCGGCTCTGGCGAAGCCAAGCGCAACCGCGAGCGCTACGACGAGCGCAATCGCCACGTAGCCACGGCTTTCCTGCTGAACCAGAGTCCGTGGCTCAATCAGCAATTGTGGTTCGAGCACGAGGCAGATCAGGGCCATGACGACGACAAGCGCCCATCCGCCGGCAATGGCGGGGAATAGAACGACGCTCTTGCGTTCGGGTGGTGCCATGCGCTGGCCGAACTCCGAGATCGTCGAGAAGTCTCGCCCGTGTCGGATACTCTGGGTGTAGGCGGATTCGACCGACTGAACGTGATTTGAGCCGCATTTGGGGCAGTAGTGGACGAGTCTGGGCATCGTGTTCTCCTGGTTGACCGGAAGCGTCTTTCAGAAGAACACGAAGCTGAGATTCGACAAGCGTGAAGCCGAGACTCTCGGACCCGAATTTCAACCTCGGCAACACGCGCCTGCTTGGCATCGGCGCTCCGGAGTCGATGCTCGGAACAGATCGCCAATCTCCGCAGCATCTCCGAGCTCGAATCGACCCACGCCCAGCTGCCGGTCGAGGCTTTCGAGGAGCTGTATCTGTTCGCCGACGACGGGATCGAACGGGATGAAATATGGGCCGAGTATCCGGTGGTGCCTGCGGGCGACATCGACACCGAGGATCTCGATGCAGTCTTGGAGCGCGAAACGACCAAGCGGCGGTTCACGCCGGCATTCGTATGGCAACGATGCATCGGTTGAACGGGCTCGAGTTTCGCAATGTATTTATCGCGGCCTGCGCAGAGGGAATCGTTCCGAATCCCATGGCTGCGCGAGTGCAACGGTGTGGCTGTTGCATCGCCGGTCAGGTCAGCGTTCCTGCGCCCGAGACACCCTCATGACCGAGACTGGGCGCGCCCTGGACCCAGCGACCAACGGCGCTTCCGGTGCTCCCCTGTACCCCCATCGACCAAAGGGCTTTCGTGCCCCCGGACCTTCGACCAACCCTCCGCGGATTGGATGCGCGCCAACGTCATCGCCGCTGGACCGCAACAGAATGGGCTCTTGCCGGTCCCCAAGATGCCGATGCTAAGAGAATCCCGATCGCAAGGACAAGTGTGGAAGCTCTCGAAAATACGGTGATTTTGCGACTTTCTCCCTACTCAGGGCGCCTACCAGTCGCTAAAGTGCCTGTGAGCGCTAACGATTCGTCGATTCGGCGCGCGCGCTCAGTCCAGTCAGCGACGGGCTATTGGCCCGGGCGAATGGGATCATCAACCACGATTGCAGTGTCAAGAAGTAATTGCATTTCGAGCAGGTCTGTGGAGAAGCGATGCGCTTTGTTGCCGATGGCGTAGATATACCTGACGAGCTCCTATGGGCTCATGACGAAGGGCGCGTCGTGTTCTTTTGTGGCGCCGGTGTGTCTATGGCCAAAGCGCACTTGCCGAGTTTTTCCTCCTTAACAGAGAATGTTATGGAGCGTCTTGGCGTACAGACTGACGATGATGCGAGACGACTGCATGCGGCTGCTCTGAGGATCGAGTCCGAGGAAAAAATCAAAGGTCTTACAACTGCAGACCGCGTATTCGGGCAGTTGCGCAGGTCGTTTGATGATCGCCAGATTGGCGGAGCCGTCGCACAGTGCCTAGCGACTGACGAACACGCTGACCTCTCAGCACACCGAACGATCCTCAAATTGGCTCGCCTTCAAACAGGCGAGACAAGACTTGTTACGACTAACTTTGATCTCCTGTTCGAAAGAGCTGGCAAGCGCATAGCCAGTGCAACCCGCTCCAACCTCCCGCACATAGAGTTCAATCGCGCAGATTGGGGAATAGTCCACCTTCACGGAATGGTAAAGCCGGACTATTCCGGCCCTACGGAGGATGGCTTCGTTCTGTCCAGTGCAGAGTTTGGCAACGCATATCTGTCACTCGGCTGGGCAAGGGATTTTGTTCGGAAGATACTTGAGCGTTACGTAGCCGTTTTCATCGGCTACTCGGCAGACGATCCGCCTGTTCGCTATCTCTTGGAAGGCCTGCAACAGACCAAAGGCTTAACGAATCGCGCGTACGCGTTCCAATCCGTTCCGGATGATGATGCCGTTGCCGCTTGGGACGAAAAGGGCGTCGAGGCTATAGCCTTCAGCAAAGGGATCGGCTATGACGCCGTGTGGCAGACGCTTGAAGCATGGGCGACGCGCTCCAGAAATCCGCGGCGTTGGCGTCAGCGTGTACTGACCCTGGCGAAGAAGGGACCACAGGCATTGCAGCCGCACGAGCGCGGTATGGTTGCGCATATCGTCAGCTCAACCGCGGGAGCGCTGGCGTTTTCCGAGGTGCGGCCCCCGTTGCCCGCGGAATGGCTGTGTGTATTTGATCCGCACGTGCGCTACGGCGAGCCGGCACCGGAGCGCGGCCGGTTTTCCGAAGGTCCTGTTATTGACCCGCATGTGCGCTACGGATTGGACAGTGACTTGCCCCAGCGTGCAGAGGATGAGCGTTCACCCAGAGAGGGTCGCGTGCCGGACAAGGCATGGAGTGGGCTCGAGCCTACTCCAAAGGACCTTCAGGGTCTTGAGCGCAATCAAGTTGCGTTCGTGCGTGGACACTACGCGCGGCATGTTCCAGCGCTATCCGCTCGCATCTCCCATCTCGCGTCCTGGATCGCTCTTGTAGCCAATCAAGCGGCGTGTGCGTGGTGGGCGGGGCAGCAAGGTGCGCTGCACCCTGACATCCTGAATAGACTGCAGAACGATCGGGAGCAGACCGCTTCTTCTCGAATTCAGCGCGCCATATCCGGATGTTGGCGAACGATTCGGGAGTATCACTCACTTACCGCCGATGATCGCGATCGTGTATACGAGCTCAAGCTTCGTGCCAAGGCATCTGGATGGCACGAGCAGCTTGCGCGGGAATACGCCACTTACTTTTCGCCTTACCTGAAACTCTCTTCATTCTCTCGCAGACCAGTGCCGCCCACCGGCCGGGGTAAGATCACCGAACGAGACTTGGTTCGCGTTGAAGTGGACTATTCGGAGGGCATCCGGACTGTAGAAGTGCCTGAGGACTATCTGATTCCGCTGATAGGCAAGCTACGGCAGGCACTCGAACTCGCGAGTGACCTTGAAAGGCGATACTCATACGAACTGGACATTTGCTCGATTGAACCCGATGTACGAGAGCCAGACGAAGGGGACGATGATTTCCACCGCCAGTACAAACTCTCGGGTCACGCACTGCTTTTTATCCAACTGTTTAGGCGTCTAGCTGAGCTGCATCCGGAAGAGGCGCTCAAGGAATTGCATTCGTGGCGAGGAGACAATCCGCTTTTCAGCCGTTTTCGTGTCTGGGCTTTGGGCAATTTGGAGATTGCGAGCGCATCTGCATTCGCCGCCGAGTTGCTCTCGATAGATGATGGCGCATTCTGGCCATTCAAAGGGAACAGAGACTTATTGCTGGGCTTGTCGAAGCGGTGGCACGAGTTTTCGAATGAAGAGCAAGTGGCGGTAGAGAAGCGCATTCTGAAAGGTCCGAGAAAGGATCGGTCGGAGACCAAAGAGCGTAGTTCAGAGTATGCGGCGTTCGATATCCTAAACCGCCTGCACTGGCTTGCAGGTCAAGCGTGCTCGTTTCATTTCGATTTTTCCGCAAAATCCGCCGAACTACAAAAACGCGCTCCGCACTGGCAGCCTGAGTTTGCCAAGCGTGCGGCTAGGGCCCATGATGGCGGTGGCGGAGCCGTTCGGGTCGAGACGGCGATTGAGAGCATAAATGGACTCAAGCCTGAGGAGATCATCCCGCACATCCTTGCAATGGAACCGCGCCCGTTCGACCGTCTCGTGGAGTTTGATCCGTTCATGGGATTGAGCAAGGAAAAGCCCGAACAGGCACTGAGCGCATTGGATGCCAGCTACTCCGCAGAGAGCGAAGAGTTCCACGGCGCCTTCTGGCATACGTTTCTGCGCATGGATCTCCGCAAGGAGGATAAGCCTGGACTCACCGCGGCAATTGCCCGAAATTTGCTGAGGCTGTCAGATACTCACTTCGCAACTGTCGCGCTCAGCGCATCAGACTGGCTTGAAAAGAAGGGTGCCGGGCTTGAAGCTGAAGATGCATCCCTCTTTGTGTCGGTATGGGCGAAATTCCTGAGCTCGCTTACTGCCGTTGAGGCTGCCAATGCCTCCAGCCTCGTTCGTGAAGACGGGGCGGTCGATTGGGCAACCGAAGCAATCAACTCCCCGGCTGGCAACTTGGCGGAGTATCTAACTACGAACACCGGGAAGGAAAAATTCGACGCAAAGGAAGGCATGCCGCACGAGTGGCGGAAGCGAGCAGAGCAACTCCTGGTCCTTCCGGGAGACTCAAGGCGATTCGCGTTAGTGATCTTTGGCTTCCAGCTCGGCTTCTTGTATTTCGTTGATCCCCAGTGGACCGAAGAACACTTGCTGTCCGTAATCGAGCCGAATGGCGAGCGACAAGATCAGGAAGCGCTTTGGGCCGGGTTCTTCTGGCGCGCTCGCGTGCCTTCTACCGAACTTTTCGGGCGCATAAAAGGAAGCATCCTCGCACTACTAGAAGGCGATGGTGCCTATCGAAGGCATCACCTCGAGGTGCTTGCTGGAGTAGTGCTAGCTGGTTGGGGGACCAGGAAAGACTACAATGACGAGCGTTTGATATCTAGTGATGAACTTCGCAGCTTCCTCATACGGGGCGGAGCAGAGTTCCGACAGAACGTGCTCTGGACCCTCGATCGGTGGTCCGAGGAAGATCACTGGTCCACGATGGTGCCGGAGTTTTTGAGGGACGTTTGGCCGAAACAAAAGAGCATTCGGACCAAAGAAATATCGGGGAGACTGGTTGACCTTGCTTTGTCGCAGAAGGGTCGTTTCCCAGAAGTTGCTAAACTCGTCGCCGACCTCGTTTCGAAAGTTGACGATCAAAGGATCTTCATCCCCGAGCTTCGCAAATCCGAAGAGACGGTTGCAGCGCAGTATCCCGACGAGACCTTGAATTTGCTTTACGCTGTATTGCCGGAGAATGCCCGCTTGTGGCCTTACGGCGCTCGAGAGGCGATAGAGGTCATAGGAGAGGTGAAGCCTGCCCTGACATCCCATCCAAGATTTATCGCGTTGCAATCGCGGTTGGGATGACATCTGTAGTCACCTAACATGCTGTCTATGGACTCCCCCGTCAACCGCTGATCAGATCATGTGCTCATAGTCCTTCTCCTTCGGTCATTGGTGTACGCGATATCCGAAAGGTGTTGCAGACGTCTATCCGGCCTTTGTGTGTGGTGAGTC
>JBJHBP010000007.1:0-121763 GCA_050485545.1 Gammaproteobacteria bacterium
CTCGCCTCGGTGCCGATCTGCAGCTCGCCGTGCAACATGATCCACTCGGTGGTCAGTTCCACGTCGGCATTGTTCGAGAAGCGGAGTGTGCCGTCGATGGACAGCCCGTTCAGCGCCGGCGGACTGACGTCGAGGACGACGTCCATGCCATCGCCAATGGTGACCATGCCGCCTGCCTGCGGAACATTCCCGCCGGACCAGGTGGACGAATCAGACCACAGACCATCTCTGACCGCTTCCTGCGCCTGGGCGTTGAAGGTGAAAAAGGCCATGGCGAGCAATACAGGATGTGCCAGACGATCGTGTAAGTGCATGAAGCTGTCCCCCGATTGGCGATCTTTTGTTCCCCGAGCAGGCGCTGGCCAGACTACCATGATTTCTCAGGAAAGGGCCTGTATCCGAGCCGGGCAAAAATTGTGGAACGCGGACTTTGCTGGAGTTCGCTCATCGTGGTCATCTTGACTTCTCTCACGTTCAATCTCCCTCCTCAAGTGTGGCCGTCGTTTGGGTGGGCGGCAGCGCTGCGTCGACAACCTTTCGAGTTTGCCAATGCGGTGGATTCGTCCGCGAGATCACTTCGCCTCTTGGGCTGAAAGAACTCGCCTGACTACGCGTTCCATGGATCGACCAAGCGGATCCTCGCGATCTCGAAATCGCTTCGGTTGCGTGTGGCCAGTGGGGCATCGTGGATACGCGCAATAGCGGCGATCATTCCGTCCTGCGCGGACATTGGTCGGCCATTGCGCACCGCGAGACCCATGATCTCGCCATAGGCGAGAGCCGCTTCCTCGGTGAACGAGAAGATTCGCCCGGCGAAGCGCCTGCGCCATTCGTCGAGTCCCGCGGACAAACGGCGGGCACGCTGGTCTGGCCGGATCTTCTCGATGCCGAAAGCGAGTTCTGCGATGACCACGGTGTTCAAGGCAAGCTCGGCATCGTGCCGCTCCAGCCACTGCAGCACCCGCATGTCGGGGTCGGAGCGCAGGGTTTCGGACACCACGTTGGTGTCGAGAAAGATCAAAGATCGGGACCGGTGTGTGCGCTGCGGTGCTCGCACACGACTGTATCGAGATTGATGTCGGTGCCGTAATCCCGACTCAGACGCGCGTAGAAATCGGCAGCCGGTTCACGGCCGGTCTGTGCGGCCTCGTAGGCTTCCAGGGCGCGTTCGACGATATCGGCGATCGTGCGCCGCTCGCGGCGAGCGAGCCGGTGGGCAAGGTCGCGGGCACGGGCGCTGCGGACGGAAAGCTGTGGTTCTGACATGGTCGGAACCTCCTGCAAGGATGGAGCTGCTTGCAGCATACTCCCACATCAGTTAGCCATCAAGATGGCTAAAGCCGGCTTGGTGGCCGATGCCAGGTTCGAGACAGATGTTCCAGTCAGCCGGCGTATCCAGCGAGGAGTTCGAAGTTTGTTCTCCCGGGCGCGCCATTCCGCCTCGCGCAGCACTGCGGTGCTGCGCAGATACACACTGAGCCAGATACTGCCCAGAATCCCCAGTGCGGCCGCGACCACGACCAGCAGCCCCGCCTCCGTCGCAAGCTGCCGCTGCGCCTCCCTTTGCACGGCGAAGTTGCGAACGAGACCGTCTACCGCATCGAGCTGTGTACCCGGAATTCTGCGCAGTGGGGAATCCGGGCCTTCGTAGCGTCCCCGAAGCTCATTAGCGACGGCCGTCACGGAGGCGCCAGGCGCCCTGCGGACGTAGACGCCTGTGGCGGTCCCCGGTAGAGACTCGCCGGCTCTGCGTCGGTTCCGATCAGCGTGCTCGCAGCGCCGACGCTCGCAGCCGCCTCGATCGACGTCATCACGTCCGAGAGCGCCTCGACCACCTCGTGGGGTCTCAGAACCAGGTCCACGTGCAGCGACAGGAACGCCACAACGTATGCCATGGCAACGGCCAGGAGCCCGTTCACAGCTCAGTTGGCCTCCTTCGCCGTCGGATCCCTATCGCGTGTTCGCCTCAAACAGCTCGAAGATGGCCGGCATGCCATCGTTGATCACGTTGCCGTGATCGCCTTCCGGCATTTCAATGTATTCGCCTTCCATCTGGATGGCTTCCATCGAGGCTGCCCAGGCGCGTGTACTGGTTGCCGGAACAACCGTGTCCGCACCACCCTGAATGATCAGCAGCGGAACTCCCGCGTCTTTCATTGGCTGCAGAATCTCCGCGCTGTTCTGCTGCATCAGAAATGCGGCCGGAGCGATAGACGCGACGGCGGCCCATTCCTCAGCGTATTTCTGGCCCAGAAACAGTGCGCCGGCGCCGCCCATCGAATGCCCCATAAGGTAGGTGCGATCGTCGTCCACCGTAAACTCCTCGCGGACCATCGCCATGACCATCCGGACATCCAGTTCGCTAAGCTCCGCCAGCCGTTCCGGATCAGGCCCCGCCGGTGCCGCCGCCGCTCCAGCGCCGGGTCCGCCGCCAGGACGGCCTCCGCCCATGACGATGACCGGTGAGCCGAACCAGCCGCTGGTGTTGTAACCGAGGGGGCCGACCAGGATGTAGCCGCCTTCTTCGGCGAGTTCCAGCGCCCGGCCACGCAGCAGGGAATTGCCGTCCCCGCCGAGCCCGTGCAGGGCGACGATGAGCGGTGCCTTTTCATCTTTGGAAACCCTGGAGGAAACGAACAGGGCGTAGCCGAGTTCTTCATTGGTTTCCTCGAAGAGATAGGTTCGCTGCTCGACACGCGGATCCGGTCCCGCGTTGAAGCCACCGCGTCCGCCGCCGGGCGGCTGGGCGAAAGCAGATTGCGACAGGACAAGCCCGACCAAACTGGCAATAGCGATGCCGGACATGAGGGCGCGTCTGGTGATGCTCATGATGATCTCTTATTTAATGGACAGATCCCCGGAGCATAGTACTAACAAGCGGAAAACTCACGCACGAAGCGAGGGCCGGCGGGCGATGCCGACGCGACAGTCGTCCGCCGGGGGCTCCGGTGCCTCGATGCTGGCGACGAGGCGCGATCCATGCGAGCTTCGCAGTGCGGCCATATGTTACCTTGCGCGCCTGTCGATCAATGAACGTGGAGCATGACCATGAGAACCCAGCCGCTGGAGCGACAATCAGGGAAAACGACCAGCCGCCGCCGCGGCTCGTGTGTCATCCTGTGCCTGGCTGCATTCCTGAATTCCGCTGCCGACGCCCAATGCACGCGCGAGGGCCTGTCCACGCTGATCGACGATTACCTGAGTGCCATGTCCGCGAACGCGCCCGACCGACTTGGGCTTGCGAGCGACGTGAAATACACGGAGAACGGTCGCATCATGAATCCCGGTGACGGCTTCTGGCAGACGGCCGGAGAAGTCACGTTCAGCCGCAGCGCCATCGATGTCGAGCAATGCAGTACGTTGACCCAGGCACTCGTTGACGAAGATGGCATGGACGCGCAGACGATCTACGGCGTCAGGCTGCGGCTCAACGACAGTGCCGAGCTTGTCGATATCGAGTCCTACATTGCCCGCTCCGCGGAGTTCTTCTACAACCCGGAAGGCGTGCCGGAAGTGGACGGGGAAGACTGGGAGGCGCTTCTCGACCCGGCGGAGCGCACCTCGCGTGAGGACATGATCGCTGCAGCCAACGCGTATTTCGATATGTTCTTCGATCCGCAGGGAACTGAAGTGCCGTTTGCAACACCGTGCGATCGCTGGGAGAACGGCACGCGCACGACGCGGGGCGATTGCGCCAATATGGGACCGGCCGGCGCTGGCGGTATGGTGATGACCCATCGCCGCTTTTCGGTCGTCGATCTCGAAGCCGGCATCGTGGTTGGCTTCGTGCTTTTTGCCGGCAGCCTGGTCGACTTGCATATGTTCAAGATGCGCGATGGGCTGATCACGCAGATCCATTCGGTCATCGGACCGGCCGCAGATTCCTCGGGCTGGACCGAACAGGAAACGGCCGGAGGCGGCGGTCCACCTCCGGCGCAATAGTACGGCGGGTTCTGCCCCGTTTTCCACGAACGGATAGAAGACCGTCAGAAGTTCTGCGTGCCGGACTGTCCGCCGCTGCCCGGCGTCCCGATCTCGATGCTGTTATTGAGGACGAAAGGAACTACGCCGTCGCCCGGGTCGAGATCGAAGATCCCGAAGCTCCAGCCTCCCTCGCTGGGTGCGCCGTCCGGCCCCTTCGACGTGACGTTGGTGCTGCCGCCAACGCCGCGGGTGGTGCCGCTGGCGTTGGCGCCACCGGCACCCGCGCGGCCGCCGAGTCCGCCAGTACCGCCCGCACCGCCCTGGCCGCTCGTCAGAGTGTTGTCGACGATCTGTGGACCGATATGGGCACCCACCAGAATGGCGTAGGACGGGCCGCCGCCACCGCCGCCGCCCTGGCCACCCTGACCACCCCGGCCGCCGCCACCACCGCCGCCGCCGGCCCAGCCAAAACCGCCACCGGCTCGACCCGCCCCACCGTCACCGCCGTTAGCGCCGTTGCGGCCCAGGCCGCCTGTGCCGCCATCGCCACCCGCCGTACTGCTGACGGTGTTGCCTTCGATGAGGCTGTCGGTCACCGCGACCAGCAGGATACCGATCGAGGCGCCGCCGCTGCTGCCGCCGACTCCGCCGCCGCCGGCACGGCCGCCGCCGCCACCGCCACCGCCACCACTGCCGGTTGAGGTGAACGCGCCATCGCCGCCGCCGCCGCCGCCACCCCCGGCACCGGAATCCCCTCCTATGCCGCTTGCGGCCGTATCGCCAAGAAAGAATCCGGCGGTGGAGACGAGGCCGGAACCAGAAGCGCCGTTTCCACCTCGGCCGCCGGCCCCCCCGTAACCGCCGCGGCCGGGTCCGCCGGGGCTACCGGCATTGCCACCGTCGCCGCCACCGTTGGAAGAGGGCAGCGAACTGCCGGGGTCGCCGCCCGTGCCAGTGCCGCCAAAGGCGCCGCCGCCATTCCCGCCGCGACCGCCGGCGTTGCCGTTTCCGTTGGGGTTGCCAGCCGAGCCACCGGCGCCGCCGCTGGTCGTGGTGGCGCTGCCTGGACTACCGTTGCCGCCAGCGGTCGGGCTGGGTAGTTGCTGGCCGAACTGACCGGTGCCCCCGGCACCGGCAGAAATGGTGTTGCGCAGCACCCGGACGGCGCTGACGTTCGCCAGGCGCAGGCCGTAGCTGCTGGCCGGCCCCCCTGATGTGCCGCCGCCCACATCGCCCGCCACAATGATGCTGTCTTCGACGTAAAGGGTGGCTTGCCCCGCCCCGGCGCTGACGCCGCTGACAATGCCAGAGGCGTTGCCGCTGTCCGCCGCGCTGAGATCGAAGCCGGAGAACCAGGCATCGGCGGACACATTCGCGAAGTCCACGGCGACGCTGGCACCGTCGATGCCGGTGGGGTTGTTGATGTGGTCGCGCACCCAGTTGGCGCCGTAGCCCCCGTACAGGCTGGTGTTGGCGGGCGGACTGAGCGTGCCGCCGGTCTCGTCATAGCGGGCATCATCGGCCAGGGTGCGCACGTAGATGTCGACGTTGCCGCTGAAGGTCTGGTCGATGGCATCGATGGCGTGGGCAATGCTGGCGAAGGGATTGGCCATGCTGCCATCGCCACTACTGTCGCTGCCGTTGTCCCCGTCGACGAAGAACGCGTCGCCGTCGTGTTCGAGCACATTCACATGCACCGTGTCCGGCGCGCTGGCATTCCCGCCGGCGCGCACCGTGAGCTCGAACGTCAGGGTGTCCACGCTCATGGGAGCCAGGAAGGTCGGCGACGCACCGGTCAACTGGCCGCTGCCGTCGGTCACGTCGGGGCCGCGGACCTGACGCCACTCGTAGCTCAGGGTCGCTGCCGTGGAGCTGCTGCTCTGGCTTCCGTCCAGGGTCACCTGGTGATCGCGTGCCACCACAAGGTCGTCCCCGGCGTTGGCCGTGAGCGTGCCTGCGGGCTGGCCACCGCCACCGCCTGCCCCGCCGTTTCCGCCCCCACCTCCACCTCCACCGCCGCAGGCGACGAGGAGTATGGCGATCCACAACAGCGTTGTGGCCTTCATCGTGACGCGATAGGTGCTGGTCATGAGCGGACGATCTCCCGGGATGGTTTGGTGTCACCCAGGAAAGCGACGTCCGCACGAAGAAAGGGTCATTCGGTGGTGAGGCGATGCTCCGGCCAGAGATCCCGAACCTGACGCGTCATGGCGTGATGCGGGCCACGCGCCTCGATCAGGCTGGCGTAGCCCGCCTGCAACAGGGGCTCTCCGGCCTCGGGCGAGCCCAGGGCGATCAGGCAGCCGCCAAGGTACGTCCGTGTCAGTGCCACCTGCCATCGGTTCGTATCGGACACCCGCTCGAATCCCTCCAGAGCAGTGCGCAGCAGAGGTTCGGCCTCGCCGCAGCGCCTCTGCTGTCCGAGTGCGATGCCGAGATCACGCTGCAACTGCGCCGTCTGCGGGTGATCCGGCCCTGGCGCGCTCACAGAGAGCAGCAGCGCCTCGCGCAGCATCGCCTCGGCTTCGGCCAGCCGTCCGAGCCCGATGAGCGCGTTGCTCAGGCCGCCCATGGTGTGGCTGATAAACGGGTGCTCGTTGCCGAAGGCGGCCCGATCCAGTGCCAGTGTGCGACGGTAGAGGACGATTGCCTCCTCCCATTCTTCGCGATCCATCGCCAGGGCGGCCAGATTCGTGTAGTTGTTCGCCAGGATCGAGTGGTCCTCGCCGTAGATCGCCTGATTCATGGCCAGCGCCTCCTGGTGCAGCACGTAGGCGCCTTCCAGATCGCGCATGTCGTGGCGCAGATTGGCCAGGTTGTTCAATGCGATCACGATTTCCGGATGATCGCCACCGTGAGCCGCGCGCCGGATCGCCAGGGCCTCGGCCTGGTAGGGCTCGGCCTCGGCGGGGCGGCCCTGTTCCTTCAGGGCGGTTGCAAGGTCGGACAGTGTCACGGCGATGGCAGGATGGCCGCCGGGAAGCACCCGACGGCGCGCATCGAGCAGTTCGCGGCCCATCGTTTCGGAGGCCTGCGAGCGGCCCGCATTGGCGAGCACCTGTATCAGGGCGGAACGCAGGTTGAAATTCGATGGGTGATCAAACCCCACCGTGGCCGTTCTCAAGGCGAGCGCCGCCTCAAAGTGACCGATGGCTTCGTCGAATCGACCCCGCCGCTGCGCTAGATTGCCGCGCCAGACGAGCACCGAGGCAACGGTTTCGGGTTCGGGTGAATCCATGCGTGCAAGCACGGCGTCGGCCGCATCGACGCGTTCCCCGGCCGCATCGAACTCGAGCCTGTAGGTGTGCAGAAAGGCCTGCACGAGGTAGGTCTCCACGATCTCACGATGCGCCCCTCCGCGAACCGCCAGCCGCGTCGCCAATGCCTGGTCGAGCAGCGCGGCGGCTTCCTCGAAGCGGCCCGACGTTGCCCGCAGGTTGCCGAGGGCGTTCAGCACATCACCGAGCAGCGCATCAGGCGGACCGCCGAGCGCCTCGCGGATAGCCAGCGCGCGTTCGAGCAGCTCGGTGGCGGGTTCGACAAACCCGAGCGCGGCATAGGCGGAACCGATCACGTGCATCAGGGCCGCCTGCACGGCCGGTTCGCCGGCCAGGTCCTGGTCGATCCTGGTTGCGCCCAGGTCAAGGACATCACGCGCGCTGACCCACTCGCCGAGCGTCTCCTCGGGTGTGGCGCTTTCGAACAGTCCGGTGAGGAAGCTCGATACTTCCTCGGCGCGGCGCGCCTCACGCTGGGCACGATCCCTTTCGGCGGCAAGTTCGGCCGTGTAGAAACCGGCCAGGGCGATCATCACCAGCAGGCCGGTGGCAACGCTCGCGACGGCCCTGCGCTGGCGCACCAGGAAGCGCCGCAGAACGTAGCCGGCGGAATCGCCGCGTGCGAGAACGGGTTGCTGCTGCAGATGACGATCGATATCCGCGGCGAGTTCGGCGGCGCTGACATAACGACGCTCGGGCGCCTTGTGCAGTGCCTTGAGGATGATCGTGTCGAGGTCGCCGCGCAGTGCGCGCGAATGTTTGTCGGGCGTGCTTCGCAGTTGCGCGGCGAAGCTTGCGGGGCTGAGGGCATCCGGCGCAGGTCCATCCGGCTCCAGGACGGCCAGCGATGGCCTGGGCAGCTCGCGCCCGAGAATCGCCTTCGCGAGCGTGACCGGGTCGGTGCCGCGAGGCGAAAAAGGCGCGTGCCCGGTCAGCAGGCGATAGAGCAGCGCGCCCAGCGCATAGACGTCGGTGGCCGTGGTGGCCGGTTGCCCGCGCAGCTGCTCGGGACTGGCACTGTCGAGCGTGAGGACGCGCGAGACGTCAGTGGTCTGGTGCAGTGCCAGCGAAGCTGCGCGCTCCGGGTCGATGAGCTTCGCGATGCCGAAGTCGAGCAGCTTGAGTTCGCCCTCGCCGGTGACCAGGACGTTGGACGGCTTGATGTCACGATGGACGACGAGGTTGCTGTGCGCATACTGAACGATGTCACAGAGTGTCACCAGCAGGCGCAGCCGTTCGCGAACGGAAAGACGCTTGCGTGCGCAGTAGGCATCGATGCGCTCGCCATCGACGTACTCCATAACCAGGTACGCTTCACCGTCTTCGGTCGCGCCCGCGTCGAGCAGTCGCGCGATACCCGGGTGCTGCAGATCGGCCTGCACCTGACGCTCGGTGCGGAACCGATCATGGAGCGACGTGCTGGCAGCAGTGTCGGCGGCGATCAGCTTGATGGCCACACGACCCAGATACTGCGAGTCATCGCGCTCCGCCAGGAAAACCCGGCCCATGCCGCCGCGGCCGAGCTCGCGAACGATGCGATAGGGTCCGAACCGCCGTCCGGTCAACGCGGCCTCCACGGGTTCGGGGTTCTCGTCGAGCAGACGACAGGCGGCGTCGGCGATCGCCTTGTCGATGACGCCCTGGTCCGTATCGGCGGCCACCAGCTGATCGAGCTCCGTTCGCAGCGCGGTGTCCGATCCGGCGGCGCGGGCAATCCACGCGGCCCGTTCCTCCGGCGGCTGCGCCAGCGCCTCTTCAAACAGTGCTTTGAGGCGCCGCCACCTGCCGGTATCGGTGGTCATGGCAGCCCGGCTCTGTCGTTCACGACCCCCAGTTCACGAGCCAGCCAGGCCTTGGCGAAACGCAGATCGCGCTTGATCGTGGCCGCGGAGACGTCGAGCAGCCGGGCCGTTTCTTCGTAGGTCAGGCCGCCGAACATGTTCAGCTCGATGATCTCCGCCTGGCGTGGATCATTCCGGCCAAGCCGTTCGAGGGCATTGTCGACATCCAGCAGGCTGAGCTCATCACGCTCCGTTGGCAGTGAAGCCTCCGACAGCGTGACCCGAATGCGGTCGCCGCCGCGCTTGTGGCGCTGCTTGCCGCGGGCATGGTCGACGAGCAGCCGTCGCATCTGCCGGGCTGCCACGGCATAAAAGTGCGCGCGGTCCTGCCAGTTAACATCGGCATTGGCTATTTGCAGGAAAGCTTCATGGACGAGGTCGGTGGGTTGCCAGGTGTGCCCGGGCGATTCGCTGCGAAGATGGCGCCCGGCCAGACGCTTCAACGTCTCGTAGACGATGGGTACCAGAGTCGCGAAGGCGTCCTGGTCGCCCGCACGCCAGCGTTCCAGCAGCCTGGTGACGGAGTGTTCCTCGGCCAATGCTACTTGCCTTCCGGGCGAGCAATCGGGGCAGTATAGCAGGGGGGCGCGGCAATCATCGAAAGGCGAAATCTGGCGATGTTGCCTTCATGGAGTTCAGCCACCTCCTGCAGTACCAATTGCGTGAACCGAGGAACGTCCCGAGCATCGACGATCGGGTGGGCGAGGTTTGCAATGGCATCTCTGGTCTGAGGGGTTCTCTGGCGGACTATATCGGCCACTACTTCGATGATTTGCGCTCGATAGCGGAGTCGGAATGGGTCTGGCTCTGGCAGAGAGTCGCGCACAGTCTTGTACTGACGTACTGAGCGTTCATATGCCCATACATACACGTCGCGAAGCAGTTCAACTCGATTCAGCTCGTAGATCCCGATGAGACCTTCCATGTACGTCCGCTCCGGGAGATCGAGGAACGACAGAGGTACCAGATTGCGTCGGATCAGTGGGATGTTCGCCGCAAGCCTGGAAGTGCGTTTGTTGACGTCCACAAATGGTTGCAGGTAGGGGATGTGGGCCATCGCTGCCTTGTGGTTGAGAATCATCTGCGTTTCTTTGGCATCCTTGCCGGCGGCAACGGTGCCCCGCTCGATTAATGGCCGCATATACGCACTATCTGCGCACCGATCTGTCATCTGTAGACTATCGTGGCTGAATGAACTCGGGAGCGCGACCGCATGCATCCATTCGCTGAGAGTGACCGACAAGCAGCCGGGGCCAGGCAGGACCGGTGCCGCAATGGCCTGCACAAGGCTGTCCGCTTCCCGTTACCATGAGGGAAGGAAGTTCATGATCCGCTGGTGCTCATTCTGTCAGCATCTCATAGGGGAAATCCCTCCGCTCAATGCCTTCGAGATCACTCACGGCATTTGCGAGGAGTGCGCGCGGAACATAGAGACGTATGATCCCGATTCCTCGGTGCTGCGAGCCAAGGCCCTCTTCGACGCACTCCAGGACGCTGTTCATAGTGGTGACTTCGAACGCTGCTTTACGGCTATAGACGAGGCAATGGAGGCCGGCCTGAAGCCCTCCGAAATCCTGATCGGCGCGCTGCAGCCTGCGCTGGGTCGGATTGGTCAGCTGTGGGAGAGCGGCAGCGTCACCGTCGCCGAAGAGCATCGTTTTACCCGCTTTGCCACCGATGTCATTTCACGCCTGCGGCATCGGCAGCCCTCGTCCGAGCAACCTTTGGTGCTGCTTGCGCCGTTCGAAGACAATGCTCACGATGTCGGTCTCAGCCTCCTCCAGCATCTGGCCTGGGAGCGAGACATTGCCTGCCTGTGTTTGCCGGTGGGCACGGGCGTTGTTGATATCAGATCCTGCGTAGAACGACTGCGGCCGAATCTGGTGGGCCTGTCGGTGAGCCTGGTCGAGACCCTACCGGCCGCGGTGAACTTTGCCCGCCGGCTCTCCGGAAGTATTCCGCAGGGCAGTGAGCTGGTCCTCGGCGGCCAGGCTTTCAGGCATGGTGAATCTTCGGAATTTCCGGCCGACCTTCCGGTGCTGGTGACCGTTGATCAGTTCATCGATCGACTCAAACGGCTTGCGGATACAACGCGGCCAAAGGACCACGAACGGCAGGCATCCTCGTGAACGGACCAACAGAAACGGGCAATTATCAGCGCCTGCGGGAAACCACCCGAAGCCGGCACGAGGCGATCGAGAAACTTCCCTTCTTCGAGTCCCTGACCGGTCATGTCCTGCCCAGGCAATCGGCGGTGAGTTACCTGCGGGGCATGGCGGTCATTCACGCGACGGTCGAAACGAGTCTGCGGCGTGCTGCCGGTTCCACATTCGGGCCATGGCAACAGGATTGCGCGCGGCTGGACGATCTGCAATCGACCCTGGCCAACGCCGATGTGGCCGGACTCCCCGACATTTCCCGTGCGGTGGACGCTGCCATCGACCTGGCTGACCGGATCCTGCTGGACGCCGGTGACCCGGTGGCACTGCTCGGCCACCTCTACGTGCTCGAAGGTTCGCAACTCGGCGGTCAGCTGCTGCGACGACACTTTGCTACCGCACTCGGTCTTGACGTCGATCAGGTCCAATATTTCACGTCCGACCGCAGGCAACTGCAGAAACGCTGGTCACGATTCAGGCGCCAACTCGATGCGTTCGAGCTTGACGAGCCGGACCTCGAGTGCATGCTCGGTGCAGCCCGGGCCTGCTTTGACGGCATCGCGCAACTGGCACGCGGTTGCTTTCCGTACGAGGACTCGGAGCTGGGACGGCGGATAACGGCGATCAATCCCGAAGCCGGTCGGCACGCGATTCCGCAGACGGAAAAAGAGATCACGCGCGCACTGCGCTGCGCCCGGATCGCCTGGCAGCGCTTTCCGTATCTGGATGCACGCTACGGTGAACGCGGCCGGCGGTTTACCCTCAGCGACAGTTGCTGGCTGGTCAGTCTGTATGACCTTGACGAACCCTTCGTGATCAAGAGCCTGTTCTGGCTGCGCCGCGTGCTGTCGAACCGCGGCTTGCCCACGGTGATTCTCAAGACCCATCTGGAGGTGATCGATCGTGATATCGCCGATGAGGACAGCGGGCGGGCAGGGCGATCGACCGGGTTTCGCGCCACGGTATCCCGCTTTCGCGCCGAACGCGATGCGATTTTGCAGCCGCAGGCACGCAGGGCGCTGACAGAGAAGTACGAAACGTCGTTCGCACAATGCCCGGGATTGAATGTGCCCGGCGCCGCCGAGGTGCTCATTGCCGCCGCGATCGATACGGCACTCGGCATCGAGAGTGCCCGCGATCAGGCGCTGTCATGGATGCGCGATCGCCCGGGTTCCTCCGAACCGTGGATCAAGGTTCTGGACCGGCTGATGGAAGAACTCGCCGTGCACGGCCTCTGATTCGACCTCCTGCGACCAGCGTCCGCCCGCTCCTGCCAGATCGACACGCAGATGGTGCAGCATCCGTCCAAGACCTTAAGCCGGTTGGTATATAGTCCGACCATCTGGCTCGACTCCGGAGACACCATTGAACGCCTGCGAGATGCCCACCTGCGACGATGCACCGATCTGGGCGTTGTGCCTGTCGGGCACGCTGTTGCCATCAGTCAATGCGGCCGACGAGCTCGGCGTGTTCGGCGCGCTGGACGCGGCCCCGGCCAGCGCGGAGGAACTGGTCGACCGCATGGGATTCGACCAGCGAGCCACGCGCACCCTGCTGCGCCTGCTTGCGGCGCTGAAGCTGCTGGTGCCACGTGAGGGGCGTTACCGTCTGACCGATACCGCTCGGCAGTACCTGTTGCCGGACTCGCCGTACTACTGGGGTCCGATGCTGCAGATGATCGGCAGTCGCCAGCCAGCGTTCCAGGAAACCCTCAGGGATGCGTTGCTAAAGCGCCCGCGCACGGGGACGACGTCGGCCGAAGGTGTGCCCGAAGCCGGTGATTCGGGGCGCCCCGTCGACAGCTGGGCCAGCGGCCAACTGTCGAGGAAGGACGCGCAGCGCATCGCTGCCGCGATGCACAGCCACTCCCTGCCGGCCGCCATCGCGCTGGCGCACCTGGCCGACGTGGGCGACACCGCGCGGCTGCTCGACGTGGGCGGCGGCTCGGGCTGCTTTGCGATCGCGCTGGCGCAAAGACACCCGGTCCTGTCTTGCACGGTCATGGAGCTGCCGGCCATGTGCGAGGTGGCCGGCGAGTACATCGCCGCCGCAGGCATCGCCGACCGTGTCGACACGGTGGCTGTGGATATGTTTCGCCAGGACTGGCCCGATGGCTACGATGCTGTGTTCTTCTCCAACGTATTCCACGACTGGAGCACCGACACCTGCGTGTGGCTGGCGAGGCGCTGCCTGAAGGCGCTGCCCTCGGGCGGCCGGATACTGCTTCACGAGATGCTGATCGACGACGACGGCGCGGGTCCGCTCACTGCCGCCGCGTTTTCGATGCTCATGCTGCTGGGCACGCAGGGCCAGCAGTTCACGGCCGGCGAACTGAGCGATGTGCTTGACCAGGCGGGTTTCACCGACGTGCGGTTCATGGATGCGTACGGCGGCTTTTCGCTGATTTCCGCGCGTAAGCCGTGAGCGCTGCATTGGTCGGCGCGGCCTGAATCTGTTACCTGACTTCAGGCACCGGATGCAGTAACTGCATACCTTGTCACGGAGATCGCGGCGTGCTTTCGCTAGAATGGCCCGCCGTCTGTTCTTCAAGACGAGCGCTACCCCGGCGATTGATCGGGCCGTGCTGCTGCACCCCAGGGTGAGGTCGGATGAAACCAGCCTCCGGACTCGACCCCGCGACGCTTGAGAAAGTTCTCGAGCTGTTGCCTGAGTTTGTTCTGGTCATGGATCGTGCCGGCACGATCCTGTACATCAATCGCGTCGAACAGGGGTACCAGCATGAAGCCGAGCAACTGCGAGGCCTGCTACCGATATGCGCCTGGTGCGGCAAGATTCGCAACGAGCGTGGTCAGTGGGAGAGCCTCGACGGTTTCGTGTCGCGGGAACTTGCCCGCGACGTGACGCACTCGCAATGCGGTGACTGCGCGACGCGGGAGCTCGCGGCACTCGATCCCACAGGACGCCAACGTCGCTGACGCACCCCTGCCGACTACGCCGGCATTCCCGGCCTCACGCAGGAGGCCTGCGCCAGTTGTTGGTGCCGGCACCTTCACCCACTATCCACGAGCCAGACGATCCACGAGCGAGACCCTGGCGAAGACGCCCGTCTCGAGCTGCGCGTGCGCTGTCTCATCCATGAGTTCGACACGATCTCGGCCACGCACCTTCGCTTCGTAAAGTGCCTGGTCGGCAAGCTGCAGCGCACCATCGGGCTGGCGATCCGGGCTGGGTTCGACCACGGCAACACCGATGCTGATCGTTACCGCGGTGCCCGCCTTCGGTGTGCGGCCGCTGATGGTGCGCTCGCTGACAGCGCTACGCATACGATTTGCGAGAGCCTCCGCCCGACTTGCATCGATATCGTACAGAATGACCACGAACTCTTCGCCGCCATAGCGCGCAAGGAGATCGAGCGGACGCGACACCAGGGATCGGAGTGTTCGTGCAATCCCCTCCAGCGCCCTGTCGCCAGCCTGGTGGCCGTAGCTGTCGTTGAATTCCTTGAAGTGATCGACATCGATCAACAGGATTGCGATTGACCTGCGATCGTCAATGGCCTGCTGCCAGACGCGGCTGAGATGTTCATCGAAGACCCGGCGGTTCTTCAGTCCCGTCAATGCATCGTAGTGCGCGTGTGTGGCCAGCAGATGGCTCTCGATAAAGCTCCTGCGTGACCACTTTTCGAGTTGCCGTGCAGCAATGGCGCATCCGACGGCGGCAACGATCAGCAGCAGACACGACCGGATCAGAGTCGGCATCGCCATCTCGAAGATCGTGGCCGACACGGCGAAGGACGACACGGTCAGTGCGACGGCTACATTGGCCGTACGAAAGCTCAGGCCGAGAAAGAAAAACGGGCCCAGCACCATGAGCGGCAGGAGCATGAGCATCTCGGGCTGGCCGACCGCGGCGACGGCGCCGATCAGGGCAGCCGCGAGGACGTTGCGGATCGGTACGATTATCGTCGCCACAGGCAGATAGATTCGTTCGAACGCCGGGCTCCAGGCGATCACTGCGAGAGAGACGGATGTCATCAGCACCACAGTGATGCCCATAAGCTGGGCAAGGTGCAAGCCTTCCCCGAAGGCCAGTTCCGTTACCCGGAGGGCCGCCAGCAGAAGTGCCAGCGTACACACTACCCGGATGAGCGTGCGGTTGTCCCAGAGGCGGGCACGGACAAACTCCGCCTCGAACTCCGGGCTGAATGTGCAATTCGCCGTGCCGTGTCGCAGCTCGGCTGCGTTCGGTGACATGCGATTGGCAGCGGGATCGACTTGGGGCGGCGCAACCATGCTGTCACGATACGGTCAGTTCGTTCCCGCCGATGTGACGGGTTACGCATAAAGTTGCCGACTTCCGCACAGCAGGTGGGTTCCCGGATGCCGAAGAGGTTGGGCGTTAGAGGACGATCAGCTTGCCGTGCATCAGGACGAAGTGCGCCGGGAAGCTGCAGAAGAACGTGTAATCACCGCCCGGCTCCAGTATCGACGGATCAAAACTGATCGTGGTTTCCTCGCCGCCGCCGATAATTTCCGTTGCCGCCAGCACGCGCTCGTCCCCGGGCTTGACGAAGTGGTTCTCGAAGCCGGACCTCTGGCCATCCATCACCGCGCCATTGAAGTCCTCGGTCCTGCTCAGCACCCAGTTATGCCCCATCGAGCTGGCCGGCATCGTGCCGATGTGTTTCAGCGTGAGACTGAATGACTTGCATTTCGAGTCCACGGTCATTTCTCTAGGGCTGAAATCCAGCGAGTCCCTGACCTCGACCGTGACCTCGCAGCTCCGGGTCTCGTTCTGGCCTGAAAACAGCAACGTCGCTGCGAGCAACAACAGCGTCGCTGCGAGCGCGGCGCCCAGGATCCATCTCATGATCGTCCGGTCCTTATCGTCAGTCTTTCGGCGTCCGCCGCCCATCCAACCCATCAACCATCTAACCCATCAATGATATCAGATCATCCTTCGAGGTCGCAGGTACCCTCATGACCGGCGCCCGACAGGAAGGAAAGCCAATACATACAAAGCCAATACATACAAAGTAGCAGCCGATGCCGTGAACAGCCGGCCGCAACCAATTGTCAAGATTTATCGTTTCCGGTTCTGCTCGCTTCTGGCATCGCTTAAACTTGGCAACTGGGAAAGCCTTCCCAACATATCTACTCAAGTTCCGGGGTCGAAAGCCATGCCGATAAATTCTCGCGCGTCTTTTCCTGCGTTAGCCGTAGCAGCGTGTTTGCTGCTCGGCGGTTACTCCAACGCCGTGGCTCAGGAGGCCCTCTGGTCTGATCCCGCCACCTGGCCCAACGGCCGTGTACCCGGTGAAGGCGATGCGGTCACCATCGGCGCAGACATGGACGTTGTACTCGATGTCAGTCCGCCGACGCTGCGCAGCCTGACCATCGATGGCAGGCTCAGCTTCTCAAACGAGAGCGACATCGAGCTGAAGACCGATTGGATTCTGCTGCACGGCGAGCTGCACGCAGGCAGTGAGGCCCAGCCGCATACGCGCAATGCAACCATCACCCTGGTCGACAACGTGCCCGGCGAGAACGTCATGGCGATGGGCGACCGCGGGATCCTGATCATGGGCGGGACCCTGAGTCTGCACGGTGATCGGGTCAACTCGTGGACCAACCTCGCCAGGACAGCCGAGGCCGGCAGCACCACGATCGAAGTGCTGGACGCCAGTGGCTGGCGGGCAGGCGATGAGATCGTTCTGGCGTCGACTGATTTTGATTTCAGGCAGGCGACGAAGCGAACGATCTCCGCCATCAACGGCAACGTGATCACCCTCGACCAGCCGCTGGAGTTCATGCATTTCGGCGAGATCACCTACGGCGTTGACCAGCGCGGCGAAGTGGGCATGCTGACGCGCAACATCCGCATCCAGGCGTCGGAAGACGCCGATACCACGTACCAGGGCGGCCATATCATGGCGATGCCCGGCAGTCAGATGTATGTTTCCGGCGTCGAGCTCCAACGCATGGGTCAGCACCTGCAGCTTGCGCGCTACCCCATTCACTGGCATCTGGTCGGTAATGCGGAAGGGCAATACATCAGGAACTCCGCGATTCACGACACCTACAGCCGTTGTGTAACCGTGCATGGTACGGACAACCTGCGCGTCGAAAACAACGTGACCTTCAACAACGTGGGGCACTGCTTCTTCCTCGAGGACGGCATCGAGACCGGCAATCAGTTCGTCCGCAACCTGGGGATCATGACCAAGTGCCATCCGACCCTGCCGTGTGTCCCGACCAACCTCAGGGCAGCGGGGGAATCGTCCGGAGGAACGAATGGCCAGGCCTCCGAGCACATCCTGATCCCTTCGGACAACACGGTGTCGACATTCTGGGTCACCAATCCGAGCAACCATTACGTGGACAACGTGGCCGCGGGTTCCGAGCAGATCGGCTTCTGGATCGCATTGCCGGAGCACCCGATAGGTGAGTTCGAAGGTACCGAGATCAGTGCGAACACCTGGCCACGTCGCATGCCGCTCGGGGAGTTCAGGGGCAACGTCGCCCACTCGAACTTCGACGGCATCATGCTCGACCGTGGCCCCAGGCCCGATGGCACGTTCACGGTTGCCGGCGGCAACCCGCATATCGCCCGTGCCAATCCGGCTGACCCGAACAGCGAGATGGTGGAGAACGTCTTCGAGGATTTCACCGGCTACAAGAACCGCAATGGCGCGATCTGGGTCCGCGGTGAGATGAAGACGTTCAGGAACATCAAGCTTGCCGACAACGCCATCGGCTTTACGGCCGCGTCGGGCAACCTCGGGAATTCCGTCTTCACCTCACGGGTGGTCGACTCGCTGATTGTGGGCGAAACCGACAACATCGGTAACCCCAGAACGCCGGAGGAAATTGCCTACGGTCGCAGCCTGCCGAAGGTGGAAGTCCCGGATTTCCCGATTCGTGGCTACGAGTTCTACGACTTCCGTCAAGACGTGCAGAACGTCACCTTCATGAATTTCGAGGACAACGACACTCGCAAGACGGGAGCGATCTCTTATCTGCTGTATACCAGCTTCGGGATCCGCAAGGACAACGCCGTCGAGGGCGCGGAGTTCATCAACGCCAAGCCGGTGTATTTTCCTGCGATGGAGCGCCGATGGGGCAACGATAACGGAGGCAGTTCAGCCTATACGGGCGCGATATTTCATGACAAGGACGGCTCGGTTGGCGGTGTCCCCGATTCCTACATTGTGATCGACAACGGCATCGCATCCGACGAAGAAGCCTGTGAGATCAAACCATCCTGGAACGCTGCCGTGTGTCAGGGTGACTTCGGTCGCCTCAGCGTCGGCGGTGGCGGTGGCGGTGGCCCCGGCGGTGGCCCCGGCGGCCCCGGTGGTGGCGGGTTCGGCGGTGGCGGCGGCGCTGCGGCTGCTCCGGTCATACTCAGCCGTAACGGCAGGGAGTTTCAATACGGCGGGCAAACCACGATTCGCAGCGGAGCTGAGGTCACGGTCGACACGGCCAGACAGTCCGTGTCCCTTTCGCTGTCGAGTATGGACAATGGCTCCTGGGTCATTTTTGAACTTCCCGGGTTCACTACTGCCGCTGCGGGCGCGGAGCAAAGCAGCCTGGCTGCGCTGCGCCAGGCCAGCGACACCTCGTACTTCAAGGATGGCGACACACTGTGGGTCAAGCTTGTGGTCGCGAGTACTGGCGGTGGAGGCGGCCCTTTCGGTGGCGGAACCGCCATCAACGTCAGCAGGTAAGCTGAACCCTGCCTTTCAGCACAAGCCCCCGGCCGGCGCCGGGGGCTTTGCCTGGACCTCTTGCGATCAGCGGCCGTCTGCCGCAGAACCTCACCGCTGCGGTTCGGGTTGAGGGACCGATGCTGTCGAAGGCCTCCGTTCCGCTGCACGGATCCGCTGTCACAATTACGTAACAATGTTCTCCTAAGCTACGGGATCTCCAGCAGCGGCGTACCGATCCACCGGTGCGCGTGCGCTGAGCCAGCGGAGGACCCTGAAGCTGTTCGCCCTTTCTGACATTCGCGTGCGCGCCGTCGCTCTGCGTTCCATCGTCTCTCTCGCTGCGCTGCTGGCGATCGGCGTCGCGGTTGCCGAGACGTTGCCGTCGGCGGAATCGCGGGCGCATGCGTTCATGTCAGCCGATCCGCCTGACTGGGCCTCGGCACGCGCGGCGTTTGCCGAGGCTGCCGAGGCCGGCTCGCCCGCTGCGATGAGCTACCTGGGCTGGATGTACGAGGAAGGTCACGGCGTCACGGCCGATGCCGGGCGTGCGGTTCAGTGGTATGCACGCGCGGCCCATGCGGGCGCACACCCTTATGCCATCAAACTTGGCTGGATGTATCTGGCCGGCCAGGGCATCGGGCAGGATCGCGCCACGGCGGAAGGCTGGTTCAGATTCGCCATCGATGCCGGCCACCCGCCGGCCAACATCGCGCTGGCCTCGGTACTCATCAGTGACGCGCTCGGCGGTCGCGATCCGCAGCGGGTGTTCGAGGCGCGCGAGCTCCTGGAAGCGGCTCTCAATCAGGATCATACGCTGGCGTCGTACTTTCTCGCCCGTCTGTTCCTCGAGGGTGTGGGCGGTCATCCGGTCGATGCTGAGCGGGCTGCGCAGTACGCACTCGTCGGCGCCAACGCGGGCCATGCCGAGGCCCAGGGCCTGCTCGCCCTGATGGTCCAGCAGGGCGGGGCGACGGACGCGGACCCTGTAGTGGCCCTGAAATGGGCGAGTCTCGCCGCCGCGGGCGGCGATCGGCTTGGTCAGCAGATCCGACTGGAACTCGAAGACTCGCTGGCACCAGAACAGATCGCCGCCGGCCGTGCGCAGGCGGTCGACTGGGCGATGGCGCGTCTGTAGGCAGTGCACAGCCATGCTGCGTGTCATTGTCTTCAGCCTGTTGGCGCTTGCGGCCATCTTCGTGGCCGCGCGGTCGTTCGGGCCGACCCCGCAGCAGGTTGAGGACCGCATCCTGCTGGCCGAACTCAATGCCGCAGAGGGCGCGGCCTATCGACAGTCCCTGGCCGGGCAGCCTGGCATCGTGACTCTGCCGGGCGGATTGCTGGTCGAGGTCCTCCATCACGGCGACGGCAACACGCCGCGTGAAGACGACTGGGTCCAGGTGCACTACCGTGGCTGGCACATCGACGGGCGCGAGTTCGAGAACTCCTGGCGGCGCAGGGAGCCTGCCACGCTGCCCATCGAGCAGGCGATCGCAGGCTGGCGGCAGGCGTTGCTCGCCAGTCCCGAGGGCTCACGCCTGCGGCTCGTGTTGCCGCCGGAACTGGCCTACGGCCGCGTCGGGGGCGGTGTGATTGGTCCGGAAGAGACGCTGGTTTTCGAACTGGAACTGCTGGGCATCATCATCCCCGAGGCTGCGCCGGAGCGCGATGCCTCGCAGCAGGCTGTTCCCAATCTGCGCTGACCGGCCGGTGCTTATCGACTCACTTCATCAATTTGTAATATTTCATTCATAACATCGCCATCTGCGGTGACCAGAATGTCGAGACAAGATCGGGCGCAGGCCATAACAGGCCGCTCCGGATCGGCTTACCCCGTCCGACACGATCACTCGAAGTGAGGAACACTGATCATGACCAAGAAACTTGTTGCCCTGGGCGTCGCCGCCGTACTTGGGCTTTCCGCTACCGCGGCATTCGCCGACGTTGATCCGAACCTGCCTGCCTATCAGCGCGTTTCCGGTATTTCCGGCAATCTGAGTTCGGTCGGCTCCGACACGCTCAACAATCTGATGACGCTGTGGGCCGAGGAGTTCGCCAAGTTCTACCCCAACGTCAACATCCAGATCCAGGGTGCCGGTACGTCCACCGCGCCGCCAGCGCTGATCGAAGGCACGTCGAACTTCGGTCCGATGAGCCGGGGGATGCGCGACTCCGAGCAGCGGGCGTTTGAGGACCGACACGGTTACCCGGCGACAGTCGTGCCGGTGGCCATCGACATGATCGCCGTGTACGTGCACCAGGACAATCCGATTCAGGGCCTGACGATGGAACAGGTCGACGCGATCTTCTCGGCGACGCGCGCTTGTGGTTACGGCAGCAACATCGCCACCTGGGGCGACGTCGGTCTGACCGGCGGCTGGGCCAACCGCGACATCACGATCTACGGCCGCAACGCCGTATCCGGTACTTACGGCTTCTTCCGCGAAACCGCGCTGTGCGGCGGTGACTTCAAGGACTCGGTCAACGAGCAGCCCGGTTCGTCGGCGGTTGTGCGCGGCGTTGAGCAGACAATCGGCGGTGTCGGCTATTCGGGTATCGGCTACCGTACTTCGGGCGTGCGTGTCGTGCCGCTGAATGGCTACGAGGCGAATGCCGACAACGCGGCCACCGGTGACTACCCGCTGGCGCGTTTCCTGTACGTCGCCGCCAACCGGCACCCGAACAACGGCTGGAACCCGATGGAGCGCGAGTTCTTCCGCATGGTGCTGGCGAAGGAAGGCCAGGAAGTCGTCAATCGCGACGGCTACGTGCCGCTGTCGGCGGCCGCGGCGGAGCGTTTCCGCGAGCAGTACGGGCTGAAGTAGGCCCACGCGGAGGCTGTTGACTGTAACGATCCCGGTGTCGGTGACGGCACCGGGATCGGCTTTGCCGGAAACCGGTTTGAACGTTCTTCGCTGCTGCTGCCGGCCACCGTACTGGCAACGGCGGTCTGACTAACCAGAGAATCAGGAAGAATTCATGTCCACACGCGCGCAGGAGCAACCCCCAGGCACCGGTTCCCTGCTGCCGGCGAAAGCGCTGCGCGGCAAACTGCGCAAGCGCCGTGCATTGCGCGATGGAGCATCGCGTTATGGTGTGGGCGCTGGCGGCATCGGTGTGATCGTCGCCCTTGCGTTGATATTCATCTACCTGTTCTACGAAACGTTCCCGATGCTGCAGCCGGTGAGCGTGGATCTGGCTGCCGGGTTCGAGGTCCCGCGCGGCGACGATGATTCGCCGACCGTTCACCTGACACTGGACAGATACGAGACCATAGGCGCCCGGTTTGCCGAGTCCGGCGCCATCACCTTCTTTTCCGCCGACCTTGGCGCCACGCGTGAGCGACTGCAGGTGCCAGTCCCTGATGGCGAACGCATTACTTCTTTCGGGCGTGCCGAGAATCGGCGCAGCCTGTTCGTGTACGGCTTCTCCGACGGCAGCGTGCTGCCCCTGAGAATCAACTACGCGCAGAACTTTGTCGGCGGCGTGCGCCAGATCACGCCTGAGCTGACGTATCCGCTGGGCGACGAGGCGATACGCCTGGGCGAGGGCAGCGACACCGTGTACACCGCGCTGGCGGTGGTGGACGGCCGCGGCGGCTATATCGTCGTGGGCGGAACAGGTCAGGGACGCCTCGCGATGGCCCTGTTCACGACGCGCACCAATCTGATGACCGGTGCTTCCCAGATTACCCGTCAGGACTACGAGCTGCCTGCAATGGGCCGTCCCGTGCAGCAGATTCTGGTCAACGAGACGCTGCGCAACGTGTTCGTGATCGACGACCGCGGCCACCTGTTCAACTACGACATCGCCGACCCCAACAACCCGCATCTGATCGAGGAGGTGGAGCTGGTCGGTGAGGGCGCGCGGGTTACCGCGGCCGAACTGCTGGTGGGCAGTCGCTCGCTGATCGTGGGCGGTTCCGACGGCAGCGTGCGCCAATGGATTCTCGTGCGGGACGAGCAGACCAACGTTCCCCACATGACGATGATTCGCGGCTTCCGCACGCACCCGGGGGCGATCACCTTCATCGACCCGGAGTACATTCGCAAGGGCTTCCTGGTCGGCGATGACACCGGCACGGTGGGCGTGCATTACGCGACATCGAGCGTCACGCTGGCGATGAAGGCGGTCACCGACGGCCCCGTCTCGCGCGTGGCCATCGGTCCGAACAACAGCCTGGCGCTGGTCGCGAGCGAGGGCTCCGACCGGATGCAGGTGCTGTCGATCCGCAACCCGCACCCGCAGACCTCCATCAGCGGCCTGTGGGGGCGTGTCTGGTACGAGGGGCGAAGCCAGCCGGAGTTCATCTGGCAGTCCTCGTCGGCTGACGATGCCTTCGAGGCCAAGTTCAGTCTGGTGCCGCTGACCGCGGGCACACTGAAAGCCGCGCTGTTCGCGATGATGCTGGCCATGCCGCTGGCGATCATGGGTGCGATCTACACCGCGTACTTCATGTCACCGAAGATACGCCGGGTGGTCAAGCCGTCCATCGAGCTGATGGAGGCGCTGCCCACCGTGATTCTCGGGTTCCTGGCCGGTATCTGGCTGGCGCCCTACGTGGAAAACAACCTGCCCATCCTGGTCACCGGCGCGGTGCTTTTCCCGCTGTTGATTCTTGTGGCCGGATTCGTCTGGTCGCGTCTGCCGGCCGCCGTGCGCCTGGTGGTGCCGGACGGCTGGGAAGCGGCGCTGCTGGTGCCCGTGGTGATCTTCACCGGCTGGTTCGTTGTCACCAGCAGTCCCTGGATCGAGATCTGGTTTTTCGACGGGTCGATGCGCCAGTGGTTCTCCGACGTCGGCATTCCGTACGACCAGCGCAATGCGCTGATCGTCGGCATGGCGATGGGCTTCGCGGTGATTCCGACCATCTTCTCGATCGCCGAGGACGCGGTCTTCAACGTACCCAAACACCTCACGCAGGGCTCTCTGGCGCTGGGTGCCACGCCCTGGCAGACCGTGGTCGGCGTGGTGCTGCTCACGGCGAGCCCGGGCATCTTCTCGGCGATCATGATCGGCTTCGGGCGCGCCGTGGGCGAGACGATGATCGTGCTGATGGCCTCGGGCAACAGCCCGGTGCTGAACTTCAACCTGTTCGAAGGCATGCGCACGCTGGCGGCGAACATCGCGGTGGAACTGCCGGAGACGGACGTGGGTTCCACGCACTTCCGCGTGCTGTTTCTCTCGGCGCTGGTGCTGCTGGTGTTCACGTTCGCGCTGAACACCGTGGCCGAGATCGTGCGCCAGCGACTGCGCACGCGTTACGCCTCGCTGTGATGCGGCCGCAACCGGGAGATCACCGATGAGGAACTGGTGGAAGAGTGGCGCGCCATGGATCTGGCTCAACGGCGGCGCCGTCACGATCAGCATGATCATGGTGTTTGGACTGCTGCTGCTGATTCTGGTCCGTGGCTTTGGAGGCTTCTGGCCGCACGCGGTCTTTGAGACCGCTTACACGCTGCCTGGCACGAGCCCGCAGCCCGTACTCGGCGAGCTGCGCCGTTCGGAAACGTTGACCGCCGAGGCCATGCGCGACGCTGGCATCGAGCTGCCGGCGGAACAGGTACTGGTTCAGCGACACCTCATCAAGATGGGCAACCGCGACGTCACAGGTCGGGACTTCGGCTTTTTTGTTGCCGACTTTCTGGACGAGTGGCAATACCCGCGTGACGTGGCGGTGCTGGAACGCCGCGAATGGGGCGACTTCTACGGTACGCCGGTGCGCCTGATGGAGGACGGCTCCGAGGTGTCAAGCCCCGACCTGTGGGGTGAGTTCAGGTCGCGCCTGGATCGCAGCAATGATCTGTTTCGCGAGATCCGCCAGATCGAACGCGTGGACATAGGGCGGATCAATCACCTGATCGAGCGGGTGCGGCTGGACCGGCGTCGCGCCGAGCTGCGCGGCACTCTGACGGCTGAGGTGGAAGCGCAGTTGAGCGAGCGGCGCGCGCTGCTGGATGCCGACTACGCGGTGCTGGAGACGCGCCTGAACGCGCTGTATGACGATGCCGGTCGCGACAGCATCGTGATGCGCGTGGTTGATGGCAGCGAGGTGACGGTGCGCCTGTCCGATATCGTGAAGGCCTGGCAGCCCAACAACATGTCCGTGCTCGCGAAGGTGTGGTTTTACCTGGGCGACTTCAAGGACTTCATTTTCGGCTACCCGCGCGAGGCCAACACCGAGGGCGGCATCTTCCCGGCCATCTTCGGCACGGTCGTGATGGTGCTGGTGATGTCGATCATCGTCACACCGTTCGGCATTCTCGCGGCAATCTACCTGCGCGAGTACGCGAAGCAGGGGCCGCTGCTGCGCATGGTGCGCATCTCCGTCTACAACCTCGCCGGTGTGCCGTCGATCGTGTTCGGCGTCTTTGGTCTGGGCTTTTTCGTGTATTTCATGGGCGGCGCGATCGACAGTACGTTCTATCCGGAAGCGCTCCCGGCGCCCACTTTCGGCACACCGGGTCTGTTCTGGGCGTCGCTGACGCTGGCGCTGCTGACGCTGCCGGTGGTGATCGTCTCCACCGAAGAGGGCCTGGCGCGGATACCGTCGACCATCCGCCAGGGGTCGCTGGCGCTGGGCGCGACCAAGGGCGAGACGCTGTGGAAGGTCGTTGTGCCGCTGGCCACGCCGGCGATGATGACGGGCCTGATCCTGGCCATCGCACGGGCGGCCGGCGAGGTGGCGCCGCTGATGCTGGTCGGCGTGGTGAAACTGGCGCCCACGCTGCCGGTGGATGGCAACTTTCCGTTCATCCATCTGGAACGCAAGATCATGCACCTGGGGTTCCACATCTACGACGTCGGGTTCCAGAGCCCGCATGCGGAGGCCGCCGAGCAGCTGGTGTACGCGACCGCACTGGTGCTGGTGCTGCTGATCGTCATGCTGAATCTCACCGCCATCACCATTCGCAACCATCTGCGCGAAAAGTACCGCGCCGAGAGCGACTGACGGCGCCACCGCCTCGTCGCGCAACCACACACGGCATACGCTGGAGTTGAACATGAGGGAAGCACAGAAGGTCGTCGGCAGCATGGCGGCGGGATTGTTCGAAGAGAGTACCCGGGCGCTGCGCTCGCTGAGCAACGAGGAGATCGCTGTCACGGTGGAGAACCTCGACCTCTTCTACGGCGACACGCAGGCGCTGAAGTCGGTCTCGATGCAGATTCCGGCCGGGCGGGTCACGGCGTTCATCGGCCCGTCCGGTTGCGGCAAGTCCACGCTGCTGCGCTGCTTCAACCGGATGAACGATCTGGTCGATTCGTGCCGTATCACCGGCAGCATCAATCTGCACGGGCAGGACATCTACGCCAAGGGCGTGGACATCGCGGAACTGCGCCGGCGCATCGGCATGGTGTTTCAGAAGCCCAACCCGTTTCCCAAGACGGTCTATGAAAACGTGGCCTACGGACTGCGGCTGCAGGGCGTGAAGGACAAGCGCGTGCTGGATGAGGTGGTTGAGCGCTCGCTGAAGTCGGTGGCGCTGTGGGATGAGGTCAAGGACCGACTCGGCAGCAACGCCTTCGGGCTCTCGGGTGGTCAGCAGCAGCGCCTGGTCATCGCGCGGGCGATCGCAATTGAACCGGAGGTGATTCTGCTGGACGAGCCGACCTCGGCGCTGGACCCGATCTCCACCGCGAAGATCGAGGAGCTGATCGCCGACCTCAAGCAGCAGTACACGATCATGATCGTCACCCACAACATGCAGCAGGCTGCGCGCGTGTCCGATTACACCGGCTACATGTATCTCGGCAAGCTGGTGGAGTTCGACGACACGATCAAGGTGTTCACGAACCCGAACGAGAAGGCGACCGAGGACTACATCACCGGCCGCTACGGCTGATCGGGTAGGGACGGGCTCGATTCAGAATCTTCAGCAACTGGCGCACCGCGGGACAGGCACGAATATGGACAACAGGGATATTACCGGTCACATCTCCAGTACGTTCAACGACGAGCTGGTAACGCTGTCGACCAACGTGCTTGCGATGGGCAGCCTGGTGCACGAGCAGATCCGTATCGCGGTCGAGGCTCTCAATGCGGGTGAAGACAGTCTCGCAGAGAAGATCACGACCAACGAACAGCGCATCGACATGCTGGAACGGCAGGTGGACGAAGACTGCATGCGCATCATCGCGCGTCGACAGCCGGCCGCCAGCGACCTGCGTTTCATCATGGCAATGACCAAGACGGTCACGGACCTGGAGCGCATGGGCGATGAGGCCGAGCGTATCGGCTTCATGGCGATGCGACTGGCGGGTACTGGAAAGAAAGGCAGGCATGGGCGCGCCAGGCGCGGCTTCTTCGAGCTCACGCATCTGGGCGGCAGCGTGCTGACGATGGTCGAGGCGACGCTTCAGGCGCTGCGCGAACGCGACACCGAGGCCGCTGCGGTGGTGGTGCGCAATGACCTGGAGGTCGACCACGAGTACGAGGCGATTCTGCGCCAGGCCATGACCTACATGATGGAAGACCCGCGCTCGATTCCGCGGGTACTCAACGTGATGTGGGCCGCCCGTTCGCTGGAGCGCATCGGCGATCGCGCGCGCAACATCTGCGAATACGTGATCTACCTGGTCAAGGGCACGGACGTGCGCCACACCAGCCTGGAGAACCTGGAGCGCGAGGCGCAAAGCCCGGACTGAGCGATCCGGCGCGGATCACCGCAAGCGTGCCCTGATGACTTGAACGGCTTCAGTGTTCCTGTTTGTTGCGGGCCTGTTCGTCCGGCAACGCTTCCTGTCGCTCCCGAATCACTTCCTCGGACAACTGCGGGTGTGCCGGCGGCGGTGCGAGGCCCGCCTGGCCCGCCTGGTTTGCTCTGGCGCGTTCGTTCATCTTGTGAATGGTCGACGCGGCCTCCAGGTCACTGCCGGACTGCACGCCGGCCATGATCTGGCGGTCCTTCAGATAATTGCGCATGTCCCTGATCAGTTCTTCGCACAGCGGCTGGCTGCGTTCCATGCCGAGCACGTAGCGACGCTGCTCCAGATTCATCGCACCACTGACGGCGATGATGCTGGACGTGATGCGGCTGACGATCAGCCACGGCGTGATGCTGGAGCGTACGATGCGGTTCTCCGAGCGCGTTGAGTCATAGATGCTCATGCCGGTCGCCAGGCGTGATTCCGAATACGTACCGCTGGCCTGAAACGCGAGCAGCTGAGACTGGAAGCGAATCTCGCCGAGATAGATGTTGGCGGTGGTCGCCACCGCGGCACCGAAAATCGCCAGCAGAAACGGACCGATCGCGAGCTCCAGCAGCGCAATTCCGCTGACCGCGTCCGCGTTCGCCACGCCGGTGTAGAGCCAGGCGGCTGAGATCAGCAGCAGGACCTGTCCGAGTGCGACGCCCGGCAGCACCAGCGGATCGCGTTGCCGTGCGGCCAGAGGCTCGGGCTGGATCTCCTGCAGCGTTTCGCCGGTGAAGTCACCCTTGTTCTCACTGTCCTGACCCTTGAGGTTGGGCCGCTTCAACCGATAGACCCGATTCGGTATTTCCAGATAACGATGATTGGCCAGCGTCATCTCGAGGGCACGAAAAATGTCCATCGGGTGTACGTTTTCCTGCCAGTGCTCGCGATACTCGGATACATCGGTGGGCACGACGCCGCGTGGCGCGCGCCGCCATGCCATCAGCAGCGCGTAGGTCAGCGCGATTGCAGCGGATGCTGCGATCATGCCCAGCCACGGATAAGGCGACAGCGGCACCGGCGGCAGCGGTGATTCGGCGTGCATCTCCAGCAACATCCAGGGCAGGGCGATGACGAGCAGGACGAGCAGGGCGTGCTTCATGAACCAGCGGAATTTCGGGCTGCCACCATCGAGCAGCGCGCTGTGCAGGCGCGGGCGTCGCAGGTCGCCGCGGTGCGGCAGGAATCTCAGCCAAACCAGCACCAGGCCGATCAGCAGTGCGGTCGCCAGGTAGTCCTGCACCGGCGTGCTGGTCACCGCGGTAAGCCCCGTCGTGCCGGAGAACAGCGCCAGCCCGTACAGCACGAACAGCATGCCGGTGTACCAGGCGGCCATGAACAGCTTCAGCGTCACGCCACGCATCGGATACGGCAGAAAGATCATCGGGTGGATCAGGCTGTTCAGCAGTCTGGCGAGCCAGCCGCGGGGTTCAATGAACGTCAGGTTCTTGCGCCCGAGCAGCATCTCCGACAGCTGGTTCGGCTGATACTGCCCCTGGTAGCGCGGATCGCCCTTGCTGCCCGGTGCAATTGTCGTGGACGAGGCGTACTCGCCGTGTGCATCCTCGGAAAACTCGCTCGGCGAATGGGCGGCCAGATCGGCGGGGACACCCCGGCCCACGTAGAAACGGAACATCTTGAAGCCGGCGATCATCAGCGCATGCAGTCCGTAGACGATCAGGATCAACCCGCCCGCGGCCCAGAGCCAGCCCAGTGTCTGCTCGCCCGCGCTGACGCGTTGCTCGACGCCGAGCATGAGGTAGACCCCGAGCGGCACAACAATGAGGCCGCGAATGGCGTACGCCAACCCTTCCAGGCGGAACGGGTTACGTACTTCGATAACCTGGGAACCGTATTCAAAGGTCATGATGGATTCGACGCCTCGTTAGTTTGTTCTTGCTTGTTGGCGGTCAGGCCCTGGGAGCAGCGGTGCCGGGAGCCCGGGCCGGACTCGGCGACCGGCTTAGTAGATCAAGAATCCGTCTGTAAGTCACCTCGGCGTTTGCCGTACGGCTTGCCGGAACAAGCGACGGACACTAGGCTTGAGCGGGTGGAACTGAGGCATTTGCGTTACTTCGTAGCGGTCAGTGAAGAACTGAGCTTTACGCGTGCCGCGGCCCGGCTGCACACAGCCCAGCCTTCGTTGAGCCAGCAGATCCGGCAGCTGGAGAAGGAACTGGGCGTCAAGCTGCTCGACCGCAGCCGCCAGCACGTGGCGGTGACCAATGCCGGCAGGGTGTTCCTGCAGCAGGCGAAAGATATTCTCGGTCGCGTGGATCATGCGAGCACACTGGCGAGACAGGCTGCGGAAGGTCAGGCGGGCGATCTCTCGGTCGGTACGTTCCCGTCGGCCGACGTCTGCGTACTGCCGGTGTTGCGACCGCTGATTGCCGAGCACCTGCCGGACCTCAGGCTGATCCTGCATAGCAAGTACGCCCTTGAACCACTCACCGGACTGCGGTCCGGCACGCTGGACGCGGCGTTCATGCGCTATCCGGACGATGCCGATGAACGCGATGAGTTGGAAGTATTCGAACTGTTACGTGAACAGATCGTGCTGGTGCTGCCGTCGCATCACGCGCTGGCCCGACGTCAGAAGATTCCCGTGAAGAGCCTCGACGACCTGCCGTGCATCACGATGGAGCGCTCGAGGTCGCCGGCTCTGCACGATGCGACCGCGACGCTGTACAGGGAGGCACGCATACGCATGCATGCAGTGTCGAGTGCGGACAACGTGCTTGGGCACTTGCAACTGGTGCGCGAGGGACTGGGGTTTGCGCTGCTGCCGGAGTCCATGAAATCGCTGCTTCCTCCCGGTGTCACCTTCAGACCGCTGGATTGCGATCCGGTCCCGGCCGTGTCCATCGTTCTTGCGGTACGACGCGGCAATCCTTCCCGTCTACTGCGTGAGTTCGTAAAGCTGGTGCGGAAACTTTTCGCATCCTCCGTTCATGCGATAGACGTACCACGTCTAAAGGCTGTGACGAGAAAGTCTTAGCCCGCGTGAACCGCCATGGCTAGACTTTCCCGTTGGGAAGGGAGGGGTGCCGTGGCAAGGCTGAAATCGAAGGGTCGCTGGTTCGCGTTCGCGTTGTCGGTTGTTTTCGCTGTTGCGATCAGCGCGGCCTGGTCTCAGCCTGCCCAGCCGCCAACCGGTGATCAGCACAGGCAGTACCTGTTTCCGCCGACCGGCGAGACGCTGCCTTACCGTTACTACGTGCCCACAACCTGGGACGGCGCCAGTGCGCTGCCCATCCTGCTGTTCCTGCACGGCGCCGGTGCTGACGAGAATTCCTACCTCGACATGAACGATGGCCTGCTGCTTCGCCTCGCCGAGCAGCACGGATACATCATCGTTTCGCCGCTCGGTTACAGGCCGCTCGGCGCCTACGGCAATCCGCTGCGTCTGCCGGCGGTGTTCGGTGAGTCCGAGGCCGCGGCGCAGCAGCGCGCCGCCGTCACGGCGGAGCGCCAGCGGGAGCTCGCCTTCAGCGAACTCGACGTGATCACCGTGCTGGAGATCGTTACCGAGACTTACGGCGCCGACCGCGGTCGCACGTTTCTGGCCGGTCACTCCATGGGCAGCGGCGGCGCCTGGCATCTTGCCGCGCGCTATCCGGAACGCTGGCGGGCCGTGGCGCCGATGTCGGGCCCGTTCATCGACGCCGAGACCTATCCGTTCGACCTGATCCGGGATCTGCCTGTTCTGATGACCGAAGGCACGGGCGCCGCACCGTCGCTCGCGGGCAGCCGCGCACTCGACGCATTCATGAGCAGCGGCGACTTCGATTTCGAATACCTGGAAGTGGACGGCAACCACGGCAGCATGGTGCCCATGGTCTGGCCGGCGATATTCGAATTCTTCGACGCGGTGTCCGCGCGAACTGCAGGGCCGCAGCCATGACGCGCATCAGCGCCATGCGCAACGCCATGCGGAAAGGGGTGCCTGGTATTGCGATGGTCGCCGTGCTCGCGCTGCCGCAGTTCTGTCTTGCTCAGGCATCGGCGCCGGCCGAGATTCGTCTGTGGCCGGATGGCGCCCCGGGTTCGGAGCATGGGTCATTTCCCGAGCAGGTCACCACCGGACCCGGCGGCGACCGCGTCGTGAGCAACGTCAGCGATCCCACACTGAGCGTATTCCTGCCCGACGCCGGGATTGCGACCGGTGCCGCGGTTGTCATCGCGCCGGGCGGTGCGCTGCGAGCGCTGTCCATGGACAACGAAGGCGTCAGGGTCGCCGAGTGGCTGAATGGCCGGGGCATCGCCGCGTTCGTGCTGAAGTACCGCACCCTGCAACAGGATCCGGACGCGCCGCGTCGGCCGGTTGCAGGCATGCCGGCGCCGGGCGGGCCGCGCCAGGAAGTCGTGATCCGCAATGCGAACGCGAATCCTGCACCGGACGACGAAGCACTGAGCGAGGTTCTGGAATTCGCGGTGGCCGATGCGCAGCAGGCGCTGCGGCATGTGCGCAGTCACGCGAACGACTGGGGTGTGGATCCGTCGCGTATCGGCATCATGGGGTTTTCGGCCGGCGGTGGTGTGGCCATCGGTGCCGCGCTTGCGGAGCCATCCGACGCGTCACCGGATTTCCTCGTTTCGCTGTACGGTCCGTCGCTGATGGATGTGTTCCCGCCCGAGCATGCGCCACCGCTGTTCATCGCAGTCGGCGCCACACATTTCAATGTGACCAGTGGCTGCCTGGCACTGTTCGACGCGTGGCGGGCAGCGGGCAAGCCGGCCGAAATCCATGTCTACGACGGCGTCAGCGCGGGCTTCGGAATGACGCGACGCGGTCTGCCCGTGGATGGCTGGACCGAGCGGCTGCATGAGTGGATGGTGGCCAGGGAGCTGACCACGGCCATGGAGGCAGGAGCCATGGAGGCAGGTGCTGCACAATGATTCGAGATCGCACAACGAAACCTTTACTGAGAATTGTCGGCATCGGTATTTCCGTGCTGTCCGTTGCCGGCCTGCTTCATGCACAGTCATCGTCACGGGAGCAGACTTCATCCAGGTCTGCCGGCACGTTCACCGAATGGTGGTGGTCGCCGGGCGGTGAACGTGTGCTGCCGGCCTTCGTGGAGTACAGCAACGACTTCGGGCGTATCGGCATCGTCAGCGGGGAAGGCCCGCTGGAGACGGCCGGTCATCCGTTCTTCGAACCGCTGGGGACGAACGGCCGCGCGTGCGTCACCTGCCATCAGCCGGCCGACGGCATGTCGTTGTCGACCGAGACCATCCGTCAGGTCTGGGACATCTCCGCCGGCGCGGATCCGATGTTCGCAGCCATCGATGGCATGAATTGTCCGAACCTGCCGGCGGGCGAGGCCGCTTCGCACTCGCTGCTGCTCGACAAGGGGCTGTTTCGCATCCCGCTGCCGTGGCCGCCGGTGAACGCCGATGGCCATGCGATCACGCCCGAGTTCACGATCGAAGTCGTGCGCGACCCGACCGGTTGCAACACGGACCCGGTCTACGGCATCACCGGTGAGCGCGGTGAAGTGTCGGTCTATCGGCGCCCGCGACCGGCCGCGAACCTGCGCTACGTGCTGTCGACAGGATTCGGTGTCACGCCGTTCATCGGCAAGACCGGCATGCTGGCGGCGGTGGATCCGGAAACGGGCCGGCCGGTCAACATGAACATGATGGCCGATGCGCGCGAACCGACGCTGAAGACTCAGGCACAGTCGGCTGCGCGTGACCACATGGAAGTGCTGGCGCCGTTGACCGACGAGCAGCTCAACAGGATCCGCGACTTCGAGATGCAGCTGTACGCCGCACAGGCGTTTTCCTTCGGTGCGGGGGCGCTCCACGAACCGGATGGCCCGTCGGGGCTGGGGCCGCAGGCATTGGCCACCGGCCGCGATGGTGTGCTCGGCAACAACACCACGCAGTTCGTGATTCCGATGGAGGAGCGTTGGGCCGACCTGCCGGAAGGCGACGACGATGCGGAACGTGAGCGCAACCGCTTCCGCGAATCGGTGCAGCGCGGTCACGATGTGTTCTTCTTCCGCACGTTCTGGATTCGCGATGCGACCCACATCAACACGGTGGGTCTGGGCAATCCGATCAAGCGCACCTGTGCAACCTGCCATGGCATGCACATGACCGGCATGGATACCGCGAACGGATGGATGGATGTCGGTACCACGAACCATCCGTGGGCGCTGGAACCGCCGGAAAGTCCGTGGGCTGATGAATTACCCGATCTGCCGCTGTTCAGGATTACCTGTCGCGCCGACCTGCCGCCGCATCCGTTCCTCGGCCGGGACATCTACACGCAGGACCCGGGACGCGCGCTGATCTCGGGCAAGTGCGAGGACGTGGGTTCGATCGTGATTCAACAGATGCGCGCGATGGCGGCGCGCGCGCCGTACTTTTCCAACGGCTCCGCCGCAACGCTGCGCGAGGTCGTCGATTTCTACGACAGACGTTTCAATATCCGCTACACCGAGCAGGAAAGGGTGGATCTCGTGAACTTCCTGAGTGTGCTGTGATGCGTAGTGCCTGCCCGATTGCCGCGTCCATGTTGCTGGTAACGTTCGCGGCCGGCGCAACGCCGCCTGTCGGTGAGCGCGTGAGCTTTGTCAGCTGTCCCATCGTGCGCGACACGCGCACGGTGCCCTGCTGGCTGAGCGAGCACGACGGCGACCTCTACTACCTGACCATACAGAGCGATGTCAGCGCGACCGTACAGCCGCCCATGCTCGGCCGCCAGGTGCTGGTCGAAGGGGTTGTCGCCGATGCGGCGCCGATCTGCGGCGGCATTGTGCTCGAGCCGGTGCGCCTGTCCGTGATGCCGGAGCTCGATGCGAACTGCAATACCCTGCTGCCCGCCGATGAGCGCTACACCATCGACTTCCATCCGCGACCGCCGGGTCCAAGCGCCGGCCGGCTCGCCTTTGCACCGGATCCCGCCGCGCAGCCCGCGTCGCCACCGCCACCCTTGCAGGGGCCACAGCGCAGGGACATCTATTTCGATTTCGACCGGGGGGTGTCTTTTCGGCATCCGGATGATCTGATGGCGATTCTTCGCATCGCCCGAAATCTGCCGGCCAGCCACGTGCGTATCACCGGCGTGCGCGGCGCCCATCGTCTGATGAACGGGTCGCTGCTCAGGGAGTCCGATGGCGTCGATCGGCGCCGCGCCGAAGAGATCGCGGGCCTGCTGCGCGGCGCGGGTCTGGACGCCACGGTGGAGGTGACCTGGATCGACGGCGAAGCCGAAGCGGACGGTATCGACGACTGGCGAACGCGCCGCGTCACGGTGGAGCTGACGCCCTGATTCCAGTGCTGACAGTTCGAATCATTCTCACAGAAGAATACGGATGGAGAGCAAGATGCAACGATTGACCACTGATTACGAGGCAGCGAAACGTGCCGGAGCCCTGCTGCTTGCAGCCGGTGCCGCCGCAGTGTCCATGACACTTTTCGCACAGAGCGACGCGGGCCTGAACGCGCCGACCGTCGTGGAACTGGAGCAGTCCGGCAATCCGCCGACGGGTCCTTTTACCGTGGTCATCGAGCATGATCCGGATCTGTCGACCCATACGATCTACCGGCCGACCGAGCTGACGATGGATCGCCATCCGGTGCTCGTATGGGGCAACGGCGGTTGCGCCAAGAACGGCCTGATGTTTCCGGCCTTCCTTTCCGAGATCGCCTCGCATGGCTTCGTCGTCATTGCCGACGGCCCTCCGGGCAGGACGGGTGCTGGCGCCGGCGGTCCGAATGCGCCTGCGCCCGCGGCGGGCGGCGCGGGTGGTCCGCCCGCGGGGGGGCCGCCTGCAGGTGGCCCGAGTCCCGGTGCCGCACCGGCGGGTGGTGCCCAGCAGGGTGGCGGCGGTCCCGGCAGGCCGGGTCCTGGCGCCGGAAATTCAATGGTCAACGGTACGGATCTGATTGCCGCCATCGACTGGCTGGAGGGCCAGGCGTCCAATCGCAACAGTCGCTTCTACAACAACGTGAATGTCGAAAGCGTTGCGGCCATGGGCATGTCCTGCGGTGGTCTGATGTCTTATGGCGCGTCGAACGATCCGCGTGTCGCGACGGTCGGCATCTGGAACAGCGGTCTGTTCGAGGCGGACGAGGCGCTGTACAACGCGATCAACGGGTCGGTCATCATCGTCACGGGTGGCGAATCGGATATCGCGTACGCGAATGGCAAGCGCGACTTCGAGGATCTGCCTGCGCGCGTGCCGGTGTTTCATGGCGTCTACCCTTCCGTTGGCCATGGCGGGACCTACAACCAGGATAACGGTGGTCCTTACGGCATTGCGGCTGTTGCCTGGCTGAAGTGGCAACTGATGGGCGATACCGGGGCCGATGGTCGCGGCTACTTCGTCGGCGATGACTGCGGGATCTGCCAGGATTCGAACTGGCTGATCGACTCGCGCTCGCTGCGCTGAACGGCGATGCGCGTACGCATGATGGCAAGAGCGGCCTTACTGCTTGCGCTGCTGACGTCCCCCGCGCTCGCCGAGTTCATCGGTGAGCCGTCGGGGGCCGGCCCGTTCCCGGCCACGGCCGAGGCTCGTGCCGAGCTGCCCGGCCATACGCTCTATCGACCGGTCAGCTGGCCCGCCGACCCGATGCCGCTGTACGTCTGGGGCAACGGCGGTTGCGGCAACAACGGTCTTGCGCACGCGGCCTATCTGCGCCAGATCGCATCACAGGGCTATTTCGTGATCTCGCTGGGGGTGCCGGGGGGCGGGCCGCCTGCTGCCGGGGATGGCTCGCGCGACGCGACCGAAGCTTCACAGATGATCGAGGCCATCGACTGGGCCACACAGGAGACGGCGCGCGAAGGCAGCGATTTCCATGGCCGCATCGACCTCTCGCGCATCGCCGTGGGCGGGCACAGCTGCGGTGGCCTGCAGGCGCTTGCGGTCTCGCACGACCCGCGCATTGCGACGACCCTGGTGCTGAACAGCGGGATCTATATCACACCGAGCGGTGGCCGCAGCCGCGTGGAGATCGACAAGTCACAGCTTGCGCGATTGCACGCGCCGGCGCTGTACCTCAGCGGTGGACCGTCCGATATCGCGCACGAGAATGCGCTCGACGACGTTGCGCACATCGACCACGTGCCGGTGTTCTTCGGCGCGCTGCCCGTCGGCCATGGCGGCACGTTCTCGCAGCCCGATGGCGGTGAGTGGGCGCGCGTCAGCACGCGCTGGCTGGACTGGCAGCTGAAGACGGACGCCGATGCGAGCTGGGACTTCGCGGGCCCGGACTGCCGCCTGTGCGCGGACGAACGCTGGAGCGTCGAACAGAAGCAGCTTCCGCTCCCGAGTGGGCCATTCCGGGAGTCCCGTTACGTGCCGGTACGCGACGGGACACAGCTGGCGATGCATGTACTGCGGCCGGCCGAGAACGGCAGGCTGCTGACCACGCCGCAGCCGGTGATCTTTGCGTTCACACCCTATCGCGCGCGTTACCGGGCCGACAACGGCCGTATCGTCGGGCCCGCTGTCGCCGGCGCAGCCGATGAGGCGCTGCTGGCCGCGGGTTTTGCGCTCGCCATCGCGGATGTGCGCGGCAAGGGCGCGTCTTTCGGCGCCCGACGCGGCTTCCAGGATCGCACCGAGGCGCTGGACGGGCACGATCTGGTGCAGTGGCTGGCGGAGCAGCCGTGGTCCAACGGCAACGTGGGCATGGTCGGCTGTTCGTACCTGGGCGGTTCCGCACTGCACGTGGCGACGACGGCGCCACCCGCGCTGCGCGCGATCTTCGCCGGCGCCACCGATCTCGACAAGTTCGGCTTCGTGCGCAAGGGCGGTGTCACCGCGCAGTTCAATACGCGCCCGGACGAGCCGCTCAGCGACGACCTGATGAGTGTGCCCATGGACGCCGATCACGATGGCAGCCTGTTGCGCGCCGCGGTCGCCGAGCATGCGCACAACACGCCGATGGCGCCGCTGTGGTACGGCATGCCGTTTCGCGACAGCGTGTCGGCGCTGACCGGCAATCGCTTCTGGGAGGAGGTGGGCCCTTATACTTATCTGGACGCACTGCGCGACGCCGACATCGCGACCTACTTCTTCAGCAACTGGCGTGATGAGCCGACCGCGCAGATGATTCTCGCGGCCGAGAATCTGAACAGCCGCCTGTTGCTCGGCCCGGGCACGCACTGCGCGACGCCGCGTGGTTTTGATTTCACCGCCGAGTTGCTGAGCTATTTCAACGAACACCTGCGCGATCAGCCGCCGAGTGAATCCGCAGCGCGGGTGACCTGGTGGCTGGACGGCGCACAGTCGGGACAGAACTGGCAGCGTGACGATGTCTGGCCGGGCGCCAGGGCGCCGACCCGGACGTGGCATCTCGCCGAAGATGTCCGCGGCGAGCTGACGTTGCAGAGCGGCGCGGCGTCTGCCGGCCGGCCCGGGTTTCAGGTCGACTACGATGTCGGTGCCGGTGAATATTTCGCGTTCTGGGCCGAGTCGCAGCACGGTCATGGTCTGAGCTTCACATCCGAGCCACTGACCGGCGACCACGCGCTGATCGGTTATCCGGTCGTGCATCTGACGGTGACTTCCGATCAGCCGGAACCGGTGCTGTTCGCCTACCTTGAGACACTGGCGTCCGACGGCACGGTGGCGGTCATCGCATTCGGCCGACTGGCCGCCGCGTATCGCAAGACGGCAGAAGCGCCGTACGACGCGCTCGGTCTGCCGTGGCATACAGGCCTTGAAGCCGACCACGCGCCGCTGGCGCGCGACGAACAGGCACGGCTGAGTTTCGCGCTGACACCGGCGTCTGAAGTCATCGCAGCCGGTCACCGGCTGCGCCTGGTCGTGACCGGTGCGGATCCGCGTCAGCGCAATCTTGACGACGTGCGGATCGTGCCGTCGCCGAACGTCGAGCTGATCGTTGGCGGTTCAACCGGTTCACGCGTTGAACTGCCACTCGTTGCCCTTTAGAGCAGGCATCTTCGGTGTTGACTGATCTGGCCGCGGTGGCCGACAAGCCTGGCGACCTGTCGATCCTTCTCGCCGGGGATCTCGTGCTCGATGCCGAGGAGCCCGAGCACTGGCTCTCCGGCATCGCGCCGGCCGTCAAGTCCGCTGATGTTTCGATCGGGCATCTGGAAGTGCCGCACACCCGTCGCGGCACGGAACTGGCCGGCGATGTGCCGGCTTCCGCGGCGCCGCCGGAGTATCTGGATGCGCTGAAGGCCTGCGGCTTCACGGCACTGACACTGGCCGGCAATCACATTTCGGATTGGGGGCGGGAAGGGATAGAGGACACGATCGCGCGCCTGGATGAACTCGGCATCGCGCACACAGGTGCCGGACCCACGCTGGACGATGCGCGCAGCCCGGCGCGCATCGAGCATCGCGGCCGGCGGATCTGCGTGCTGAGTTACAACTGCGTGGGGCCTGAGGCGGCGTGGGCGTCCGGGCACCGGGCCGGCTGCAACTACCTGCGCATTGCGACCGCCGACGGCAGCCCGGTCGCGCCGGCCGGACCGTTGACCCACGCAACCGATGAGGCGCTGCGTCAGCTGGCCGACGATGTCGCGGCGGCACGCAGCGGCGCGGATATCGTGATCGTCGCGTTGCACAAGGGCATCGTGCATACCCCGGCGGTGCTCGCGCCTTATGAACGGCCGCTCGCCGCCGCCGCTCTTGCGGCGGGCGCGGATATTGTCATTGGCCATCACGCGCATCTGCTGCGCGGTGTGGAGCTGAGCAACGGGCGCCCTGTCTTTCATGGCCTTGGCAATGCGTGTGTGGTCACGCATGCGCTTGCGCCGGGCCAGGATCATCCGGCGCGCGCCGCATGGGTCGCGCGGCGTCGCGAGCTGTTCGGATTCGAGCCGGATCCGCGCTATACGCTCGCACCGTTTCACCCGGAGGCCGTGCACGGAGCGCTGGGTATCGTCGTTGCTCATGCGGATGGCCGGCTGTCCTGCGGTGTCGTGCCGCTGTGGGTGGAACCGCCCGGCAGGCCGGTGTGCGTAGCCGACGAGCGCGCCGATGCCGTGATCGCCTATCTGGAGCGAATCGGCAGGGAAGCGGAACTGCCGGCTCCGAGCCTGCGCCGCGAGGCGCCGATGCTGTGGATGTATGGAGCATGCTGACAAGAATGCGAAACGCGCTGATCTGGATCGCCGGTGGCGCGCTGCTGATCGCCGTCGCGGTGGATTCGCTGGCGATGGTGGGCCGGCAGATCCGCGTGCCGCTGCTGGGGTCGATTGAAATTGTCGAGGCCGTCGTGCTGTTCGCGGCCGGCGGCGGGCTGATCATCGCGACGCTGGATGGCGTGCATGCGCGCGTGAATCTGCTGCTGGACCGCATGCCGGCGGTGTGGCGGGATCGCGTGTTCAGGCTGCATGCACTGTTCGCGGCCGTGCTTTTTGCCGCCCTCTTGACGGGCACGGTGTGGATCGCGGCGGACCTTTGGCATGGCCACGAGGAAAGTGAAGTGCTGCGCATCCCGTACCGGCCGCTGCGAATCGCCGCGGCGATCACGTTGGGCGTGCTGCTGGTGCTGTCCCTGATGCGGCTGGTGCGGCGGAGTCCTCGATGATCGGCGATCCGTGGGTCGGCGTTGCCGGTGTCGTGCTGCTGCTGGTGTTTCTGCTGGTGGGCATGCCGATCGGCGTGGCGCTGGGCATTGTCGGGCTGGGCGGTCTGGTGCTGACGCTCGGCCTGGAACCGGCCGTGATCAAATCCGGCGTGCTGATGTTCGAGACGATGACGCGCTACGAACTCGGCACACTGCCGCTGTTCGTGCTGATGGCGCACCTGTGCTTCAAGGCCGGCGCGAGCGGTGATTTCTTCGGTTTCGCGTCGCGCCTGTTCGGGCACCGGCGCGGCGGGCTTGCGATCGCCTCGGTGGCCGGCTGCGCGGGCTTCGGCGCGATCAACGGCTCGAGTCTTGCGACCACCGCCACGATGGGGCTGGTCGCGGTGCCCGAGATGCGCGGACGCGGTTACTCGGATGCGCTGGCGACCGGCAGTGTCGCAGCCGGTGGCACGCTCGGGCAGATGATCCCGCCGTCGGGCGCGCTGATCGTGTTCGGCATCATCGCCGAGCAGTCCATCGGCACGTTGTTCACCGCGGCGATCATTCCCGGGCTCACGCAGATGCTGAGCTACTTTCTCGTCATTGTGCTGCTGGTCGGCTGGCGGCCGGCGCTTGCGCCACCGACGCCGCGCGTCAGTGCGGCCGAGCGCATGGCCGCGCTGCGACGCGTGATCGACATCGGTCTGCTCGTGGTTTTTGTCATCGGCGGCATCGTGTTCGGCTGGGTCACCGCCTCCGAGGCCGCGGCGGTCGGTGCCGCCGGCGCGCTGCTCATCTGCCTGCGGCGCGGCAAGCTCAATGTCGCGACGCTGCGCCTTGCGCTGGAAGACACGCTCAAGACCTCCGGCCTGATCTATCTTGTCGTGATCGGTGCCCTGACGTTCGCCGCATTCGTCAGCGTGACGGGGCTGGCTGAATCGATCGGCAATGCGATTGCGGGCCTTGGGTTCGGTACGGTGGTGACGATGCTGCTGATCGCGGCGTTCCTGCTGCTGATCGGTTCGGTGCTGGACGGTCTTGCGCTGATGCTGCTGACCACACCGATCCTGCTGCCCATCGTCACGGACATGGGCCTGTCGCCGATCTGGTTCGGCATCTTTCTCGTGCGCGCGATGGAGATCGGCTTCATTCATCCGCCCACCGGCATGAATCTCTACGTGATCCGCGGCGTGGTGCCCGACGTGACCATCGGGCGCATCTTCAAGGGCGTGCTGCCTTTCCTGGCGGCCGACCTGATTCACCTGACCCTGTTGATCATGTTCCCGGTGATCGCCCTGGGCCTGCCGATGTGGCTGGGTCGATGAACGCGGGCGGCGTCGGTTTCGTCGGTCCTGACATTCCGATCGAAGTGCTGATCGCGAGCGGCCGGCCTTTCGGCCATCTGCCCTGGCGTGTGGATGGGGAGACACCGTGGGCGGACCAGTGGCTGGAATCGAGCTTTCCGTACTGGTCGCGATCCATCCTCGAGCAATGGCAGGCCGGTGCGTTCGATGCACTGGAAACCGTTGTGTTTTCGCGCGCCGACGATGCGAGCCAGCGGCTGTACTACTACGTGCGCGAACTGCAGCGTCACGGCAAGCTGCGCGGCCCGGCTGTGCGGATGTTCGACATCGCGCTGATAGACCGCGAGTCGAGTCTCGCGCACACCGAAGCCGCTGTATCGGCGCTGATGAACGTGCTCGGGGTTGCGGCGGACGTGCTCCCGAAAGCCATCGATCGCGCCAACGGTCTGCGTCGTCGCTTCGCCGAAATCGAACGTGACCGGGTTGCGAACGGCCCGCTGTACGAGCGACTCGCACGAGCGGCGCTGTGCACGAATCCGTGCGAGTGGGTCGATGGACTGACACTTGCGCAGTCAGCGCCGGCTGCGACCAGAGTCCTGCTGGCCGGCAGCATGCCGCCGGACGAGCGCCTGCACGAAGCGGTGGAGGCGGCCGGCGCCAGCGTCGTTGCCGAGGCACACGCGCTGGCACTTGATCGGCTGGGTGCCGCGGATGCTGGCGCTTGCGTCGAAACAGGCGAGCAGCCCGTGCGGGCACTGGCGCGTCACCTTCGCGCATCGTCTGTCTCCCCGCGTGCGTTCTTCGACAGGGCCGCATGGATCGTCAGGCGCGCGCAGGCCGCTCGTGCCGATGCCGTGGTGATCTGGCTGACGCGCGAGGACGAGGCGCTGGCATGGACGGCACCCTCCCAACAGCGCGCACTGGTCGCCGCCGGGTTGCCGGTGCTGCTGCTCGCGGCGCGACGCTGGCAGGCCGACGACGATGCGTGTGAACAGATCGCGGAATTCGTAGCGAGGTGTGCACGTGCGTCCGCTTGAAGGCACCCGGGTTCTTGCCGATGGCGGGATAGCGAATCGACCGCTGTGCCGGCTGCTCGCATCGCTGGGCGCGAACGTCGTCGGCGGATCCATCGATGCCGACAGCATCGCGCGCGCCGACTTCCTCGTCGACGCGGCGGGCCTGGAAAGGCTGGCCGATCGCGGCATTTCGCGCGCGCAGCTTAAGGCCTGGAATCCTGCGCTGGTGCATGTTTCGGTGACCCCTTTCGGCAGCGGCGGCGAGCGTGCCCGCTGGCGCGGCAGCGAACTCGTCGCCTCAGCGATGGGCGGCACGCTGCGCCTGACCGGCGAGCCCGACCGGCCCCCCGTGAAGGAAGCGCTCGATGCGTGCACTTTCCATGCGGAGATGGTCGCCGCGGCCGGCGCGATGGCGGCGTGGTATTCGCGCCTTCGCTGCGGTTCCGGTCAGCATGTGGACGTATCGATACAGGAAGTCGCGTTTAGCCGCGCGGTGAACGCCGTGCAGGCCTGGCAGTTCGACCGGCGCAAGCTGCATCGCGTCGGCAACGGTCTGAACTACGGGCGCGCGACGGTGCGCTGCATCTGGCGACTGGCCGACGGCTGGTGTTTTCACAGTCTGATGAGCGGCCGTTTCGGCGCACCGGCGAACCGCGCGCTGTCGGCATGGATCGACGAGAGCGGCCTGCCGAATCCGCTGCGCGATGTCGACTGGTTGCGCTACGACCGCTCGGCGCTGGATGCCGGGACACGTGCAGTCTGGGAAAGCGCGATCGCCGCGTTCTTCGCGACGCGCACGCGCGCCGAGATTCGCACCGAGGGACGGCGCCGCGGGATCAATGCCTGTGTCGTTGAGGCACCCGGCGATGTGTCGGCCGATCCGCATCTGATGGCGCGCGAGTTCTGGGCCGAACGCGACGGCGTGCGGCATCCATCGCGCTTCGTGCGCATCACGCCCGCCGCCGCCGCCGCCGGCACGCCGGTGGACGATCGCGGTCACGATCACGATCACGATCGCCATCGGCGACGTAACCCGCCCGGGCAACACGATGCGCCCGCCGCCGACGTCCGGCGCGGCGGCCCGCTCGCCGGCATCCGCATCCTCGACTTCTCGTGGGCGCTGGTCGGTTCGATCTCGACGAAGATACTCGGCGACCTGGGTGCCGACGTGATCAAGGTGGAAAGCCGCAGCCGGCCATGCCTGTCCAGGCTGGATGTGCAGGTGGCGGCGTCGCGACGCGGCGATCTCGATGACAAGCCGTGGTTCGCGCATCTGAATACCTCCAAGCGCAGTCTTTCGCTGGATCTGAAGCGGCCGCAGTCCCGGGAGATCATCAATCCGCTGCTGGGCTGGGCGGACGCGGTGGTCGAAAACTTCTCACCGGGCACGATGGACAAGCTCGGGCTCGGCTACGCGGCGTTGTCTGCCGCGCATCCCGGTCTCGTCATGGCTTCGGGCAGTGTCTACGGGCAGACCGGGCCGCTTGCGCAGGAATGGGGCGTTGACGGCACCGGCGGTGCACTGTCCGGCCGCACCTTCCTGACCGGCTGGCCGGACCGCGATCCGGTGATACCCGGCGCGGTGCCTTACGGGGACGTGATCGTGCCCTATGTAATGGCCGCCTGTGTGATCGCCGCACTCGGGCATCGCCTGCGCGGCGGCCCGGGCTGCCACATCGATGCGGCGATGTACGAAATCTGTGTGCAGCAGATGGCCGGCGCGATCGAGGCAGCGCAGCGCGGCCATGCGCCGCAAAGAACGGGCAACGACGATGCTGGTGTACGCCTGCAGGACGTTTACCCGGCGCGTGGTGAGGACCGCTGGGTCGCGATCAGCCTGTTCGACGACGCCGATGTTGCACGCCTTCTGGGTCTGACGGGCGGATTGCCGATCGCCGAATGGACGGCCGCTCACGACGAAGTCGAGCTCGTCGCATGGCTGCAGCGCGAAGGTATCGCGGCCGGCGTCGTTCAGGATATCGAGGACCTTATGGAGCGCGACGCACCGCTGCAGCAGCGCGGCGCACTGATCGACCTGCCGCATCCGAAGCTCGGCAGCTTCGGCCACATGCGCACACCGATTTCATTCTCGCGCGACGTCGTGACGCCCTGCCGGGCACCGGCTATCGGCGAACACAGCCTGGAGATCGCCCGCACGCTGACGGGCCTGGATGCCGCGTGCGTGACGAAGCTGAAGTCGGAGGGCGTGTTCGAGTGAGTTCAACTTCCACTTCAGCTGCAACGTCAGTTTCGACGCCGGACGGACGACCGCCGCTCGCCTGCACGGCGGATGCGAAGGCGTTTCAGAAGCGTTTCGGTGAGGAACTGAGGACACGCGTCGTCGAACGCGGCGAACCGTTCGCGGTGGCGCAGGCGGATACGCCGCACGAGATCTTTCACGCGATGGACATCCCTGTTGTCTCGAATCAGTGGTGGTCCGCCTACATCTCGGCCAAGCGGCTGTCCGAGCGTTACGTGGGCGTGCTCGACGAACTCGGTTTCCCGTCGAACCGCTGCAGTTACTGCTCGCTGGGGCTGGCCTGCACGCTGGCCGCGGATCCCGGCACCGCACCGTGGGGCGGGTTGCCGCGTCCCACCGTGCTTGTCGCGCGTCTCACCTGCGACTGCGTGCAGCATGTCTTTTCGGCCTGGGCCGAGGCGCTGGGCAGTGAGTTCTTTGCCATGGAGGCACCAGCCTGGGTGAAAACGATACCGCAGTGGTATCGGCATTCGCGTACGCGCTGGGACGAGGTTTACGACACGCAGCGGATCAATCTGCTGGCCACCGAAATGGGCGAATTGATCGCACTGCTCGAACGCAGGACGGGCCGGGTGTTCGACCTTGAGAAGCTCGCCGCGCTGATGGAGCGCATCAACGAACAGGAAGCGCTGCTCGCCGAGACCGCCGAGCTTGTCGGCACCGCACGACCGTGCCCGATATCGCTGAACGATCAGATGACCAATACGATGATCACGCAGTGGCATCGCGGTTCTCCCTGGGCGGTCGCGCATGCGCGCCGCTTTCGCGATGAGGTTCGCGAGCGTATCCGCGGCGGCGGCACAGAGCCGTCCACCGAACGCGTCCGACTGATGTGGATCGGTGCCGGACTGTGGCACGACATGTCGTTCTACTCGGCACTCGAGGAAAAGCTGGGCGCCGTCTTCGTCTGGTCCATGTATCTGCCGTTTGCCGGCGCACAGTATCCGCGCGAGGTTCGCGGGCGCCCGATGGAGGCACTGGCGAGCCGCATCTGCTCGATGAACGAGGTGCTGCATCTGCCGCCGTGGATGAGCGACTGGATGGTCAGCCAAGCCGGTTGCTGCGGCATCGATGCCGCCGTCGTTCTGGTGCCGCCGGATAATCGCCTGTCGCAATCCGGCACTCTGCTCGCGGCGCAGGCCCTGCGCGCGGCCGGCGTGCCGACCCTGTTACTCTCGGCTGATATGGTGGATGCAAGTACGTGGGATCGCGATTCGGCGGTGGGCGTCATTACAGACTTCCTGCACAGCGAGGTCGTCAGATGAGTGTGCTGCGCTGCAGACTCCGTTCCTTCCTGGGGGTGGTCCTGGGAGTGCTCCTGGTGGCCGCCTGCACCGGTGGAACCGACGGCGCTGCCCTGACCGAAACAGGCCGCAACGGGCAGGCGTCTGCGGTGACCGAGCTGATCTACGCGACGCCATACAGCCCCACGCATCCGTTCAGTCGCGCGGATCAGCGCTGGATGGAGTTCGTCGAGACGCAATCGGACAACAGCCTGCGCATCCGTCCGATCTGGTCGGGTGCGCTGCTGTCGTCGCAGCACTCGATGATCGAGCTGCGCCACGGGGTCGTCGACATCGGCCTGATCACGCCGATCTACGTGCGTGGCGGTGCGCACCTGATTCGCACCCAGTCCGGTTTCTACAGCGGCGTGCATCGCATCGAGGATCAGGTCGCACTCTACTACTGCCTGTCGGACGGCCACCCGCAGTTCGAACGCGAGCTGGAGGGTCTGAAGATTCTTGCGGTGCAGGGCGGCAGCCTGCCCGGCCTGATCACCAGCGAGCGGCCGGTGAGATCGCTGGACGATCTCAGGGGCATGCGTATTCGCGTGCCCGGTGAACTGCTGAGCGTATTGCGAGGACTGGGCGCCGACCCGGTGAGCATGCCGATGTCCGGCGTGTACTCGGCCCTGGCCAAGGGCACGATAGACGGTGTGGTGGCGCCGGCCGACACCTTCCGCGCGCTGCATCTGGCCGAGATCGCCGACTACTTCACGCCGCTGGCCGTACCGCGCGGCGCGTACCCGGCGCGCGCGATGGGCATGCGGCGATGGAGACAGCTGACGGACGCCCAGCGCGAGGTGCTGGAAGCGTCGATCCCGGTCTGGGAAGCGGCGCTGGCGGAGGAGAACCGGCGCGCGCTGGACGAGGGCTGGCGATACGCGCTGGAACAGGGCGTCGTCGAGGTGGCGATCGGGGCCGAGGACCAGGCGCGCTTCGAGATGCTCTACGGGCAGGACGCCCAGCGCAATGCGGCCGCACTGTCCCGCTACGGTATCGATGGCGCGTCAGTGCTCGCGGCTGCCCGCGCAAGCATCACCGCGGACGGCAGCGTGGTCTGTGCGAGGGGCACAGAGTGAGGGGCGCAAAGTGAAAGGCGCGCTCGCGGGCATTCGCGTTGCGGATTTCAGCCATGTGATGGCCGGGCCGTATGCGACGCACCTGTTGCGGCTGCTTGGTGCCGAGGTGATCAAGATCGAATCGCCGGGTGGCGGGGACGCGATGCGCTATTACGGCGCGGACCGCCGTTATGACGGCATGGCGCCGGCGTTCATCGCGGTGAATGCGGGCAAGAAGTCTGTCGTGCTCGATCTGAAGAAGGCCGAGGATCTCGACCGGGCGCGCCGTCTGATCGAACGATGCGATGTGCTGGTGGAGAACTTCAGGCCGGGCGTGATGCAACGGCTTGGCCTGGATTATGCGGCCGTCAAGGCGCTGAGGCCCGATATCGTTTACTGCTCGGTATCGGGTTACGGGCAGTCCGGACCGCGCCGGGACTGGCCGGCGATCGACAACATCGTGCAGGCGACCAGCGGCATGATGAGTCTGGGCGGCGATCCGGACGGTCCGCCCAGCCGCGTCGGCTTTCCGGTCGTCGATACGCTGACGGGCCAGACCGCGGCGCTGGCGATCATCGCCGCCTTGTTCCGCCGTGAGCGCAGCGGCGAGGGTGAGTGTCTGGACATCGCGATGTTCGATGCGTCGCTGGCGTTCATGACGTCGGCGGTCGTGCCGTATCTTGTCACCGGCAAGGCGCTGGAGCGCACCGGCAACACCGGTTACAGCGGTCAGCCGACATCGGCGGTCTTTCGCGCCGGCGACGGGCGCTATCTTTCCCTGGGCGTTGTGCAGCAGCGCCAGTTCGAGCTGCTGGCGCGTTTGCTGGGTCAGGAACAGTGGCTCGATGATCCGCGCTTCAGCGACCCGGAGCGTCGGCGCGCGAATGCGCAGGACATGCAGGCCGAACTCGGTGCCGTGTTCGCCACGCGTGATGCAGCGGTGTGGGAATCCGAACTCAGCCAGGCCGGCATTCCCTGTGGGATGGTGCGCAGTGTCGGCGAGGCGGCCGATCTGCCGGGGGTGGATGAAAGGGCGCTGCGCATACCGTTGAGGATTCCGGGTTTGCCGGGGGAAGAGGAAATCGAGGTGGTGAGTGCCGGAATCGTGAGCGTCGGCACCAGCAACGAAACACTCGAGCCGCCACCCGGACTTGGTGAGCATACGGCGGAGTTAGTCGATTGGCTGGATCGGCGTTAAATTGAAGTTTCTGCCGTATCTGAGCGGAATCCGGGCGTCGATCAATGTCGGCCGGAGGTAGCGGCGATGGGTTGGCCGGGGAAGGAGCGTACGCATCTGACGCTTTGACAGCCCCGCCATCCTCTCCGCCGTCCGGGCCATCGGGCCGCGATGGGCGGGTCTCTATCTCGCGTACGCTCACACGTGACACTACATGCTGGATGCGGACCCGAATGACACGCTGACCCTGTTGCAGCAGGGCGCTGCGCAGGTTCCCGACGACAGGAACATTGCAACAACCTTGCTCGGGGAGAACCTGGAGCGGCGCATGCGTGATGAGGCCGTGGAGCAGGCGTATATCGTCTGGGGTGAGGATCCGGAGCGGAAGCAGGAAGCCGAAGCCTACGTCGATGACTGCCTCAACAGCTACTGACACCTGTCTCAACATCGCAATTCGCTTCCAGTCTCGCGATGAGCGTGCCACCGATCGGAATCGTCGGCTTGAGCCCAGCCTCCGTCTGAACAGCATTCCGGTGCAGTCGCTCGTGTGGCGATTGGTGGAAGCCGGCATACACCCCGTACAGCAGCAGCGCGCCGATCGCCGCCGCTACAGTCGCGCAGAGGGGCATGTGCCGAACCATTCTGGGGAACCACCACACGCCAAAGCGATGATGCCAGCGCCACGGGATCACCGTCGATGCGATGGCAATTGCAATAAAGATCATGCCGACAACATTGAGCGCCACCGGTAGCCACGCCGAGAACGACAGCACGAAGATTGACACGCCCGTGGCCAGACACCAGGTCTGTCCGCCAACTCGCGCCAGTGGAGAGGCTGCGTAAGACCGGATCAGCTGCTCGACCAGCACCGGATACACCAAGGCGAACACCGCGAACCCCACCAGAACCAGACCGCAGACGACAACGACGACTGTTGCAACGATGCTGATCATATTCGCCCTCTCGAACGACACGCTTGCCGATTGCGTATAAGGGGCCATTATGCCCGCAGCGAAACCGTTGGGACCAGTTGAGGCGAGGCAGATCACCGCGGCGATCTTCGAGCCCTTCGACTTTCTCGCCCACCTCGCGCAACAATCTCGCCGCTGCGTTCTTCGGCCATAAGAGCCACGCCGCCTTGCTGGCCGAGAGTTCAGGCTTCTCGCTGCACGCAGGCATCGCCGCGAAGGCCTCGCAACGGGACAAGCTCGAGCACCTGGCACGCTACGTCGCAAGGCCGCCGGTGGCGACCGAGCGGCTGTCGCTGACCGAGGGCGCAACGCCTCGCGCGGGTGTTCGCCATTGACATGGAGACTTGCCGAAGTTGTGGCGGGAAGCTCCGGGTGATCGCCAGCATCGAGGAGCAGGCCGTGATCGAGCGGATTCTCGGGCACCTCGGCGGCGAGGGCGGGTCATTCGATTCCGCGCACCCGAGCCGCGCGCCGCCATTTCTGGCGAAAAGGCGAAGATTCGGACGCCTGAAGGACGAGGGTGATACCAGCTCAGTCCGGACGGCGGCCTCGACCGGCTCAGGCCGCTATCATCCATCCGATCCGCAAACGGCCCCGACCGATTTCACCGCTGACATAAGGCCGCTTGTACCACCTATCCCCTCGCGTCGGTGGAATTGATGAAGGTGATGGCCCGCGCCTGCGGCCACGCGCAGCTCGCCGCTTTCAATATCGATGATCTGACCACCTGGAAGCGCGACATCGCCGAACTCACCGGCATCGCCTTTGGGGGTGTCGCACCGGCATGATCGATCGGATTCTCGGGCACCTGGGCGGCGGCGAGTTGTCCGATCAGGCTAACCCGGGCCGGGCGCCGCCCCAGGGCACTTTGCTGGTCTGACCGGTTCGTCATGCTCATCAATGCCCTCGCCGGGCGAGTACGTCCAGAACCAGCGGAATAATGCGACTCGTTGTCATGGGATGCCTTTGTTTAATGGACGGGTGAGTCCAAGCCAGGGAGGCGCCACTCGCCGTCCGGGCCGTCTCTGCGTACCATCGCGGCATGATTCCGATTATTCGCCTGAGCAATCTCCGCCTCCGCTACGGTGGCGTCCAGGCCCTCGACGGCCTGTCGCTGACTGTGCCGGCCGGCGAAATCTACGGTTTCCTCGGCCGCAACGGCGCCGGCAAGACGACGACCCTGCGCGTGCTGATGGGCATCGTCAAACCGGACGGCGGCTCGATCGAGCTGTTCGGCGAATCAATGAAGAAGGTGTCCGTCGCAATCAAGCGGCGCGTCGGCTATGTCTCGCAGGAGCAGAACTTCTATCCGTGGATGACGGCGCGACGGCTCGGCCGTTTCGCGTCGGCGTTCTATCCGAGCTGGGACGAAGACGGGTTCCAACGTCTGCTGGTCGCGCTCGACGTGGCGCCGGATCAACGCAGCATCGAACTCAGCGGGGGCACACGCAGCAAGCTCGCGCTCGCGCTTGCCCTTGCGCCGCGGCCGCCGCTGCTGCTGCTCGACGAACCGACCACCGGTCTCGATCCGGTCGCGCGCCGCGAGTTCAACGACCTGGTCGCGACGATGGCGCGCGACTATGGCACGACCGTGTTCTTTTCCTCGCACCTGGTCGATGAGGTCGAGAGCATCGCGACCCGCGTTGGCATCGTGCAGGCGGGGCGGATGCGGATCGAAGGGCAGGTCGATGAACTCAGGCGACGCGTGCGTCTCGTGCGTCTGCCGGAAATCTCCGGAACTGAAGCGGACGTATTGTCGGGCGCCGCGCCGGTGTCCGCGAGTTTCGAGTCCCGGTCTGATTTCATTCTGCCACCGGGCTTCAGCCAGATTCGCGGCGATGTCTGCGAAGCCGATGCCGCCGCGTGGGAGTCTGCGTCCTGGCCGGCCGGCACGCGAATCGAGCCGCTGTCGCTTGAGGAGATCTTCCTCGCCTACGCGCGAACCGACGCCCCGGCAGTCGCGGTGGCATGAGCTTCGCCCTGCTGCGCAAGGAGCTGCGCGAGCACGGCGCCGTGCTGGTAGCGGTTTACGTCCTCGCGGCCCTGATGCTGACGGGCCTGCTGATCCAGGCCAACGAAACCCTTGGCGGCCGCTTCATGGGGCTGATGCGGTTTACGCTGTTCTTTGCGCCCCTGCTCGCGCTGGTGTTCGCCAACCGCCTGTTCGTTCGCGAGTACTCCGGCCGCACGCAGCTCTATCTCGAAACTCTGCCGATCGGCCGCAAGCGCGTGTTCTGGACCAAGTGGCTGCTCGGCGGCGCGCTCTGCCTGCTGACGGCGTGGCTGGCCTGGTACGCGTCCTGGCGTTTCAGCCGCGCCACCGAGGTCCTGGCCTGGGGAGACGCACGCTGGCCGCTGCTGTCGGTACTGATCGTCTGGCTTGCGGTCTGGTCGTTCGCGGCGCTTGCCGGCATGCTCGGTCGCTACCGCTACGTGATCTGGGGCGCGCTCGTCATCGTGCTGATGATTGCCAGTTCGGTTGCAGCCATTCCCATGTTCGAGCTGCCGGTTGTGCGCCTGCTCGGCGTCGAGATGCAGAACGCGATGGGCCTGGCGGAGCCCGCGGCATTCATCCAGGCGGGATTTGTCATCGCGGTCAGCATCGTCAGCGCCAGTGCGCTGGCACTCGCCGGCTCGGGGGGCATCGCCAGCACGCTCGCCCGGCGGATGACCGCGCGCGAGCGCGTCTTCGTGCTGGTCGCGGCGATGGCGGTGCTGACGGTCGCGTTCATGCTCGAACCGCAGCCGGAGCGGCCGCCGTTCGAGATCACGGACGGCCAGAGAGTCAACGGACAATATGCCCGCGTCGGCGTGCTGCCGACGGTTGATTTTGGTTCGGGTCAGGCGCGGGAGCTGGCCCGAATCCTGGCCGACGATGTCGACGGACTGGTCGAGCGTATCGGCATCGATGGCGAGCCGCGCGTCTTCATCCTGCCGCAGCAGGGTGTCGATCGCCACGTGATGCAGCGTGCCGCGCTGGGGGACGCCGACGGTATTGTGCTGCAGGTGGCGCCGGATGTGCCGCGCGATTCGGTACGAACGCTGGTCGCGCATTCCCTGCTGACCGACTGGACGCTCGATCGCGGCATGCGCGAGGATCGACACGTGCTGCTTGACGGCCTCTCGACCTGGTGGGCGGTGCGCGACGACGCCGCGGGACGCGAGCGCTACTGGCTGCGCGTGGCCGCGCTCGACACGCCGCTCGACGCCGGTGTGCTGACGAACTGGGCGCTGACCAGCGAGCGTTACGGTGAGTGCCAGGCGCTGTCCATCGCTTTCGCGACGCATGTGGCGCTCGAACAGGCGCTCGGCGAGGCGGCGCTGTTCACGCTGCTGCGCGAGTTGCTCGCCCGGCCGCCCGAAGACGCCCGCGTGCTGTTCGAGAAGAGTCCGGCGGCGCAACTGCGGTCCCTTGGACTCGACTGGCCGGGCGTTGCCGCCGCGGCCGAAGCACTCCGACAGTCGGCGCGTGCGCAACACGCGGAAGCGCTGGCCGCGCGGCCGGACTACCGCGCCAGCATCGACTGGCAGGCGAGTCAAGAGTATGGCATCGAGATCGAAACGACGGTGGCCGGTGCCGAGCGCTATGCCGCGTACTACAGTCAGCTCGGCCCGTGGACGGCTGACATCGGCCGGATGGCGCGGCTCGATGTGTTCGGCGAGCACACGATTCTGCCGCTGGCGCCACCGCGCGGTGCCCGCGTGCTGGTCGTGATCGAGGTCGATGATCCGGTGCTCGATTGCCCGGTGCGGCTGGTCTCGGAAAGGCTGGAACTGCGATGAACGCGGCGCTGTTCAGAAAGGAACTGCGCGAGCTGCTGCCGTGGGCGATTCTCGGTCTCGCGGTTGGTGTCGTCGAACCGATCGAGGCCCTGACCGGCCAGATCGACATGCGCCCGCTCGGCGCGACCATTGGCCTGCTGAACGGCATGAACGCCCTGCTGTACTGGTTCATCGCTTTTGCGATCGGCACCGGGCTCGTGACCCGCGAGCGCGACGAGGGCACCCTGGCCTTTCTTGACGGCCTGCCGCTGTCGCGTGGCCGCGCCTTTGCGATCAAGTGCGCGGTGATGGCGCTGATCGTGCTGATCGCACCGCTGCTGCACGTGGCAACGATCGTCTTCGCGCACCTCTTGTCACGAGGCTCGCTTGATCAGGCCCTGCACCTGCCAGTTCTGCTCAAGGGCCTCGCGCTGATCGCGCTGTTGGTCGTCAATGGCCTGATGCTCGGCGCCGCGCTCGGGCGGTTGCGCAGCCTGACCTGGCTGGTCGCCGGCGTTCTGGCAGTCGGACTGCTGCTGCTCGCCGAGCAGCTCCCGCGAAGCGCCATCCTGAATCCGGCCTCACTGCTCGACTGGCAATGGACGGGCACGGGATTCCTGATCGCGGCGGAGACCGTCCAGATGCAAATCGCGATTACGATCATCGCTTTTCTGCTGGCCTGGCGCGGCTTCGTGCACACCGGTCGCTCGCGGCTGGCGACGATCGGCAGCCGACCGGTGCTGGGCGCGCTGGTCAGCTTCTCGACCGTCGCCACGGTGCTGGCGGTCGTCGTCATCATCGTGCTGCGCAATCCGGCGCCAGTGACGGGTCCGTCTCCAGGTACGGCGCCGAGTGTTCAGTTCGCCCCGAGCCCGCCGGCGCAGACCGTCACGCGTCACTTCCGGATCTCCTATCCCGCCCATGAAGCGGAGGCGGCGCTCGCTCTCGCGGCCGAAGCGGATGCGATCTTCGAACGGGTACACGCGGTTCTCGGCGTTCCTCCCGGTGAGCGAATCGATGTCGATGCCTCGGGCTCGATGCGGAACACGCACGGCACCGCGTTCTTCGGCCGCCTCCGTATGACGCTCGCGAGTGAGGTCGCGCCGGTGCTGGCGCATGAAGTCGCGCACGTCGTTGCCGATCGCGCCGCGGGTGGTCAGAGCGCCTGGCTGTGGAATGCAGCCAGCGTGCTGAATGAAGGGCTCGCGAGCTACATCGAGTCGATGTATCGCGCGCCGTCGACGCGCGCCGAGGATCGCATGATGGTGCTCGCTGCCCTGCACACACGGCGCGAGCTGCTGATCGACGAACTCGCCCGGCCGGGCGTGCTGGCGGCGGTGCGCGACGAAAACCTGAAGTACTCGGCCGGCGAAGTGCTGATCCGGGCCATGGTCCGGGTCTATGGCGACGAGTCGATTCCGCGCCTGCTGGCGTCCTTCGCCGATCCGGCACTGCCGACCAACCTGACTGGACCGCCGTTGTGGCAGGGCACCTTCCAGCTCGCCGGCATGGATCTCGCAGCGGTCAGCGATGAGTTCTACCGCACCGTCGCGACCTTCGCCGATGCGAACGCGGAGCGGATCGCGACGCTGCCGCGGCCGCGTGTGCGTCTGGTCCGTTCCCAGGGCTATATTGGCGTGCTGCCGCAGTTCGATCGCACGGTCGCCGACGCCGCCCGCCAGCGCGAGATCGCGCTCAGACTGAAACCCGAACCGGACAGTCCGCTGAGTCTGGTGCGCGCCGAATCGCGCCGGCCCGGCCAGCCGGCATGGATCGATCCGACCTGGCTTGGTGGCGGTCGCGTCTGTATCCAGCCTGGCATTGCGATCGGTGGCGAGACGCTGTTCGAGCCGTGGATCTGTCTGCCGGTGGGTGATGCGGTTGAGTGGGATCCGGCGGCCGCCGAGTAGGCAGCGCTACGGGCTTCAAACCGACTGAACAGGTCCTGGATATTGAGCGACGAGAGGATCGGCGGTCAGCAACGTAATGCCTTCGACATGAGCTTGTGCGACGAGAATGCGGTCGAACGGATCCTTGTGCAGGGGCGGTAAACTCTCGACTGCCACGGTGTGGTCACTTGCGATCGGAAGTTCGCTATACCCGTTATCGAGCAGCGCACGACGTAGCAAGCGCGGATCCACTTTGAAGTCCTCGCGCCCAAGCCCGCGCTTGATCACTACCTCCCAGATATTCGCTGCGCTGAAGAAAAGCTCATTCTCAGTCGCATTGATCAGAGAACGCGCCGCTTTCGAAAGCCGTTTGGGTTCTCCAGCAGCCCAGAGAAGCACGTGCGTATCAAACAACAGCTTCATGCTTCATCGCCGAACAATCGCTCGATCTCTTTCCTGCCCATTTCGTCGAAATCCCGCGGGATCTGAAGTCCCGTCATGAACCCGAGGCGCTTTATCTCGTTTGCGTCGGGAGCGTTCATGGCCACAACCTTAACGAGCGGTTTACCCGCTTTGGCAATGACGAACGGCTCGCCCTTGGCCGCCTGATCAACGAGGCGCGACAGATGTGTCTTGGCTTCATGGATGTTCACACTTTTCATAAAGGGACTGCGCGGTTAAACTTAGTTCGCCTAGGTTAGTTCGATGAGACCGTGAGAGTCAATCTGGAAGCGGGGCTCGGCGCGCGATCGAGGTACCACGGCGTGTTCGCGCCGGCGAGCCCGGATCGGTCCCGGGTCGTGCCGAAAGTGCGCGCCGCCGTCGAAAAGTCCAACGAACGCGGCGAGGCCGCGGCCACCGACCGGCAACGGGTGCTGACCTGGGCGCAACGCCTCAAGCGGGTGTTCGCCATTGACATGGAGACTTGCCGAAGTTGTGGCGGGAAGCTCCGGGTGATCGCCAGCATCGAGGAGCAGGCCGTGATCGAGCGGATTCTCGGGCACCTCGGCGGCGACGGCGAGTCATTCGATTCCGCGCACCCGAGCCGTGCGTCGCCCGGGGGCGATCTGTTGATCTGAGCGCCTCACCACCACCCGGGCCAGTGTGGCGCGACGGGCGGGTCTTGGCTTGAGGTCGTGCGCCGCCCGCGCGTGCCGGCATTTCTGGCGAAAAGGCGAAGATTCGGACGCCTGAAGGACGAGGGTGATACCGGTTCAGTCCGGACGGCGGCCTCGACCGACTCACGCCGCTATCATCCATTCGTTCCGCAAACCGCCCCGACCGATTTCACCGCTGACATAAGGCTGCTTGTACCACCTATCCTCTGTTTGACAGGTTTGATACGGCGCAGGTCGCCGCGCTCTTCCCGCGCTATCTGGATGCCGACAAGCCCTCAATTTCGCGCGCGCAGGCCGAAGAGCGCATGTTCGCCAAGCTCGTCAATCCCGGTTTCCTCGCCGACATTTGGCCGCTGCTGACCCCGCCCGCCGCCGATGAACTGACCGACTAGACCAGGAAGCTGGCGTTTGCGGCCGTATTCTCTTCCTTTATCGCGCACCTGCCGGGAAAGAAGTGGGCGCGCACGGACGAAATGAATGAGCGCTTCGGCATCACGCCCGGCCATAAAGGATAGCGGCCCCGGTATGCTGAGCACCCTCCGGCGCGACGGCCAGCAGGACGAACAATAGAGGCGCACTACAATTAGCAGTTGACAACAGCGCCGACACTTGCCAAACCACTTCCGGTGAGAAGGTGGAGAACGATGAACAGGCCTGTGCTGGACAAATGGGACGAGCGGCACATTACCGTCAGCCGGGATGCGGCCCCCGCGATCATCGACGAATTCGATCGCGTGCTTGCCGATGCGCGCGACGAAAATCCGCTCCAGACACTGCTCGCCGCTCACAGCAGCCTGCTCGCGCCCCTTGCGCCGCCGGGCAGCGATTACTGGTGTCTCGACAGACCGCGTCTCGGCGCCGAACTCATCCCGGATTTTCTGCTGGCGTCCCGCACATCCGAGGGCTTTCGCTGGGCCATGGTGGAGCTCGAAAGCCCCGCGGCCTTGGCGCTGACAAGGGCGGGGCTGCCCGCAAGGAAGCTGGCCGATGCCCTCAAGCAGGTGCGCGACTGGCGCACATGGCTGACCGACAACGTTGCCTATGCCCGGGGCGAACTCGGGCTCGCGGACATAGACGCGAACTGCCCTGCCTACGTCATTATCGGACGCCGCAGCGCGCTCGATCCGAAACAGGTGAAGACCTACCGCGCTCTCTCAGCGGACGGCACAACCGTCATGTCTTATGACAGGCTACGCGACCATATCGGGCGCGCCATCCCGTATACGGAGACCGAACATGGATAACGCGCAGATCGAACAGTTCTTCCACACGACCCAGACCGAGATCTGGCGCAACCCGTCGCTGCGCGAGCCACAGATCGAGGGTTACTTTGCGATTCGTGACCATTTCCAGAAGAGCAATGAACCTTGTTACGTCCAGCTCCCGGTCGGTTGCGGCAAAACCGGCCTGATGGGCATAGCGCCATTTTCGATCGCCAAAGGGCGCGTTCTGATCATCGCGCCCAACCTGATCATCCGCGACAACATTCGCCGCGAGCTGAATATCACCGATCCCAACTGCTTTTACATCAAGCGCGGCGTATTCACACCCAAGGACGGTCCGTTCCTGTCTGAACTCAAGACCGGAGCCAATATTCACGATTGCGATGCCGCCCACATCGTCGTCGCCAATATCCAGCAGTTCTCAGGCGCGAAGAACAAGTGGTTCGAGGCGCTGCCACGCGACTATTTCGACATGATCCTTGTGGATGAGGGGCACCACAACGTTGCGCCGACCTGGACGCGCCTTTTTGAGTATTTTGAGGAGGCGAAAGTAGTGTCTTTTACCGCAACGCCCATGCGCTCGGACGGCCAGGTCGTTTCCGGCGAGCGCGTGTACCGCTTCGGCTACGCGCGATCGATGATTATGGGATTCATTTCGCAGATCGATGCGCTCTTCGTTCACCCGGAGGAAATCACTTTCACGGCCCAGGGCGAAACTAGAACGCTCGGTATGGACGAGGTGCTTAAGATGCGCGACAAGGAATGGTTCAGCCGCGGCATAGCCTTGTCCGAAGAATGCAACCGCAGTGTCGTCAACGCCTCGGTCCAGCAGTTGCATCACGTGCGCCGCCTCGGAACGCCCCGGCAGCTTATCGCCGTCGCTTGTTCGATCCGGCATGCCTCGCAGGTCGCCGCCCTGTACCGCGAGCACGGCCTTCAGATCGAGGTTCTGCATAGCCAGCTTGGCGGTGAGGAACGCGAGCGCATCGAAGCCACCCTGCGCAGCGGCCGCACCGACGTTGTGGTCCAGGTCGCTATTCTCGGCGAGGGCTACGATCTGCCGACGCTTTCGGTCGCGGCCGTTTTCCGTCCCTACCGCAGCCTGTCTCCCTACGTGCAGTTTGTCGGGCGAATTCTGCGGCTCGCCCAGCCGGAGACGCCTTACTCCGATGCCAACCGCGTCTATCTGGTATCGCATATCGGACTCAACGACGAGCGCTGGTGGACGGATTTCACCAACTTCGACAAGGACGACCAGGAGTTCTTCCGGGAGTATCTGCAGGGCGAGCTTGAGGTAGACGGCGAGGGCGAAGCATCCCCCCGTATGACGCTGCGTCCTTTCATGCGCGTCCTGAATGAAGTCGTGGAAAGCTATCAGCGTAAGGGCTATCTCAAGAAGATAGACGATGTGATGATCGGCGATCTTTTCGCGACCATTCGCGACAAGGGGTTTGAGCCGAGTGAATTCGGGCTGTCGGAAGATATCGTTCGCAATCGCCTTTCCGCTGCGGAAAGAGAAGGCCGTGTCGCCGCTTTCAATCCGGTCATACAGCCGCAGGAGCGTCGTGAGGCCCTTAAAGGGCGGCTTTCGCAGGAGGCTCGCTCAATCGCGGACACAGTCCTGAACAGACTCAGTATTCAGCACCGTGGGCGTGATCTGCTGCGCTACTTTCAGGGCGACCACAATTCCGAGATTCTGATCCGGCTCGCCAGCGCAGAACAGAACAAGGTCATGGGGCTTGGCACAGGCGAACGCGCAAGTGCAAATATTGAGCAGCTCGAAAGTGCGATTAACGCGTCGCCTGACATCGTTGACAGGCTTTCCGCGCTTGTAAGGGGGAAGATGAAGAATGCCGACAATGAAGCAAATGGTTAAGCGGGCCGACGTGGAAGTCGCCAAGGCCCGAAGGACATGTAAGTTCACGAAGGCAGCCATAACCAAAGGCGAACCTTGTCTTGTCCTGTTCGAAGGACCGCGTGACCGCTTCTGCTACTCGGCAGACACCGCGCTCAAGATGATCAGGAAGGCGCGTGCACGTCTTGACGAACTCGAACAAGAGCTCTCGCAAGACGCGGCCGTGTAGAGCGGGCCGAGAAACGCTGACCGACAATGACGCTGAGCATACTTCACATATCCGACCTGCACCGCGATCCGGCGAATCCGATCGGCAACGAGGTGTTGCTCAGCTCGCTCCTGCGGGACCGCGACAGATATACGTCGAACGAAGACCCGCGCATCCGCGCGCCGAACTTCATCTTCGTCAGCGGCGATATCGTTCAGGGCGTCAGACACGCCACGCCCGATGCCGGGGCACTGCTGAAGCGCCAATATGAGGAAGCGATCGTCTTTCTAAATGCGCTCACGGACGAATTCGTTGACGGCGACAAGGGACGCGTCGTTATTGTTCCCGGCAATCATGATGTCAGCGATGACGATTTCCGGCGCAGCCTCACACGTATCGATATCGATCCGGATGTCCGGAAGGCGCTTATCGGCCGGCTCTTTCACCAGGAGTCGCCGCTGCGCTGGAGCTGGGAAGACTTCACTCTTTACGAGATTACTGACTTTGCGGTCTACCAGCGCCGACTGGCGGCTTTCTGTGAGTTCTACGAAGCGTTTTACGACGGCACGCGGTCATACGAGATCGATCCCGCGCGCCAGCTTGATGTCTTTGACTGTCCCGATTTTGGCATCGTGGTCGTCGGCTTTTCTAGTTGCCACAATAACGATCTGCTAAACAGGTCGGGCGCGGTTCATCCGGACTGCATAGCCGAAGCGGGCCAACGGCTGCGCGAGATTTCCCTGTCTCATGATCCGGTTCGAATCGCGGTCTGGCACCACAATATCGAAGGCCCGCCGGCGGAATCGGACTATATGGACCCCGATGTCGTGCAGAACCTGATCGACAGCGGTTTCTCTCTCGGCTTTCACGGCCACCAGCACAGGCCGGAATTCCTTGACACGAAGTTCCGGCACGCGCCCGATCGGCGCATGACGGTCATCAGCGCCGGTACGCTTTGCGGCGGCGCCGCCTTCCGGCACGGCCGCGCCTACAACATCGTCGAGATCGACACGGCAGCCCGTACCGGGCGCCTGCATTTGCGGGAAACGCAGAACAACAATCTGCAGATGCCGATCTGGGGCCCGCGCGCCTTGCCGCCGAACCGGGCCGGGTATCTCGAATTTGCGTTCGATCCGCCGCCGCCCTTCGTCAGGCCGGACCGCAGCACGGTGGTGCTCAATCGAGCCCAGACGCTCTATGACGGCGGGCAGTTCCGGCAGGCGGCAGACCTGCTCGCGCCGCTCTCCGCAAAAGATCCGCTCGCGCGGCGTCTGCTGCTCGAATGTCTGCTCCGGCAGGGTGACGGGCCGGCGATTATCGGCCGCTTCGATCCGCCGGAAAGCACGGCGGAGGCGATCGCGCTAATGGACGCGCTATGGCGGGAGGGCATGCGCCCGCGCCTTGCCGAAGTGCTCAAGCTGCCGCTTTTCGCCGGCGCGGCGGACGGTGCGCTCATCGAGATGCGCGACAAGTACGCGGCCAGGGTGAAGACATGACCGAGCCGGTGAAAGAGCGCATACCGTTTGATGTCGAGACAAGCAGGATGCTCGGCATCCTCACGTCGGAAATCTACGACTCGCCCAAAGCCTTTCTGCGTGAGAACGTCCAGAACGCCTATGACGCCATTTTGATGCGCTGCACTGCCGAAGGGCTTCCGGTTGCCGGCCGAAGCATCGAGATCACGGTGGATGCCGGCCGCTTGACGGTCCGCGATGACGGCATCGGCATGAGCGAGCAGGTCCTGAAGGAGAATTTCTGGAAGGCCGGATCGAGCGGCAAGAAGTCCGAGCTCGCCCAGCGCTCCGGCGTGATAGGCACGTTCGGTATCGGCGCGATGGCGAACTTCGGCGTCTGTACGGCGCTTCGTGTTGAAACCCGCGCGATCGATTCCGACGTAACCCTTGTGAGCGGCGCAAGACGCGAGGACCTAAGGATCGGCCAGGACTGCATCGACTTCGAGCGCATTGCCGACAACCGTGAGCCGGGCACCCTCGTCATCGCCGAACTCGATCCTGCCTACCCGATCGACGCCCCCGCCGCCTGCGAGTACCTCAAACAATATGTGCGGCTCTTGCCGGTCGCGGTGACAGTCAATGGCCACAACATCAGTCAGGAAGGCTTCGAGGATACGCTCGCCGGAAGGGCGGCAGGGTTCAAGCCGGTTTCCTCGCGCCATGTCTCGCGCGGCAGTTTTGCCGGCACGCTGCAGGTCTTTCTCAACGCGCAGGACCGGCTACTCGCGCGGCTAACGGATATTGCCCTGAACGGCAGCCCGATCAGCGGCGAAGTGTTTCTCGTGCAACAAGGCGGGCCGACGCACGGTTTCCGCAACATGTTCGGCCTCGCGCCGATACCGGTTTCCGGCCAGTACGGTCTTGGCGGTTTCGTCAATCTCGATATTCTCCATCCGACGGCCGGGCGCGAGGCGCTGAGCCGCGAGAGCATCCAGCAGGTCGCCAATCTCGTTGAATTGATCGAGGCGGAATCATCGATCGATATCGCCGGCACCGATGCCGCGGACGGCAACCAGCAGTTCCAAAACTATATCCTCGCCCACGGGCTCATTGATCTTGCGCGCAACGTGGGAATATCCGTGCGGCCCGCCGAGCGGATGGTCCCCTTGGGGGATGTTCAGAGCTATGAGCCCGAAAAGCCCAAACATTTCTATGTCGGTCAGGACGCGACCATTTTGCAGCGCTTTGCCAGCGAACAGGCGAACCTGTTTCACGTCAGCCAGGCAAACCCCCGCCGCAAACTCCAGCTTCGCTACCTCACTCAGATCGCCAAGCTGGAACAGGTTCCCGAACAAACTCTCGTAGACCGAATTGCACAGCGCGAGCTGACCTTTGAAGAAGCGATGTTCCTTGTGCGGCTGCGTGGCATACTGCTCGACGATTACCTGATGCCGGATGTCGATGCCGCGTTCGCGGTCATCAGTCACGGCGTATCGTTCCATGCGGAGCAGAAGGACGGCATCCTTCATATATCGATCGCCCGCGGCATTGCCCCGGTAAAGATGGTTATCGAATGCTATTTGACGGCACGGGACGTCTTCGACGGCTTCATGAAAGACTTTGTCCGCGAGCATGTCTATCCGCATATCCGCGACCATGTTCCGTCCTCGACGAAGCAGGGCCGCGACGCACTATACCGGCGCCTCAAAGAGCAAAAGGAGCTGTTCCGGCTGCAAGAGAGCGATTACGGCGCGATCGAGCCGCTTCTTGCCGATTATCTCGCCGGCAAGGTGGAGTTCTCCGAAGTCCTCCGCACCTCGCGCGGACGCGCATCGGTGCAGCGTCAGCAAGTCAGCAGGGAGCAGGTCGGCAGCGTCGAGCAGGAGTTTCCCGACATCATTGCGGCCGGACAGGCGGGGTCGCCGGCGGGCAACCTTGAGCCGGCGCCGCCAATCATGCGCGATGACCTGAAAAGCGACATGAAGGTCCTTACGGTCGCAGAAAAACATGCCAAGCTCAATAACTTTCAGATGTTCCTTGCGCTGACCGACCGCGTAGTCAAGCGCGAGGGAGAGTTCCTGCGCTGGCCGCACACGACAAAGCTTATTTGGGGTGCGCACAGGGTTATCTATATCTTTACCGATGCGACCGGTGAGCTGAGCCTGTACTACGATATCGAACTCAGGACGCCTCTGGAATCCGAGCAGACAGGCGGCGCGATGTTTCCGACGACGACGATCGTGACCGGCAACCGTATCTTCGTTCCTGTTCCTGCCGATCTGGAGCCGGCCTTCCGGATTACGGACGGCGACAAAGAGTTCTACGTGCGTTTTGACACAATCCCCTAGCCCGCCTCGCACGACCTTCAAACTCAAAAAATGACTCACCCATCAAATCGGTGAGCGAAGCGGGCTAGAATGACTCGATCTTCATGATCTGCTTGATTTCCCGCGCGCGCGCTGCGAACCGGGAATCCGCCGCATAGACGGTATCGATAAATCGCTCGGCCCAGCCGAGAAGATCGGCAAGGCGCTGCGGCGTGTCCGGCCGGTACGCCTTGTTGGCATGGATGATGTTGTTTCTGATCGTGCGCAGATACGTGTAGCACTTCACGAAGACAGGCGTGCCCTCCGAAAAGGACACGCATACATATCTAAAGGACTCCGTATTGCCGTCATAGCGCTGCGGGATCTCGATCCTCTCGATCGCGTGCAGGAGGTCCTCCGGAATGTCGGGCGGCTCCTCATCGAAGTGCCGCGCAGCGCCCTCGAAGGCCATTTCATTCAGCAGCAGCTTCACGATTTTTCGTTCTTGCTCGTTCACGTCCTCTCTCCTGCATGAGGCCTTCATTGGGTGCGCAGCTAAAGGTCAATCCTAATCGGAAAGCGGGTTCGCCTGCTTTTCTTGCCCGAATCATGCGGATCTCGCCGTCAAGGTATTCCGTTGCTCCACCGCGGCGGAGATCCTTGAGGCCGCGCGGGCGGGCTCGAACACCCGGTGTACCATCGCGCTTGGCCGTTGAGGCGCCAGCCACCGGTCAGCCGTTTTAGAACCGTCCGTGGAAACGGGGTAGAACCCAGCGCGTGAGCACCAGATCAAAGCTCTGTCCTTTCACCTTGGAGAGGTTGAGGAGCCGCGCGCGGACCGAGGCGCCGATATTCTTGATCTCCTTAGCCATTGGTGGCCAGCGCCTCCAGATAGGGGCGGATCACCGTGCCAACCCCGCCTGTGTCCGCCGCCCTGGCGATCTCTGCTGGCGTGGCTTTTCGTTGGCGCAGAGCCTCTTGGAGGCCCTCGAGCGCGATGGGCAGACCGATCTTGCCGCGATGCCGGAAGCAGTCCGCGACGGTCTTTGCCACGCCGAACACCTTTACCGATACGCCTTCGATCACATGGGTTTCGACGCTGTCGCTAAGCAGATCGTCCGAGAAACGCAGCACACGGATTGGCATGTCGCTCGATTTCGGCGTCCAGTCGTTCCGACCGATCGCCATCCACACCTTCTTGGGAAGCTGATCCGTGAGTCCATGAAAGGCGAGCGCTGAGACGAGGCAGATCACGCCCTTGCGGAAACGCTTGGCCGCCTCGGCGAGGCTGTGGTTTGCGTCGAGCTCTGCATCAGGAAGCTGGTACAGCCCACGCGCCAGGCGGATCACCTCGCCATCCTTCTCCATGCGGCTTACGGTTGCAGCGGTCACGCCGGCGTCTCTGAGTTCCGTAAGGCGCATAATCCCGCGCGCTGCGAGGAGATCGCGGGCGATATCGCGCTGGGACCGAGTCTGAGGCATGGATATATACTCTCGCACTACAGCATCCATAGTGAGAGGTTTTGTATCACATGGAGCAGTAAAGGAAAAGACCAACGAGGTTGTTGAATCAGCTTGTTGATTTGCGGCCAATACTGACCCTCGATTCGCACTCGCCGGTGACCCGCTCATTTTTGTCCAGGGGCATGAATCGAATCGCTTATCTCACGGAATGCCGGGTCAGTGCCTGATGCAAATACCAAAGCAAACCGGTTCAAACCTGCGTGCAATTCAACACCATTTGGTGGCGCGTTCGCCTCCAATCGCTTGATTGCAACGCAATCAACGCTTAATCTCGCGCAAATCTTACGGAGGTCAGCATGGCCAGCATCACGATCCGCAATCTCGACGACAGCCTGAAGCGCCGCTTGCGTATTCGTGCGGCCGAGCGCGGCCGCTCGATGGAGGAAGAGGCGCGCGAAATCCTGCGCGCCACGGTGGGAGAGTCTGCTCCGCCCAGGAATCTCGCCGCCGCGATCCGATCACGAGTCGCAGCATCCGGCGGCGCGGATCTCGAAATCCCGCCGCGCGAACCGATGCGCGAACCACCGAAGCCGGGCTGAAGCCGCAATGATCATCGTCGACACGAACGTCGTGTCAGAACTCCTGTGTGCCAGCCCCTCGCCAGAGGTGGAAGCGTGGCTCTCCAGCCAGGATGGGGCAGACGTTTATCTGACGGCGATCAGCGAGGCGGAGCTTCGTTACGGCGTGGCCGTCATGGCAAGAGGCAAACGGCAGAGACTTCTTGCCGAAGCCGTGAACGGGATCCTGCACGAGGATTTCCGCGATCGTATCCTGCCTTTCGACAGCGTGGCGGCTGACGAGTACGCCAGCATCGGCGCAAAGCGGCGTGCCGCGGGGCGCCCTATCAGTCAGTTCGACTGCCAGATCGCCGCGATTGCCCGCGCCAACGGCGCTGCGCTGGCCACTCGCAATGTCGGTGACTTCGAAGGTTGCGGTGTGAAACTCATCGACCCGTGGCGTCACGGACACAGCCGCTGATCACCTGGGCCAGGCGAAGCCTCGCGTACGGAAACCTCACGACGAATGATTGCCGACCACCTTACAGACATAGACCAGTTCGACGCAGACCTCTGGAAGGTCGCCGACGACCGATTCTGGGAGAAGGAGCAGACGAAGGCCGACGTCGAGGTGTTCATTCTCGACGAGGTTTACAACAGACTGCCGACGCCACCTTTCACACTCGAGGAGAGAATTCTCGCCTGGACGGTCTTGTGTTCTCCGGGTGTTGGCATCCTCGCTTCCCCTCAACGCCAGCCTTGCCGCCACGCCTGGTACTCGGCCGGGCGCAGGCGGTAGCGCGCGATGTTTCCTTCGTGGAGGCTCATTATCTCTGTCTCCACGACTTCGACGAATCGGGCCTGGTCCGCCGGCGGCACCTGCTCCGCGGCACGCTTCCGCGCCAATGAAGTCGCCGCTTTCTTGTCCATTCCCCCACGCACCACCGCGGCGACCAGCTCGGCGACCAGCGCCCGGTGCCTCAGCCTGAACGGGTCCGGCTCGCCCAGGGGTTGGCGGACCGCCGAGTACCGTGCGCTTGAGCGCTCGTAGGCCCAGACGAACACGTCGCGCAGCAGCTCGATGCGATTCAGCTCATAGATGGCCAGCACGCCGTCGATGTAGGCACGCTCCGGCACGTCGACGAAGGACAGTGGGCAGAGGTTGCCGCGGATCAGCGGGATGTTCGCGGCGAGGCGGGAGACCCGCTTGTTGACGTCCTCGAAGCCCTGCAGGTAGGCGAGGTGCACGAGGGCGAAGAAGGCCTGCTCGAAGGGATCCGTGATCGCGGCCGCTGTGTCGAGAATTGTCTCGAAGCATTCCTCGATGAGCTGGGGCACTTCCAGCGGATGGTAGACGGTGCCGTCGATGCCCACCGGGATGCGCCGCAGGCGGCCACCCGCCTGCGGGTCGGCAAGCAGGTTATCCGCGAGCAGGGCGTGCAGATTCTGGATCGTGTAGCGGTTGAAGCCGATCTCATCGGCCTGGTCGACGAGCAGCTCGATGGCGGCCTTGTGGTTCAGGATCATCTGCGCTTCCAGCACATCCTTGCCCTCGGCGGCCTCGCCGAGCTCGAGCAGTCGCTCGGTTTCCAGCAGTGAGTAGGTGTTGCCTTCCAGTCGGCTCGAGTTCCAGGAAAGGTCGATCAGCAGGCGGCTGTAGATCGTCCTGGCGTACGTTCCCGCCGGGCGTTCGCCGTCGGGCGGACGACCCACATTGAGCAGGCGCTGGCGCGTTTGTGCCGACAGGTAGTGAGTTTCGTTGGGCCGGTAGTCGTCCAGAAAGGCGCGCTGATAGCCGATCGGCTGCCGTTCGTGGATCGGCGCGCGAATCGCCTGCTTGATCGCTTGCGCCTCTGGCGAGAGCGGCACATAGGCCTCACCACGCGCCTCAAGGGTCGCGCTGGGCGCGACCAGCTTAGCTGTACCCGTTATGGTGACGGGCACGCGATAGCGACGGCCCTTGGCCCGCCCTTCCGCGATCAGTCGTTTCTGTTCGACCAACTGGGCGAGGCGACGCTGCAGTGTCCGCGGCGGCACGTCGTACGGCAGCCCTGCGCGGATGGTGCCGACCGGTACGCCCCCAGGGTGTGCTGCCACGACCGCGAGGATGGCGTCGAGCTCTTCTTCGGGGACCCGTTTTGGCATGTGACGGATTATATGTCGCAAAAAGGATTTATGCGACATATAAGACGCAATCCCTGACGCATACCGCTTTTTATGTCGTATAAAGTGCCTTTTCTGTCGCAAACTCGCCCGTCATGACGTTCCTTTGGTCGCCTCGTGCGTCTCGAACAGGAACGTCGCCAGGGTCGAGGCTGCGCCGACGGCGAGTCTTGCGTGTCGCGCTGTCAGGCCGGTCGCCGAGCCATGCTGGCCGTGCCCTGTGCCGTAGAGGCCGCGGAGCTCGGCGAGACCTTGGCCGACGGTCGAGAGATTGCTCAACAGCCGCCTGATCACATCCGCGCCGCGGACCGCGCTCGGAACGCCTTCTGGTACCAGGTTCAGCTCCTTGAAGGTCGCCTTGGTCAGCGTCGGGATGTCCGGCGCGCCCGAAATCTCCTTGCCGCGCGCGGCAACGATGGTCTTGCAGCAGGTCTCGATCAGCTCTTTCGCGGTGCCGATGGCGAGGCCTGGATTGTTGATTTGCGTCCAATTCTGACCCTCAATTCGCATTCGCCGTGACCCGCTCACTTTCGTCCAAGGGCATGAATCGAATCGCTTATCGGACGGAATGCCGGGTCAGTGCCTGATGCAAATACCAACGCAAACCGGTTCAAACCTGCGTGCAAATCAACAAGCAAGGGGAGACATTACCCTGCCTAGCAATTCCCCACTGCCGAATTCTGACGTAAAGTCTGTTCCGCCGAGTGGAGAGACGTTTACTGCGGTTTTCGACTTTTGGAACGTTCTTCCCCAGCACGGGTATTTTGTCATTGCAGATGTGATCAATCTGGCGGAGCCGCTTGGGTTGGGGTTGTACGCTTTCGACTGGAGTTATGCCTGCATAATGTACAATAGCACTTGCTAGAACTCGTTTACCTCGGAAGGGCGACAGATAGCTGATCGGCATTTCGCCTGCATTCACGGAGCAACAGCTTATGTCCGGCCACCGCCCTCTGGACAGTGAATGGCTACCTGGACGGCCGCTGTCGGCGGTCGCCTGTCTGTCCCTGTTGATTGCTGGCGGCTTCATCGGAGTCGTCCTGGTCGAGGCCCTGCGGTTTGGCGCCGGTGATTCGCAGGCTATCCGGCACATTGACGGTGATCCGGCAACAATGCGCGCCGGCGCTCTCTCCATACCCGGGCTCGAATCCGGTCGTGCGGAGTCCGTATCCGCAAGGGCAGTTGCCTATCAATCCGTACTGGGCGTTCAGGATTCAGATTCACTGGAGCGCCTGATCCGGCAGGCGGCGACCGTGCCGCCGACGGCGAACAGTCGCTTCGAGCTGGAACTGCTGCTGACCCGACTCCTGGAAATCGATCCGCCACGTGCCGTTTCTCTGGTGCGCGAGCTGAAGTTGCCCAATCTCTGGTTGGCATTCGCAATACAGCAATGGGTGGAGCTGGATGCCGACGGTGCGGTGGCCAGGCTGCGCACGCTCGCGCTCGATGGTCCGGCTACCCATGCGGCCGGAGTTGCGCTGCTGAATGCACTGGGCGGGGATGAGTCGGCCATGGCCCGGGTTCTGCAAGCGTTGCCCGCAATCGATGAGCTCAGTCTAAGAATCGGCGGTCTGGTGTCTCTCGCAGAACACGACATCGGCGCCGCAATTCTCGGATCGGCACAGCTCCCTGATCGAGCCTCGCGGCGAGTGGCTGTAGAATCCATTGGCCAGATCGCCGGGTATGTCGATCCGCAAGGTGCGCTAATGTATGCCGATCTCCTGCCCGAATGGGAGCATCGGCTGTTCTTCGCCAACCGGGTGATGGAGCGCTGGGCAGAGCTGGATCCTCACGGTTTCATCTCGCATCTGGATTCGCTTTCGCCAGACCCTTGGAACGTGACTCGGGTAGAGCAGGCCCTGCGCGTCGCCGCAGCCGCAGACCCGGAATACGCGCTTGAGGCTGTCGGGCAATTGCCTGCCACTTGGCGCACCGCGGCAGAGTATTTGGTGATCGAGGTACTCGCCCAACAGAACCCTGATGCTGCAATGGCGTTTGTTGAAAGCCTGCGTCCGGGTGAGCCGCGCAGTCGTCTGCTCCATGCGCTTGCGTCCGGTCTTGCACTGGCCGACGCTGACGCGGCGATCGCGTGGGCGCGGTCACTGGGGTCCAGCTCTGCCGACCTTGCCGACGCGATACTCACTGCGGTAGCCTCGACGGACCTGCATAAGGCGATCGACATTGCCCTCAGCGTCAATCTGCCTCGCGGCAGTACACCCAGACACCCCGTCTGGCTGATTACCGCGCTACGAAGTGATCCCGGGCAGGCCGCCTCAATTGCAGAGCGACTCATCTCCTCGGGCAGTGGCGGCGGTCGTTTGGACGACCTGTTTCGGCGTACGGTGACCCAATGGGCCATTCACGACGCCGAATCGGCGCTGGCGTGGCTTAACGCCCGCGGCGCCCTCGATACTGCCACCCTCAGACCGGTTGCCACGGAGATGGGCAGGCAGGATCTGCATTATGCGTTGGGTCAGGCGGCGTTCCTGCCGGCTCATCTGCGCGAGGAATGGATACGGGCCGCCATAAGTAGCCCATCCGCGACGGATCCGCGCTCGGTGGTCGACGCCATGGCAACGCTCAGGGGGCAGCCCGTTTACGACTCGACGATCGCAGGGCTGGCGCTATCCGCCTTGGGTCGGCACAGTCCGCAGCTTGCCCTTGAGCTGCTCGGTAACGCATCGGTCGCCACACAAGAACGGACTTTTCCGTCCCTGGCCATGCGCTGGGTCACACATGAGCCGGCTGCCGCCGTCCAGTGGGCGGCAGGCCTGACGGATCCGGACACAAGGCAGCGAACCGTCTCCGCGGCGATTACCGTTTGGTCCTACACCGATCCCGAGGCTGTCGCCGAATGGATAGGACAACTGCCGCAAGACGAAATCAGGCAACTGGGGCTCACACACAGACAATCGGAGCTGTCAGCCCGATGAGGCACACCGGAAAATGAAGGTCGCCGCTACGCTGTTCGCAGGACTGGTCATTGGCGCGACGGCGGCGCATTTTCACGGACCGGTCTTCAGACCCGGACCAGCCGACCGCCAGCCGAACGACGCCTTCTTCCCTGCTTCGGTTGCGCCGGACAATCCGGAAACGACCGCCGCACCGGTATCCCTGGACGCGGATGGCCTGGACGCGGACGGCTCACCGCTGGTCGGTGAACGGCTGCTGCAGTTCGGTGCCGCGGCCCGGATCGATGACGTCACCGAGCTGGTCCTGCGAATCGGGCAACTGGCCGAACAGGCGCAGGGTCATTCACGCGATGTGGAGTTGCACGCGCTGGTGATGCGCCTGGCGGAACTTGATCCCGTTCTGGCCATGGCCACATTGACGCGATGGGGCCTGGGATACGAATACGCTGCGCTGGTCTATCGCTCGTGGATGATGGCCGACGCCGATGCAGCGCTTGCGTCAATGTCGACGATCGGCAATCCGACGCTGTCCAGAATCGTTGTCATGTCATTGATGGAGCAGTTTCAGGGCGATGAGCTTGCGCTTGCGCGCATTCTTGCCGCGGTGCCGGGCGAAAACGTCCTGAACCTGACGATCGATGAACTCGTGCAGCGCGCGGCATACGATCCTGCTGGCGCACTTGCCGATGCCCTGCAGATCAGCGAAATCGCATCCCGCGAGCGGGCGGCGCGTCGCATCGCCGCGGCGTGGGCAGTGGAGGATCCGGCTGGCGCCATGCAGGCGGTCGCTTCAATCCCGTTTTCGCGGCTTCGTGATGACTTCCAGATGAGGGTGCTTGCAGAGTGGGCCAGGGTCGATCCAATGGGCGCGCTGGACTACATAATGTCTGACACTGTTGCGAACAGGGGGGTAGCTTTGTCGGCCCTTCCTGTAATCGCGGCGGCCGATCCGGAGCGGACGCTACAGGCGGCCGAGGTCCTGCCGGCCCGATTTCGGGAGGCTTTCAGGACGCAAGCGCTGACCGCGCTGGCCGATCGGGACAGCCTGGCCATGATCGCCAGAGCCGACGCGTTACCGGAAGGCGGCGACCGTCAGCAACTGCTGCGGGCCATCGCCGATGCCTACTCCCGACAGGACCCGGAAGGCGCCCTGGCTTGGGTTGCCGCTACGGGATCCACGAATCTGAAGACAATCGTGGTTCATAACATCGCCCTGCAACATCCGCTGCAAGCCCTGGATTTCGCGCTCACGCAGCCGGACGCCCAATACCTGAACTCCGTCATCTTTCGCGGACGTGGAGGGCCGCCTGCGCTCTCACCTGAATCGGTGAATCCGGCCCAGATGCCTCAAGTGGCCAACCGCATGCTGCTCGCCGGCGACGCACACAGTGAAACACTGCAGGCCATGCTGCAATCCTGGTCACAGGTGGATCCGGACGGCGCACTGAGCTGGGCACTTGAATCGAACGCTGTGGTTGGCACAGACCTCGTTGCCAGTCTCGCGCGCGGATTCGCACGGGGTGATCAACAGACCTCCAGCGGTTTCCTGTCGGGTCTGCCTGCCGAATCGCGAAGTCGATGGATTGCGGAGGTCGCAAGGGTATACGCCGCGACCGACCCCAATGCCGCGCTGGACTGGTTATCCGAATATCGCCACGACCCTGACTACGACGCCTGGGTTGCCGCTGCCGCGCAGCATCTTGAGTTTGATCGCAATTTCGATCCAGCGGCGGTCGGCAGACTGCTTGGCAGCGCGACGCAGGTACCCGCGCAGGCCGTACGAGCCGTGGCCTCACAATGGGCGCTGCAGGACCCCCATGCGGCGCTGCAGTGGGCGCGCGGACTGCCGGATGAGGAAGCGCGAACGGCTGCCGCTGTGGCCACCGCCGCCGGCTGGATGATCCACAACCCGAACGAAGCTCAGCAATGGGCGCTGACCCAGACGGACCCCGTCGTCAGGGATCGTGTACTGGCGACCGTGCTCACTCAGGGTATCGCGTCGCACGGCATTGTGGATTCACGAATCGTCGATGGCTTTGCCAGCGACAGTGCACTGCAACAGGCGCTGCGGGGCAGCGTGCCTGCGCTGGTCATGCTGCACAACCGCAATCCGCGCCAGGCTCAGGCGTTGATCGAAGCTCACTTTACTGACCCGAACCTGCAACAGGATGTGGAAACGCAGTTGCAACGGGCCGCGGAGGCGCGTCTCAGCTTTCCGAGTCCAAACACACCCATCCTGCTGCGCTGATCAGCGCGGCAGTTCCGCCGGCTTCTGAGTCGCCGCCTGCATGGCGGACCGGGTGATCGTCAAGTGCGGGTCTTGTCAGGCCGAGAAGCTGGTCGCGTTCAGCTGCAAGCGCCGCGGCTTCTGTCCGAGCTGCGGCGCCCGGCGGATGGCCGAGACGGCGGCGTTGCTCGTGGAGGAGGTCCTGCCGCAGCAGTCGGTCCGCCAGTGGGTGCTGTCGCTGCCGTTTGCGCTGCGCTATCTGCTGGCGACCCGGCCCGAGGTCGTCACGCAGGTGCTCGGCATCGTCTATCGGGCAATCTCGGGCCACCTGATCCGGAAGGCGGGTCTTAAGCGCGCCGATGCGGCGACCGGTGCCGTGACCCTGATCCAGCGCTTCGGCAGCGCCCTGAATCTCAATGTGCACTTTCACCTGCTCGTGCTGGATGGCGCCTATCGCCGCGACGGCGAGGGGCGCCTGCGGTTCGTGCCCGTCGCGGCCCCGAGTCCGGCGGCGCTGCAGGGACTGGTGCAGCGGATCGCCGAGCGGATCGGTCGCTCGTTCGAGCGCTCAGGGCTGATCACGCGCGACATCGAGAATGCGTATCTGGCGTTCGATCCGGGCGAGGAGGCGTCGATCAACGCGCTGCTCGGGGCTTCGATCACCTACCGGATCGCCACGGGTCCGCGGGAGGGCCAGAAGGTGTTCACGCTGCAGACATTGCCGGCGGATGCGGACGGGCCGCGCCGGGAGGTGGCCGAGAGGTCAGGCTTCTCGCTGCATGCAGGCATCGCCGCGAAGGCCTCGCAACGGGACAAGCTCGAGCACCTGGCACGCTACGTCGCAAGGCCGCCGGTGGCGACCGAGCGGCTGTCGCTGACCGAGGGCGGACGCGTGCGGCTGGCGCTGAAGACGCCGTATCGAGACGTTACGACGCACGTGATCTTTGACCCCGAGGACTTCATCGCCCGACTTGTCGGGCTGGTGCCGAAACCGCGTGCCCATCTGACGAGTACCACGGCGTGTTCGCGCCGGCGAGCCGGAATCGGTCCCGGGTCGTGCCCGGCCCCAGCGGCGCCGCCGGAAAGTCCAACGAGCGCGGCGAGGCCGCGAGCACCGACCGGCGACAGGCGCTGACGTGGGCGCAACGCCTCAAGCGTGTCTTTACTATCGACATCGAGACGTGCCGGGGGTGCGGCGGCCGGCTGCGCGTCATCGCCAGCATCGAGGCGCCGGCGGTCATCGAACGGATCCTCGAGCACCTCGGCGGCGACGCGCAGTCACTCGATCCGGCGCACCCGAGCCGCGCGCCGCCGGAGGCGATCTGTTGATCTGAGCGCCTCACCACCACCCGGGCCACCGTGGCGCGACGGGCGGGTCTTGGCTTGAGGTCATGCACCGCCCGCGCGTGCCGTCATTTCCAGGGAAAAGGCGGAGTTTCGGACGCCCGAAAGACGAGGGTAACATCGGCTCAGCCCGGATGGCGGCCTTGATCGAATCACGCAGCCATCACCCATCGGATCCGCAAACCGCCCCAACCGATTTCACCGCTGACATAAGGCTGCTTGTACCACCTATCCCCGCGAGTGATGCAAAGGGCGATCGGAATATTGGCGGTGCCGAATCTCTATCGCGGTGCCGTTGCGCCAGTCGTCTGCAACCGTTCAAGCTCGGAACGGACATCCTCTGCCAGTTCGCCCCAAAACACGGACCGCAACTCCTTCAAGGTAAAGGTATTGAAGTCATGCGTGCTCATATTCAACGCAACGAGATACTCCTCTTCGGGACGTATCGCCCCGTTCGCATCGTAGAAGGTCTCGCCATGCGTTGAGCGTACGGCTCGATAGGGCAATTCAATGGATGCCGTACGTCGTCGTTGCTCCCTCTCCCGAATCCCCTCCATTGACCGCTCGTAGGCGTCGGAAGTCACTACGCCTGCCTGGTAGTCCTGCTCCAGAGCGGCTGTCTGACGTGTCAACTCGTCGCGTTCGGCAAGCAAGTCCTGGCGCATCTGAAGCCTGACGGCGTACCTTGATTGATCTCCTCCGGGAAAAACCAGCATGTCACTCACCATTTCCACCTCTACTGTCAGGCCTTCAGCAAGTGGCCCCTTGAATACCTGGGTGGGCTCGAACGCGATGGTGACCTGTTCGGGTTGAAGAGGGTCCAAAGAATGTGGACTTTCGCCGAACCTTCCCACAACGACTACATCAAAATCGACCAACAACGACTGCGCAAGTAATTGCGCAAGTCGCTCTCCGGAAGGCCTACCTGTCCAGTGTTCATCCCCAGCCAGAGATGCATCCGGGGCACGAGGTTGTCCCAGGCTGGTAATGGCCGACAACATCAGGCCACACACCAAGCAAAGGATCGTGAATCCCGCACGTGATGGCGATTCTCTATGGTTAGCCATACCAAGTACCTTAACGAAGAGGGAGCAGCCGAGAACTTCCGGTCTGACGTCATCGAAACCGCGCTGTACCGGCGCGCACTGAGCACCGCGCAGCGCCAGGTCGAAGAGGGCAGGCCCTTGTCGGAATCTCTGGTCCGGAGCATTCATCAGCAATTGCTGTCTTTCGGCCGCGGAGCCGGCAAATCACCCGGCCGCTACAAGCGTGAGCAGAACTACATCGGCGAACGCGGCAGCGTTGAGGTCAGCTTCGTGCCCATCGCCCCGGAACAGCTCGCCAGCGGCATGGAAGCGCTCTTCAGGCTGATCGCCGATGACAGCTTGCCAATCCTGCTGCGCACGGCGTTAGCCCATGCGGAGTTCGAGGCACTGCATCCATTCGAGGATGGCAACGGCCGCGTCGGCCGAATGCTCATCACGCTGATGCTGTGGTGCGGTGGTTCCATATCCGCCCCGCATTTCTACATAAGTCATTTCTTCGAACACCATAAGGACGACTACATCGCCGGACTGCGCAATGTGTCCGCCAAAGGCGACTGGGAGGGCTGGTGCACCTTTTTCTTAAAGGCAGTCAAGCATCAGGCCATTCGCAACCTGGAGGTGGCCGGCTCGATCCGCGACTTGTATGAGCAGATGAAGCCCCTGTTTGCCGACCTGCTAGGCTCGAGGTACGCAGTGGCCGCACTGGATTACCTGTTCACCTCGCCGGTATTCCGCAACAGCAGCTTTGCCGATGAGGCCGGCATTCCATCATCGACCGCGCGACGATTCGCAAGAGTCTTGCTGCGGGAGGACTTGCTGCAGACCATCCGCGAGGCATCCGGCCGGCGCTCGGCCATCTACCGTTTCGAGCCGCTGATGGAGAAGGTTCGTGTGTGACAGCGACACGCGGAGAAGTTCAAATGCTCGGCTCGGTCGGCTTTCCAGACTGGCTGGCGAACGCTGGGCACGACACGCACACCCAGCTACCCGATGGACTCCTGCCGCGCCGCTTTCAATCGTCTCAATTTGCGCGCGTCATCACTCTTCACGCAACCATGGAGCAGGCTGCGTGCGTCTGGCTTCCCGGGCAGGCGTCAGGCTCGCAGCCAGCACGAGCAAGGTCAGCCCGGCGATCACCCAAAGCGTCACCACGGCAGGCGAAATCTCGCGTGACACGAAGTCGTCGCGCAGCCAGGCCACGGCGATGAACGCGAGCAGTCCGCCCGTGACCAGCCCTGGCAGGCTCAAAAGGAGACCCCGTGAAAACACCAGGCGACCGAGGGCTCCGGGGCCCGCACCGATCGATGCGCGAATCGCATACTCACGCCGGCCCGCCGCGACGAGATAACGCTGCGTGCCGTAGAAGCCAAAGCCGGCCAGAAGAAGGACCAACGTCGCGGTAGCGATGATCAGCGCACCGCGCGCGCGGTCGGGGGCGATGAGCTCGTTGCGGAGCCCTCTCAGCGGTTCGATAGCCGCGATCTGAACATCGATGACGCCATCCGAGACGAGACGCTCGAACGCCAGATGCAGTCCCGCAGCCGTCAGCCTTGCTTCCACGACCGCTGTCAGCGTGTCCCCGGTCGAAAAAACAAACGGCTTGACGGTTGCAGCAGGATGCTCGAACGACAGGTCCCGGAGTACGCCCACGATCTGGGCACCGTCCCTGCCCCACCGAGAGTGCCCGGGGACGCGTTCGCCTATGACGTCGTCGCGCCCGAAGAGCGCGCGGGCAAGTGCCTGATTGACGAGGACGACGCCGGGCTCGAAGGTCTCGGGTGCACGGCCGTGGAGAAGGGTAAGTCCGAGCACGTCGATGAAGGCGCGATTGAGCTGTCCGATGTACACCTCGACTTCATTCGCAGAATCGTTCGGATCAGACATTTGCACAGGAAACTGAGTGGCGAACCGGTGGCCCGGCACGGGACCGCCGAAAGCCGCCGCGGTGACGCCGGGTATCGCCTCGATCACCTCGCGCCGGCGGGCTGCCTCGATGAGGGCGCGCTCGATGAAGTCGCGCTCCGTGAGGTTCCCGGCAGGCAGCTGCGCCTGCATCGGCATGAAGCGGCTGAAAGTGACCACGTATCGATCACTGATGTGGTAGCCCGGATCACCGAACATCAACGCACCCACGTGCAAGCCAAACGCGATCGCCGCACCGGCGAGCGTACCTGCAACAGCGATCTGGGCGGTACCGGCAAGCCGCTGCGGCAGGGACGCCCGCGCGGTGGCCTGACGGCTCGATGCCGCGATTCCGAACCGCTTTAGGCCGAGGATCGGAGCCAGCGACACGAGCAGCGCGAGCAGGAGCACGACCGCGCCTGTCAGGCTCAGCACGCGCCAGTCGAGCAGCGTCACGTCGCGCCACTGCGCCTCGCGGAACAACGCGAGGCTCGTGACATAAACGCTCAGCCAGATGCTGCCCAGGAGCCCCAGCGCGGCCGCGACCAGGACCAGCAGACCCGCCTCGGTCGCGAGCTGCCTCGCAAGTCGCCGGATGGGCGCGCCCACGGCCATGCGAACTCCGAGCTCGCGTTGCCGGCCCGGCGCACGCGCGAGCAGAAACAGGCTCACGTTCGCCGCTGCGACGAGCGCGAGCAACACGCTGCCTGCGATGAACATCTCGAGCTGCCGCCTGGCATCCCGTTGCACGATGGGGTCGCCGACGATGCCGTCGATTGCATCGAATCGAGCGCCGGGAATGGTATTCCACGAGGAATCCGAACCGCCGTAGCGGGCGCGCAGCTCGTTGGCGACAGCTGTGGCGGAGACGCCGGGGGCGCGCCGGACGTAGCTGGTTCCACTACTGGCGCTCAGGCTTTCGGGCACGCCCACGAACATCGGCCAGACGCGCTCGAGCGGAACCCACATCGGAGGTTCAAACGATCCGCCAACCGGTGTCGGAAAGCCCTGCATCGTGTCGGCCATCACGCCGACAATGCGGAACTGCGCCGTATCCTGCTCGGCCTGCTCCTGAGAGAAAATGCTGCCCGGCGGTCCCCGATAAGGCAGCGCGCCCGGATTGCGCGTGATCTCGAGGAAGGTGCCGATGGCGTCGCGATCCCCGCCGAACCTCTGTTGCCAGTAACGATACGAGAGCACCACGACGGGCTCGGCGTCGGGCGCATGATCCTCGACTCGAAAACCGCGGCCGAGCGCGACGCGCGGGCGTAGTCCACTGAAGAATTCTCTGGAAAGCAGTCCGATTATGACTTCCTCACGTTCGGATCCCACCAGCGTGCTGGCGCTGCCCAGCATGGCAGCGGCTTCGATCGACGTCATGTCATCCGCGATCCGCTCGAACATTTCAAAGGGGACGCCCAGGAAGACGGTCCCGGAGTTTTGTCCGATCGTGGCAAGCCGGCTGCTCTGCTCGAATCCGGGATGCGGCCTGAGCACCAGATCCACATAGAGCGACAGAAATGCGCCGACGAATGCCAAGCCGACCGCGAGCACGCCTATTGCTATCAGGCTCGCACCCGGCGTCCGTGCGTACAGGCGCACGGCGTGGCGGCAGTCGGCTGACAGGCCTTTCACTGCTCAGTCTCTCGAGGCAGTAGAACGGAAGGAATCGTACCGCAGGTGCTGGGCATCGTCTATCGGGCAATCTCGGGCCATCTGATCCGCAAGGCGGGCCTTAAGCGCGCAGATGCGGCGACCGGTGCCGTGACCCTGATCCAGCGCTTCGGCAGCGCCCTCAATCTCAATGTGCACTTTCACCTGCTCGTGCTGGATGGCGCCTATCGCCGGGACGGCGAGGGGTGCCTGCGGTTCGTGCCCGTCCCGGCCCCGAGCCCAGCGGAACTGCACGGACTGGTGCAGCGGATCGCCGAGCGGATCGGTCGCTCGCTTGAGCGCTCGGGGCTTCGATCACCTACCGGATCGCCACGGGCCCGCGGGAAGTGCAGAAGGTGTACACGCTGCAGACATTGCCGGCGGATGCGGACGGGCCGCGCCGGGAGGTGGCCGAGAGTTCAGACTTCTCGCTGCACGCAAGTCTAGCCGCGAAGGCCTCGCAACGGGACAAGCTCGAGCACCTGGCACGCTATGTTGCAAGGCCGCCGGTGGCGACCGAGCGGCTGTCGCTGACCGAGGGCGGACGCGTGCGGCTGGCGCTGAAGACGCCGTATCGAGACGGTACGACGCACGTGTGTTGATTTGCGTCCAATTCTGACCCTCGATTCGCATTCGCCGTGACCCGCTCACTTTCGTCCAAGGGCATGAATCGAATCGCTTATCGCACGGAATGCCGGGTCAGTGCCTGATGTAAACACCAACGCAAACCGGTTCAAACCTGCGTGCAAATCAACAGTGTCCGAGTTTCGGGGTCCAATTCTCAGCTTGCCCGGTGCACTCTCACAAAAAGCTGAGTTGACGCCTATGTCGTCATCAACTCGATGTTGTCCCGCCTTCTTACCGGGTGACGAATTGTCTCCTTGGTGATGTTCACTTCCAATGCCACCCTCGCAGCTTCCAGTATCCCAGGATCGATCTGATAACCTCCTCGCCTTTTCAGCCAGTCAAGCACCTCCGCCAGATGCCAAATCGAAGCACTGCCTTCGTGAACCGGCATGGGGAACGTCGTCCGGTGAGCCAGCATGAGTTTGCGCATCGCCTGCCGGGAAATACCCACGACGTCCGCCACATCCGTCAGTCCAACAAGATCCGGCGAAGCCTCGATCAGGCGCGCGGAAGGAACAGCGTTTTTGACATCGGCCAGAGCTGTATGAACCGCTTCCTCGGCACTGCCCGACTCGCGGGAGAATTCCAGCGCCAGACGACCGGGCTGACCCATGCCAACAACAGCGTCATCACAACCAGCGGCGCCCAATCGTTCCACGAGTGCTTCCAAATCGCTGTCGTGGTCAGCCAACTGGTATTTCAGCGTAAAAATATATTCCACAGCTCAATCCTCCGGCTCCGACGCACCCCGGCGCTGGTGAGTGGAGCACTTGTCCACCACTCGACGCAGCGCCCGTGCGTGACTGCCGGGATTTCTCGGCGTGCTCCACACACCCGCGATGCAAAACTCACCACAGCGGCATTCATCGTCATTGTAGGGGCAGTAAATTTTGCCCCAGGCATGCCCACCGCCAACCTCGACTCGCCAGCCCTCATCTTCCGCATGCTTGAGCGCAGCTTCGATCTCCTTCTTCGGATGTGATGGTCGAGCCACTTCTTGTCTCCAGTATGGGGATAGCAGGCCAAGGTTGTCAATCGACAACCTTGGCCTGCAAGGACCCATTCTGTTGGCTATCCCGCAGGTTTTCCAAGCAGCCGATGGGGTCAATGATTGACGATATCGCGCACACGGATAGCGATTGCCGGTGCTCCGCGCTTATTCACCTTTCGTACACAGGATACCGAGGTCGTTCAGACAAGAGTTTGCTGCTATCGCACTCTCACCCGCCTTGCCATCGACTCCGCCGGCCGGGCCACCGGGCCGCGACGGGCGGGTCTTGGCTTGCGGTTGGTGGCCGCTCGCATGCGCCGGCATTTTCGGATTCAATGGGAAGATTCACGCGCCCGAAAGGCGAGGGGTCGGACCGGCTCAGCCTGGCCGGCTCAGCCTGGTTGGCGGCTCGATCGGTGACGTCCCGCCGTCGGAGTATGAACAGGCGTATCATCGCATTAACGACAGTCAAGGCATGGTGGCTTGACTCAACCCCGGAGCTCTCCGGAGAACCCGGGGCGATTCAAGTTGCCGAATACTACAACGTTGGCCAACCTGCATGGAGGCTTGTCTGGCTCAAGGCCATAATGCTTTGATCTAAATCTATTTTCGAGTTTGTCCGACATGAACACTACTACCGACGATTCAACGCATGCACGTACGCAAGCGTGGCTGCAACAATTGGTGAGAGCCCGGCAGATTTTCGTCTCGGCCGCCACAGCCCTTTGGGGCGTCAGTTCCGGAATCTTTCTCTGGATGGCACTGCGGTCATCAAGTCCCGGGTTTCTTGATTCGGCAGCGATCTTCCTGATATTGACTGCATTGATCCTGGCAGTTCTCGCACTGGCGATTGGAAGACGACAGTTGGGTGACGTGCGGCGCGTTAGTGAGCCTTTGGCTCAGGCATGGGTGTACTTTTTCAGGTACGCGTTGATTGTGATGGCAGCCGCAGTTATGTTTCTTGGTGAATACATTCCTTTGACGTTCGTGCAACCCAGAGAGACCGCGCTTGGAGTTCTGGTCACTATTTGGTTCTTCGCGCACTGTATCTTGCACCTGTTGCCTTTCGGCACTCGTTTTATTGGCGTTGAATTCGACGCATGTCAGACGGAGGACCAGTCGCGTCAACTGGCGTTTGTGATGGCAGTGGTTTATCTCATTCTGGCCATGATAGCGCTGGTGGCTACGGCGATTGTGGCTTGGTCTGGTCTCTTCTTGATCTGGCTAGTGCTGCCCGCCCTCTGGGTAGGGCGCTATGTACAGCGTCGGATTGCGAACAGAAAAGTCGAGACAACAGCCACTGAGATAGCAAATCGGTGTTGATTTGCGTCCAATACTGACCCTCGATTCGCACTCGCCGGTGCCCCGCTCATTTTCGTCCAAGGGCATGAATCGAATCGCTTATCGCACGGAATGCCGGGTCAGTGTCTGGCGAGGGCGAGTCATTCGATCCCGCGCACCTGAGCCGCGCGCCGCCCGCGCGTGCCGGCATTTCTGGCGAAAAGTCGAAGATTCGGACGCCTGAAGGACGAGGGTGATACCGGCTCAGTCCGGACGGCGGCCTCGACCGGCTCACGCCGCTATCATCCATCCGATCCGCAAACCGCCCCTTGCCACCTAGACCCGATACAGTCGCAGGGGACTGGGATCGACATCCTGTGGATCTTTTTCCCTGAGGCCGTGTGTTCGCCTCACGTCAGACCTCACGGATGTAGCAGGGCGCCTGGGCGTGTTGCCTGTTCAAGGTTCATGTCAATCGGGAAAGCAGATGCAGATGAACTTTCTCATTCGCATTGGGCTGCGACCTTGCCGGTCAGCTCTCGGGGTCGTACGCGAACTCGCGGAGTTCCTGCGAGCAGCGACAGGCTTTGGCGATCTTCGCGGCCCACAGGACGGCGGCTTCGTGCGACGGGAGTTCCAGGACGCAGAAGCCGCCGTCGAACTCCCTGGTCTGCCGGTAGGTCTCGTTCGTGACGGTGCCGTCGGCTGCGACCATCAGCGGCGCGACGTCCTCGTTGATACCACCGGCAAACACATAGACGCCGGCATCCTTCGCGTCACGTATGACCGCGTGTGCCGCTTCGCCGACGGCAGCCATGTCTTCGTCGGAGATGTCCATCGCCGACCCGGGGAAGGAGATAAGGTACTTCGTCATCGTTTAGTCCTCCGGGTGTGAGTTTCTGAATCGGGTGTGACGCCGATCGTAGCTGCAGAAGAGCGCCCCGTCAGAAACTCCGAGCGGTTGCGCCAGACACTGTTGGGCGTGTAGGCAAGCGCCACGCGCTCCGGGTCGCGTCCGTTCCACGCGTCCTCCGCCATGCGCACCTTCTGCGCCGCCGCGGCGCCAGGCGCAGACCGGGCTGCAGATCGATGAACACGACGGCGCCGTGCTCGAATTCCTTGCCGACGATGCCTTCTGTCGGCAAGCCCAGGCCGTCGCGGTAGAAGCGCAGGGATGCTTCGAGATTGGTGACTCCAAGAGTGACTACCGTGATCCTGGGATTCATGGCGCACCCCGGCCCGGCGGTGGCCCGCTACCAAGATACCCAAGCAACGTCATCACTCCGATCACCAGCATAACGATGCCAAGGACGACCCGGAACGGCCGGAGAGCGTTCCCGGCACGCTTGAGATGAAGTCCGACCGCGGGCACCTGCGCGAGCGCTCCGGCCGCCAGTATGAGGCCCGCCAAGATCAGGACCAGACCTATCACACTCGTCATGCTGAGCACGCCTACTACCACAGCGACCACACCGATCACGGCGTCGAACGGAGTGAGCCCGGCCACCAACCTTCTCCCAACCGGCCCGCCGCTGATGACGGGTGAGATCAGCAGCAATCCTGCAAGAATCGCGATAACGCCTTCGATCATGTTGTTGTCATCCTTCGTCTCGTTCTGCCACATTGGCTATGCTCGGCTGAAACGCTGCGTCAAGCTCGGGGATCACGGTTGTCCGCGAGAGCGCAGGAAGCATCCTGTACACCTTGGGGCGTGTGTCAGGCCACACCAAGTGGGATCTCCCTGAGTGGGTCACCACCATTGAAACACAGCGAAACTCCAGAAGGCCGGATGCGGCTTCGGTACGCGAAGCAGCAGTGGCTTGGGCGATTGCCTTGGCAGACCGATCAATAGCAAGGACATGTCCTTTACCGATACGGCGAGCAACTGCACGAGCGGCGACGCCCGGCCCACAGCCGATTTCAAGGACTCGCATACCGGAGCGAAGCGGAAGCGCCTCCACGATAGCAGCAAGCCGCGGCGAGATTCTCTCCGCCATACCATTAGATCCCTACTGTCGGTGCCCAGGACACAGGTCAGTTGCCATCCTTCGGCAATACTCCGGCAGGTGTAAGGTGCGTCAGCATGCACCGCCACTCCCCGTCTACCCGACGGTAGATATCGGTGACATATTCGTCAGCCTCAATCGGCTCCCCTTTGAAGGTACCTGTATTCTGACCACGCCCGGTGATCCAGGCGACATCGCCTGTTACACAGGCATGAGTGGCGACTTTGGTCATTGTGCTGTGCGACAGGAGACCCGAGGCGATTACATCAAGAATGCGTGAACGCGGAACGGGACCGGACTCAGGCGTGACCAGTATCCAGTCCTCTGTGATGCAGCGCGAAATCTGTTCGACGTCATTGGAAACCATCGCCTTGTTAAAGGCGTTTTCCAGCTCGATCAGGAACGCGGGTATCTCATCAGACATCATTGTTGTCATGCCCTATTTTCCGTAGCTAACAATACTTGGGCTACAGCGACTTCCAGCAGCAGGTCGTCTTTGGGATCCCTGAGAATAGGGCGCCAAGAATACGTCGCAAGGCCGCCGGTGGCCACCGAGCGGCTGTCGCTGACCGAGGGCGGACGCGTGCGGCTGGCACTGAAGACGCCGTAACGAGACGGTACGACGCACGTGATCTTTGACTCCGAGGACTACGTCGCCCGACTTGTCGCGCTGGTGCCGAAACCGCGTGCCCATCTGTCGAGGTACCACGGCGTGTTCGCGCTGGCGAACCCGGATCGGTCCCGGGTCGTGCCCGGCACCAGCGGCGCCACCGAAAAGTCCAACGAACGCGGCGAGGCCGCGACCACCGACCGGCGACAAGCGCTGACGTGGGCGCAACGCCTCAAGCGTGTCTTTACTATCGACATCGAGACGTGCCGGGGGTGCGGCGGCCGGCTGCGCGTCATCGCCAGCATCGAGGCGCCGGCGGTCATCGAACGGATCCTCGAGCACCTCGGCGGCGACGGGCAGTCACTTGATCCGGCGCACCCGAGCCGCGCGCCGCCCGGGGGCGATCTGTTGATCTGAGCGCCTCACCACCACCCGGGCCACCGTGGCGCGACGGGCGAGTCTTGGCTTGAGGTCGTGCGCCGCCCGCGCGTGCCGGCATTTCATTCAGCATAAGCCTCCCTAGAAGCTTTCGTCCCTGAGTCTTCTCCTCAGCGCAACCTTCGACTTTACTACTATCGCCCGAATTCGTTTGCTCGACTGGCCTGTGGCATCAGAAAGCCAGCGAGCTCCTCAAGAACCAGGAACGGACTAACATCGCAGGCCGGGTGGGCTTTTCTGCTGATCTGGCATACCGTTTCCGGTAAAGTGTTACTTCTTCGAGGCTCTACAGACTGGTGTTGCTCGGAGCTTCGTAAGCGGATCTTTCTGAATCAGTTGGGTAGGCGGTCGTGACATCTGGCTTCAGATGAAATCACGCAAGGACGGTGCATTCAACGACACAGAAGTGCACGGCGAGGGGCGCCTGCGGTTCGTGCCCGTCCCGGCCCCGAGCCCGGCGGAACTGCAGGGACTGGTGCAGCGGATCGCCGAGCGGATCGGTCGCTCGCTTGAGCGCTCGGGGTAGAACCCTTCTACCCGTAGCGTTCGAAAGATTTCTGATGTTTTTTATTCGAAATACCTTGGTAACTACCGGTGACAAGATGTCGTCCAGAAAACGCGTCACGACTTCGTTGGTGGTGAGCTACGGTTGTTGCGTCCTTATCGGGTTGCACTTATCAGCCTATGGCCAGGGCACGGCCTGCGAAACCTGCCCAGTAGACGCTGATGGCGATAGCCCTAGCAGTCTTTCATCCACGGAGCGAGCCGACGAGACGGCTGTCGCGAACGATCCGGTCTCGAGGAGAGAATTGACTCTCGTCAGGCGCGAGAATCAGGAACAGGTCGTCCCCCGACCTCTACCTCTTATCGAGATCGGCTCAGCCCACTTTGCCGTGCGGATCAGCGGTGAACTCACGCGGCCAGAAGAACAACTCGGCCAAGTATTCGACCAGATCTTCGAAGATGTAAGCGGGGCAGTTGGTGGAGAAATCAGGAGACCAATCGTGCTCTCTCTCTGGGTACGAAGTCGTCGCGACTGCGCAGTTCGAGGCATAGCGGCCATCGATGAATCCGCCGCGCAGAGGGCCAGTATTCAAGTATTTCTTAATCATTCGTACTCATCAGTGGAACTTTTCGGCATCCTGGCTCATGAGATAGGACATCTCGTCATCAATTACGAGTATCCAGACGCGGCAGCAGCCGGACCTTTGTTCGCTGAAGGCCTCGCAACTTGGACTGCAGGCGCTTATTGGACGCGATACCTAGGCGCAGCTTCACTGTCTGCGCACGTGAGAGAAGCGCTCGAGTCGGGACGATATGTAGGAATCGATGGAGAAAGCTCTGGTCGACGAGTAATGGAGACCTTATTCGATCCGTCGCAAGGCGGCACCGACTGCTTGCAGTTGCGCGACCAAGTATTTACCAACTGGGCGGCATTTCTTGAATATTTGTCCAACACCTATGGAACGGATCGCCTTCAATTGCTTACCGAATTGTCCGGTAGTTCCCCGGGAACATCTCCGCCGTTTTTAGCGGTATACGGCCGTAGCGCAGCAGAATTGGAGCGCGACTGGATCGAATTCCTTTTGAAGTGAGGTCGCTCAGAGTGCCTTCCGCTGTTACGCCCCATCGCCTGCAGATCCAGGCCTCGAGCCCGGCGGAACTGCAGGGACTGGTGCAGCGGATTGCCGAGCGGATCGGTCGCTCGCTTGAGCGCTCAGGGCTGATCACGCGCGACGTCGAGAGTGCGTATCTGGCGTTCGATCCGGGCGAGGAGGCGTCGATCAACACGCTGCTCGGGGCTTCGATCATCTACCGGATCGCCACAGGCCCGCGGGAAGTCCAGAAGGTGTCCACGCTGCAGACGTTGCCGGCGGAGCCGGACGGGCCGCGCCGGGAGGTGGTCGAGAGTTCAGGCTTCTCGCTGCACGCAAGTCTAGCCGCGAAGGCCTCGCAACGGGACAAGCTCGAGCACCTGGCACGCTACGTCGCAAGGCCGCCGGTGGCCACCGAGCGGCTGTCGCTGACCGAGAACGGACGCGTGCGGCTGGCGCTGAAGACGCCGTATCGAGACGGTACGCACGTGTGTTGATTTGCGTCCAATACTGACCCTCGATTCGGACTCGCCGGTGCCCCGCTCATTTTCGTCCAAGGGCATGAATCGAATCGCTGACGCCTGATGCTCGCCTGTGTACTTTCGACAAGCGCCTGGCCGAACTGGCGCTTCGATTTGATGTGGCGTTTGAACCATGAGCTGACGCGGCCCCTCCACGGAGGGGTGCTGCCGAATCCGGTATGAATTTCCGGAATATGCGCTATTCAGGAGACGCGTGCCCGGACAAGGTTTCCGCTGAGTTTTGCTTTGCAAGCCCGATTGATCCGCTTTGACGAACATTTTGCATCGAATAGTTGGCCAGCATGTCTTCCGTTTTATGCACTATACACCGCCTCTCTTGCGGTGATTGTCGCCTCTATCACCGCATAATCTACGGCGGTTAGCTTGCGCATGCGGAGATTGCGGCCCATAATCTCCGCATGAATAGCGGCGATTACATGTACATCTGGCAGGCTGGCGGCTGGCCGAACTGGCGCTTCGATCTGGCGGCGCTGGCCGGACCCATGGCCGAAGTCAGTCGAGCGCAGGGCCTGCTGCTGGGGCGTCTGGCCGATGTGGGCATGGCGCTTCGCGACCAGGCGAGTCTTGCCACGCTCACTGAGGACGTAGTCAAGACCAGCGAGATAGAAGGCGAGCAGCTCAACGTCGAATCCGTGCGATCGTCCATCGCCCGTCGCCTGGGCGTGGACATTGGCGCCCTGGCGCCGGTGGATCGGCATGTCGAAGGCGTGGTCGAGATGGTGCTCGATGCCACTGCCAACAGCGGGGCTCCGGTCACTCGGGAGCGGTTGTTCGGTTGGCACGCTGCTCTCTTCCCCACGGGCTACTCCGGCCTCTCCAGGCTCAAGGTCGGTGGCTGGCGAGACGATGCCGGTGGCCCGATGCAGGTAGTGTCCGGTCCCATCGGACGCCAGCGCGTGCATTTCCAGGCACCGCCCGCCGATCGTCTGGAAACGGAGGCCAGTCGATTCCTGGACTGGCTCAATGGCGCATCAAATGAACCGTCGCTGTTCAAGGCTGGCCTCGGGCATCTCTGGTTCGTCACCTTGCACCCGTTCGACGATGGCAACGGACGTATCGCTCGGGCCATCGGCGACCTGCTGCTGGCGCGTGCGGACGGTAGCCCGCAACGCTTCTACAGTCTGTCGGCGCAGATCCAGCGCGAGCGCAAGGCGTACTACGACATCCTGGAGCGGACCCAGAAGCGGTCGATGGACGTCACCGAGTGGCTCGCCTGGTTCCTCGATACCCTGCGTTGCGCCGTCGATCAGGCGCAGCACACGCTCGATGCCGTACTGGCCAAGGTGCGCTTCTGGCAGCACTGGGCGGCAACGCCCTTGAACGAGCGACAGGTGAAGCTGCTCAACCGACTGCTCGACGGGTTCGAAGGCAAGCTCACCAGCAGCAAGTGGGCGGCCATCGCCAGGTGCTCGCCGGACACAGCCCTGCGCGACATCAATGATCTGCTTGCTCGGGGCGTGCTGCGGAAATCAGATGCGGGTGGGCGCAGCACCAGTTACGAACTGAACGATTTCCCGAAGTAGCGGCGTCCTCTGAAAACGACTTGGCTGCCGGCGGAACAGCCACGTTGCAACGACGTCGTGTGGGTTGGGCGGCCTGCCTGATGCCAGGCCTCAATCCATTTCAAAAACGAACAGGTTGCGAACGCCTCGCACGCGGACCGGTTCGTCGTTCACGGTCTGTGGTCGATAGCGGAACCGCGAAGCCGCGGCGATCGCAGACTCCTCAAAGATCCGGTTACTCGATTCGCGGACCACGACGTCGGTGACCGTGCCTGTCTCGGTCACGGTGAACTCCACAGTCACCCAACCTCCAAGACCCTGCCGGGCGGCCGACTGCGGATAGATCGGCGCGACCCGCACGATCAGTTCGGGCGGCTCGGGCGGCTCGGGCGGCTGAACTTCTTCGTCTGCCGCCTGTGCCTGATCAGTGTTCTGTGCCAGGGCCACGCCATCGCCACCACCCACCAGATAGCCCGTCAGAATCGGAAGGGTCAGAGCGAATATCGCGAAGCAACACAGCAGCAGTTTCCGAAAAAATGTCATATCGGTCATCGGATGGCTCCTCATGATGGTGATGACGCGCCGCTTCAGATCCCCGCCGCTGACGCCAGCGGCGAGTGGCATCGACCGCGCAAGATGATGCTCACAGACGTTCAGCAGGCCTTCCGCGTAAGTGCGCGGATCGTGTCCCTGGGTGATGACGGCCTCGTCGCAGGCGTTCTCGCGCTCGGCAACCATCCGGGCACCGACCCACCAGACCAGAGGATGGAACCAGAACACCACTTCCACCAGCATATGTATGGCAGCCGTCAGATTGTCGCGGCGTCGATAGTGACTCAGCTCGTGCGCAAGCACCGCTTCGAGTTCGGTCGAACTCAGGCGTCGCTCGATACCGAACGGGAGCAGCAGCACCGGCCGCCATAAACCGACCACGCCGGGTTCCACGGCAGCCCTCGTATATCGCACCGGCAGCAACCGGCCACGTTCTGTCATCAACGCGGCGCCCGGCACCGACGATCGCAGCAACGCGGCGAGCGACGAGTACTGCACAACACGTCGCGCCAGAAGCACCACACTTCCGGCGATCCAGATCGCCGCAATCAGCAGGGCCAGCGATGGCAAGGACGACGTCTCCGGCACCGGCTGCGCGATCCGCTCGATCCCCGCAGTCCACTCGGTCACCGCGAAAGGAGGCGGCAGCCCGCTCGCGAATCCGGTACCCAGCGCGGCCAGTAGGGAAAAGGGCACGAGAAACTTGATCGAGGCGGCGAACCACAACCAGAAGCGGATCGCGGCGCGCTGCTCGCGCAGCATCAGGACCATCAGCGCGATCATCAGCACGAATGCGGTCGACTGCCACAGGTGATTGACCATCGCTGCCACCATGTCGGACTACTCCTGTTGGGAATGCTTGCCGGCGCGCGGGCCCTTCATTCGTCGCAGCGTTTCGCGCGCCTCCTCGATATCGACCATCGTCAACTGCCCGGACTCGATAAGGTGCGCGACCAGCGGCTGTGCGCGGCCGCCGAATATGCCAAGCAGGTCATCGAGCAGGCGGCCGTGAGCGCCCTTGCGGGACACGAGGGGCTCGAAGATGTGCGCGTTGCCGATCTTGCGCGTACGTTGTACAGCGCCTTTCTCCTCGAGACGGTACACGACGGTCTGCACAGTCGTGTAAGCGGGTCGTCTGCTATGAGGAAAGTACTCCTGGATCTCGCGAATTGCGGAGGGACCACAATCCCACAACGCTTCCATGACTTTCAATTCAAGCCTGCTCAGCTTCGGTTCCGGCATCACAGCCACCGTTCTACTACGTATGTAGGTGAATCTACTGCCACGACATTAGAAATGCAACCAGGCAGGCAGCCACCCCGGCCACATTCCGGCCCCCAGCCACGTTCATGACCAAGCCGGGTTGGCGCATATCGCTTCGCCATCTCCTGGACCCGAACATCATTTCGGACCCTGTCCGAGCGCCGCTCAGTCGAACACGGCGTCCGGCGCCGTCGCCAGGTCGGCGATCAGGTCGTCGGGATGCTCCGCGCTGCAATCCTCTCCGTCGGCCGGGCCACCGGGCCGCGACGGGCGGGTCTTGGCTACCGTGTAGCTGGGCAAGAAAGCGTTGCGCATTCAGTTGATGCGAAAGCTGATGCATATCAGCATCATTCTGATCGACGCTTCCGTCTGGGTGGAGCACTTCAGACGCCGCAACGAAAAACTGGTGGCCTTTGGGCCTCGGTTGCGGACTTGTGGGCGTGGCACTGCTGGCATCTGCCTTGCTGACTCCTGATGCTCGCCTGTGGACATTCGACAAGCGCCTGGCCGAACTGGCGCTTCGATTTGATGTGGCGTTTGAACCGTGAGCTGACGCGACCCCTCCACGGAGGGGTGCTGCCGCATCCGGTATGAATTTCCGGAATATGCGCTATTGAGGCGACGCGTGCCTGGCCAAGGTTTCCGCTGAGAGTTGGAGTTCAAGTCATACGAAATGGGAGTGTCTGTATCACGTAGTGTTTTTTCCGAAATATCGGCGCAAGGTGCTGTACGGTTACAAATCACCGAGACAGCAGCTCGATGTAGGTCTGGTAGCTGTAGCTCCGGTTCTTTTCTGGCCGGTCATTTCCGTCACCATGCCCAGATCTTCCAGCAACTTGACGGCGTCACTGGCGGCTGTCGCTACGCCTTCGAGAAAGAAACTCACCCAGGACTCCCAGTCGCCCTCGGTGCGGATGATCGAGCGGCGAAAGTCTCCCATCTTAACGAGGGCATTTTGTCCAAGTTGACGTGAAGCGCGACAAGATCGCCGAGCAGATCTGCCACACGTTCGGCGGGCGGCAGCGAATGCGGCACAAAGGCCTGAAACGCTGCGCCCAGCGTCGTCGAGATGGCGTAAGTGCCCGTGGCGCTCTTCATGATATAGCGATCTTTAATGTGATCGTTTGATATTAAAGAATTCTTCAACATCAAGGGCCAGCGTTAAAGAAGCCTTTGACCAGACGGCTGGGCCCTCGGCTACCGGACGTTGGCTCGCCCGCGGCGTTGAGATCACGGCCTTCCTGACGACATGGAACTGGTGGCAGCCAGCATCAGCATGAACCAGAGCACCCGGTCTCAGTACAGATATCCCTTGCCCCTGGGCACGACAGGACTCGGCAGATCCGTTTCTCCCAGCATCTCCCGCAAATCGATCTCGATGGTGCGCGCGATGTAGTCCATCGGCACGTCGTTGACCTCGTTCTCGAACGGATTCTCGATGTAGCGGCCCACGTATTCGAGCATCACGTAGGCGTAACCGATCAGCAGCGCGAACGGGATCGCCCAATAGCCCAGATGTCCGGCGAGCGTAAGCGGGAGCACGAGCAGAAAGACCATCAGCGTGTAGTTCATGAACCAGGTGTACTGCATCGGGAACGGCGTCTTCTTCAGGCGCTCGCAACTGCCCAGCACGTCATTGAATGACTTGAGCATCAAGACCAGCTGCACGGAACGGTAACTGTCGAGGTGCCCCTGCCCGGCCAAGTCCTGCAACTGCCGGTTCTGCAGATCCAGGATCGCCAGCGGCGGATTGCTGCGCTGTTCTATCGCCTCGCGCTCATTTGCTTCCAGCAGCGCGGTATCGTCAGGCGCCGGCGCCCGACCACGCAGAAAGCGGTTGAGTCGCCATGCAAAGGCGATCTGGCGATGGATCAACGTCCTTCTCTGTGCTTCGGTGGCCGATTCGCCTCCGACCAGACCCAGCACCATCAATGCGAAACTGCGTGACTCGTACTTGAGCCTGGACCAGAGTTGCTGACCTTCCCACCAGCGCCCGTAAGCGGCGTTGTTGCGAAAGCCGATCAGGAACGCGAGCGCCGTGCCGAGAAAGCCCGCGGCGTAAGACAGCGCGGTCAGCACCTCACGTGGTACCGCCTGCATCACGACACAGGCCAGTGCAGTAAACGCAAGCAGCATCAGCAGTTTCTGCCACGTGAAGCGGAGCAGCTTGCTCAAAGAGATGCGGCGCGTGACGATCATGCCGGTGCGGCGCCCCCGAAGGCGATGCCTCCGAACGCGACGCCAGTAAGCTTGGCGATGTCGCGCTTCCACGTGGTCAGGTCATCGATATTGAATCCGGCGAGCTGCGAGTGTCCGCACGCGCGCGCCATCACTTTCATCAGCTCCACCGATGCGGTCAGAAAGCGCTCCAGCTGCGCCGCGGACTGCTCGACGATCAGCCGCTCGCGCAGATGCGGCTGCTGTGTGGCGATGCCGACCGGGCAGGCGTTGGTGTGACACGCGCGCATGCCAAGACATCCGATGGCCTGCAGCGCAGCGTTCGACAACGCGATCGCATCGGCGCCCAACGCCAGCGCCTTGATGAAATCCGCCGGCACGCGCAGTCCGCCGGTGATGATCAGCGTGATGTCGCGACGCTCGCAGCGATCAAGGTGCACGCGCGCGCGGGCCAGCGCCGGCATCGTCGGCACGGAGATGTTGTCACGGAACAGCAGCGGTGCAGCGCCGGTGCCACCGCCGCGTCCATCCAGAATGATGTAGTCGACGCCGATGTCCAGCGCCGCGTCGATGTCGCGCTCGATGTGCTGCGCGGACAGCTTGAAACCGATCGGAATGCCGCCGGTGGCTTCGCGCACTTCGTGCGCGAACTCGCGATACGGATCGAGTGAGGTCCAGTCCGGGAAGCGCGCCGGCGATACCGCTGACTGACCGGGTTTCAGGCCACGCACCTCGGCGATCCTGTGCGTGACCTTCTCGCCCGGCAGGTGGCCGCCGGTGCCGGTCTTCGCGGCCTGCCCGCCCTTGAAATGAAACGCCTGGCAGCGCTTCACCCGGTCTATTGAATAACCGAAGCGCGCGGAGGCCAGCTCATAGAAGTAACGGCTGTTGGCCTGCTGTTCATCGTCCAGCATGCCGCCTTCTCCGGAACAGATGCCGGTGCCGGCACGCTCCGCGCCGGTGGCCAGCGCAACCTTGGCTTCCTCCGACAGCGCTCCGAAGCTCATGTCCGACACCATCAGCGGGATCGCGAGCTCGAGCGGCCGGCGCGCATTGGGACCGACCACGACGGCCGTATCTACCGGTTCATCGTCCAGCAGCGGCACCCGGTGCAGCTGTGCGGTGAGCAGCTGGATGTCATCCCAGCGCGGCAGCGTGCGCCCCGGCACGCCCATCGCGGCCATCGCCCCGTGATGGCCTGTGCGCTCCAGCCCGTCCCTGGCCAGAGACTGTATCGTGCGCACATGCGGCTCATCGTCGCTGCCCTTGAAGTCCGCGTAGTCACCCTGATACGCGTTGCGGTCGAACTTCTGCGGATTGCTCTTCTCCCATTCGGCGATCTCGTCCTCATCCACCCAGACCGCGCCGTCCTCGATCCAGGCACTGAAGCGCTTCAGGTCGGCGCCGGGATAATGCACGTTCTTGCCGGTGCGATAGCGGTAGGCGGAGCCATGCAGGCGGCAGGTGAGCCTGTCGTTGCCCACCGTGCCGTCGGCCATCAGCGCGCCTCTGTGGCGGCAGCGCCCGTACAGAACCGAGACCTCTTCGCTGTCCGGCCAGCGGATGGCGACCAGATCGACATTGGCGACCAGCGCACGATGCGGAATTTCCGGCCGGAGATGATTCCAGTCGACCAGTCGCGTTCGATTCATGCCACTCCCCTGTTGCTGATTGATGATCGCTGCGGGCGTTCGATGTATCGGGCGAGATTACCTTTGACGCGACCGAAGTGCACGATTGAGCATACCCCCCCTCATTTGGGGGTTGGCCGGCCCCGCTTGTACAGGCCACTATCATGACGCGATTGCGTTTTCTGAAAGCAAAGGTTGTGCCGATATGTCTTACTGCGCCAGTTGCGGTGGAACCGGGATAACGTCAGGGGGATTCCCGTGCAGCTGCGGATCGTCGGGACAGTTCGGCAGCACAGGGACGGCACGACAGACGCAGAACCTTCATAACGCAAGTGAGGAGCTCGGCCGGAACCTCGTCAGTCTCATGGTCGGGTTCGGGCGATTCGTGTTCGCACTGTTCCTTCACCCGAAACTCTGCTTCGTCGGGTTCTGGCTCGCGGCAACGGCCATGCTTATGGGCAGCGTTGGCGGGCTCGAACACTTCGGTATCTGGGATGCCCCCCTGGACGAACCGCCGTGGTGGTTTCTGACGACGTTGCTGGGGGTTCCTTTGGTGCTGACGGTTGTGCTCAGGCGCTACGTGCCACGGATCATGAAAGCGCTGCTTGTCGTAATCGGCGTCATGTTCGCGATCGTCATCGTGGTAAGCATCGTCGATCATTTGGTGGCCGGATAGTCACTGCAAATCCCCTCGAGCACAGCGACGTTACTCCCGCTGCGAAATCCGCCACAATGCCCGCGGTTATCCCTGCACAGGGCCATTCCTTGATGAACGACACGATGAAGGCGGCCGTCTACGAAAGCTATGGCCCTCCCGAAGTGGTTCGTGTAGCGAGTGTTCCGAAGCCGGTACCCGCGAAGCGGGAACTGATGATTCGCGTTCATGCAACCACGGTGTCATCGGCCGACAGCCGGCTACGCAGCCTCACATTGCCGCGCGGTTTCGGCCTCATCGGCCGGCTGATGTTCGGCGTCAGGCGACCGCGCCATGCCGTGCTCGGCACTGAGGTGGCCGGCGTAGTGGAGGCGGTGGGCAGCGATGTCACAGGCTTTCGCGTCGGTGATGCGGTGTTCGCTGCAACCGGCACGAAGCTCGGCGGTCATGCCGAGTACTGCTGTGTACCCGCAGACGGGCCGGTCGCGCTGAAACCCGCCAACGTGGATCTCGAACGCGCCGCCGCGCTGTGCTTTGGCGGCATGACCGCATTGGTGTTCCTGCGTCGCGGACAGGTCAAAGCCGGCGAGCGCGTGCTCGTGAATGGTGCTTCCGGCGCCGTCGGCAGTGCGGTCGTGCAGCTTGCACGTGACCTGGGCGCTGAGGTCACCGGCGTGACGAGCACGCACAATGTGCCACTGGTGAAGTCCCTGGGCGCGAGCCGGGTGATCGACTACACGCAACAGGACTTCACCAGGACGGGCGGGCATTACGACGTGATCGTCGACACGGTCGGCACGGCGCCCTACCGCCGCAGCCGGCACGTACTGGCCGACGGCGGACGCCTGCTGCTGGTGCTCGGCGACCTGCTCGATATGCTGAGCGCGCCGTGGTACACACTCACGTCGCGGCACAAGGTCATCGCAGGGCCCGCCGGCGAAAGCGCCGAGGACGTGCGCGAACTCGCAAGGCTCGCGGAATCCGGCGCGTTTGAACCACTGATCGATCGCCGCTACAGCCTGGATGACATCGTCGCAGCACACCGCCACGTCGACACCGGCCACAAGCGCGGCAATGTCGTAATCATAGTCAGTGGCGATAAACATGTACCTGCTTAAACTGATGGGGATTGCGGTACCGCTGATCGCGGTTGCCGCCGCGATCGCCGCCATGATGCTGCACGCCGGCGACCGGCGACAGGCCGACAATGTCCGGGCGGCGCTGACCGCATTACGCGATGAAAATCCGCCGCGCTTTCATCCCGACATGATTGCCGACCTGCCGGAAATTGCGCAGCGCTACTTCGCCCGCGCGATCGAAACCGGCACCCCGCTGCACCGCGTCGTGCAGTTGCAGATGGAAGGCACCTTCGTGCTCGGCACGAACCCCATGCCCATGCGCGCCACCCAGATTCTTGCACCGCCCGCCCGCGGTTTCGTATGGCAGGCCGAGATCGGCGCAGGCCTGATGCGATTTGCAGGCTCCGACGGCTACCACGAGCCCGACAACGCGCCGCGCGACAGCTGGACCAAATTCTGGATGTACGGACTGGTTCCGCTCGCACGCATCAGCACCAGCGAAGACCACGCGCGCGCCGCGGCGACACGCGCCCTGCTCGAGTCCATCTGGGTGCCGGCCGCACTGCTGCCGCAGTACGGTGCCCACTGGACGCAGACCGGGCCGGACAGCGCAGAAATCAGCTTCGATCTGAGTATCGACATCGAACCCATGCACATCACGTTCGATGCGAACGGCCACCCGAGCGAGGTGGTCGCTGTGCGCTGGAGTGACGCGAACCCCGATCAGACCTATCGCCTGCAGCCTTTCGGCGGGCGCATGCTGGAGATGGGGAGGTTTCAGGGCTTTCTGATTCCGACGCGCGTGGAACTCGGCAATCAATTCGGAACGGCGGATTACGCGCCGTTCTTCACGGCGACGGTGTCGGCGGCGCAGTTCTGACGACGTTGCGGCTTTTAAGAATCTCGTCCGTGCAAACCCTATTCCGGCTTCCGGAAAAGAAGCGTGAAGCGGTCGGAGCGGTCGGTGACCTCCGGGTGGGCGACTTCATGGACCAGCGCATCGTTCGGGCGGGCAAGCACGTCGCTGAAATCAACGAACTCGAAGCCTGCGTCGAGGATCTCCCTGATGACGAGCACGGGATCCTCGCGGCGGCGGTTCTCGCTGTTCTCGGGCTCCATGTGACGGCGCGTATGGTCCACGATGCCGTAGTAGCCGCCCGGCTTGAGGGCATCGAAGACGGACCTGTTCACGGTGGCCCGATCGGCGGGCGAAAAGTTGTGATAGTTGCGAAAGGTCAGCACGAGATCGACGGGTTCGACGTCCCAGATGCCCGAGGGCCCGAAAGGCCCGCCGCTGCCGCCACCTGTCGCGCCCCAGTCGATCTCCTCAACTTCTTCGAGGCCCGGCAGATCGGCGATGCGTCGAAAGGCGTCCGCATAGAACCCCGGCGGATGGGCGACGTAGAGCTTGCCGTGTTCCGCGAGTACGGGCGCCAGGATCTTCGTATACCAGCCGCCGGCGGGCAGAAGCTCTATGACGCGCATGTCCTCGCGCATGCGGAAGAACTCGAGCACCTCTGCCGGCTGGCGGTTGACGTCCCGCGCCCGGCAGGGCCACCCTGGCTTGTGAGCATAACGCATGGCGCCAACCCGTTCGACGTCGCCGTTTCATGGCGGCGGGAAACGCGACTGACGAACGCTTCAGCTGAAGCGTTCGAGGAAGGTCATTCACGAACGAGTCTGGTGCGGCGACAAATCACCGCAATCAGCCGGATTTCGCCTGGCGGTGACGGTAGCCGCCTGTGCTAGGCTTTTCCCATGGCGCAGCCAGGGAAATCTCCAGCCACTTACGAGGACCTGTGTGCGGCTCCGGAGAACATGGTGGCCGAGATTCTCGGCGGCGAACTTCATGTCTCTCCGCGACCGGCGTTGCCGCACACGCACGCGGCTTCGGTGCTTGGGGCGGAACTGGGCAGTGTGTTTCACCGCGGTCATGACGGGCCGGGCGGCTGGTGGGTTCTGGATGAGCCTGAGCTTCACCTGGGAGCGGACGTGGTGGTGCCCGACCTTTCGGCCTGGCGCCGCGAACGCCTGCCCGCCATCCCACCGGGCCCGTACCTCACAGTCGCGCCGGACTGGGTTTGCGAAATACTGTCACCGGCCACTGAGCAGATCGACCGGGTTAAAAAGCTGGCAATTTATGCGCGCGAAGGCGTTCGTCACGTCTGGCTTGTGAATCCGCTGCTGCGTACGCTGGAAGCGTTCCGACTGGAATCAGGTCACTGGACACTGCTTGCTACGCACGAGGGGGCAGCCGAGGTGCGGGTGCAGCCGTTCGATGCCATTGTGCTGGAGCTGGCAGCGTTGTGGATTTAACGCACCCGATCGCCGGACAGGCCTTTCATCCGGCGCGGATCGTTGCCCGGCGGCGGCATCTCGAACCGCTTGTCCACATAGGTGTAATCAAAGTAGCCGAGCCGGGCGAGCGGCTTGATCTTCTCGATGTCCACACGCCCGTCAGCGGTGAGGGCATCGTCGCGGATGTGGATCTGCACGACGCGGCCGAGCACGATGTCGGCCGAGCCCATGGGCCCGTTGCCGGGAACGCGAAGCGTCTGCAGATGACGGCACTCGAACTGCACCGGCGATGCGGCCACCCGCGGTGGCGCGACGACGAGCGACGGCGCCTTCTCCAGGCCTGCGGCCTCGAACTCGTCGATGTCCGCCGGATACTCCGTCGAGGAGAGGCTGACGGCCTCGCGCAACTCGTACGTCGCCATGTTCCACACGAATTCGCCGGTGGCTTCCACGTTCACGACGGTGTCCTTGCGGTGCCCGGTCGTGTTCTGATTCGCCGCGAACATCACGATGGGCGGATCGTAGGAAATGTTCTGGAACTGGCTGAAGGGCGCAAGGTTCGCCACGCCGCTCGCACTCAGGGTAGAGATCCAGCCGATGGGCCGCGGCACCACACACGACTTGAACGGGCTGTGCCGCAAGCCATGGTCCTCGCGTTCTGGGTCGTAATGCATTGGTTATCCCTCTGCCCGGTTCATCCGAGCCTGGTAACGAAGAAAGCGAGCGCAAGCGCCGCGGCGATTTCCGCGTAGCCGCGCAGGGCACGCTCGCCGCTGGTCGCAAGACCATGCGCAAGCAGGACGGTCGCACCAGCGAGCAACGTGAGCGCAAAGCCGATCTGCACCAGTGTGCCATCCAGAATCACGGCCGGATTGTAGATCCAGACGAACGGCACGACATACGCCACCGCGGCGAGCTTCAGCCCCGCGACGCTCGTGCGCCAGAAGCCTGCGCCGGCGAGGCCTGCCGCGACAAAGCTCGCGACCGCCACCGGCGGCGTGAGCATGCTGAGTGCGCCGAAGTAGAACAGGAACAGGTGCGCCGCGAGCGGATTCACGCCGAATTCCACGAGCGCCGGCGCAAGCACCACCGACAGGACCAGATACACCGCGGCCGTCGGCATGCCCATGCCCAGAACGATGGCCAGCACCGCCGTCATCAACAGCATCGCGAACAGCCCCCACGACGCACCAAGGCCGGCGAGCGCGAGCGAGAGTTGAAAGCCCAGCCCGGTACTGTTCAGCACACCGACGACGACGCCGGCCGCCGCACCGATCAGCACGATGGGCAGCAGGTTCGCGCCGCTGCCGCAGACGAGTTCGCGCAGGCTCGTGAACGACAGCACGCGGCGATCGCGACCCGCGGCGAGTGCCAGCAGCAACCCGGCCGCGGCGAGCGCCGCTCTGGCGGCCTCTATCCGGAAGAAGAACAGCATGACCAGCAGCGCGATGATCGGCAGGACCAGCGGCCAATGAAGACGTAGCAGCTCGCGCCCGCGTGTGCCACCGGCGGCGACGGGTGCGCCTGCCAGCCCGGCGCGCGCAGCCAGTGTGTCGACCTGGACGAACACGGCCAGGAAATACAGCAAAGCGGGAACGGTGGCCGCGAGTGCCACCTGCGCGTAATCGATCTGCAGGAACTCGGCGATCAGAAACGCCGCCGCGCCCATCACGGGCGGAGCGAGCTGTCCGCCGTTCGATGCCACCGCTTCGATCGCGCCCGCCGTCGGCGCCTTGAACCCGGCCCGCTTCATCAGCGGAATGGTCACCAGCCCCGTGCTCATCACATTGCCTACTGTCGAGCCATTGACCATGCCGAATGCGCCGCTGGCGACGATCGAGACCTTGGCGGCACCACCGCGTCGATGCGCCATCAGCCGCATCGCGCCATCCGTGAAGAACTGCGTCGCGCCGCTGTGCTCCATCAGCTTGCCGAGCACGACGAATGCGAGCACCAGCGTCATGACCACGCGCACGATGAAGCCCGGTACGCCTTGAGAATCGGCGTACAGATACAGCACGACTTCGGCGGGCGACTGCGGTGCGGCCGCGGCCACACCGCCCAGCCGATCGCCGAACAGCGCGTAGAGCAGGAACGCCCAGACGAGCACCGTGATCGCCAGGCCGCAGCTCTTGCGCGTGGCTTCGATCGTCAGGAGCAGTGCGAGCGCGCCTGGAATCCACTGATCAGGCGTACGGTCGGCGAATGTGATCAGCCACTCGTCGTAGTTAAGCGCAGACCAGGCCCAGCAACCCAGCGCAATCAGCCCGAGCAGCGCATCGAGCGCCCCGGTCTGCGTGCCATAGGGATAGCGAAGCAGCGCCGCCGCGGTCGCAAGCCCGATGCACAGCGGCAGCAGTTGCCCGTCCAGCCAGGTCGTGCCGAGCAGCTGCGGCAGGCCCGCCACCCACAGGCAGCCGATCAACGTCAGCGCACCGAGACAGGCATCACCGAGCAGGCGATAAGGTGCATGCGGCGCGCCGTCGGCAGATCCTGGGCTCAAAAGCCGAACTCGCGATAGGCGCGAAGCGCACCGGGGTGGTAGGGAATGTCCGTGTCTTCAACGAACAGCTCGTGCGCGGAGATCGCCCGCAGCGCGGGGTAGTCGCGCTGCAGACCCTCCCAGGCGCGCACGATGGTCAGCGTGATCGCGTAGGCGTCGTCGTCGCTCATGGCCGTGTTCGCCGCAAGAAAGGTGTCATAGCCCGCAACAAGTGTCGGCGCCACGACGCCCACCATGCCGGGCGCAGGCAGCGCGGTTGCGGTCCGTGAACCGGGCATCTGCGCATCCATGAACGCGTCGTCGGCCAGTGAACCGAGCGCGAGCGCGCGGATGCCGCCCGGAATCGATGCATGTGCGCGCTGTGCGGCGGCGGTGCCCAGCGCCGACACGGCAATGTCCACCCGTCCTTCGATCAACGCATCGATGCTCTCGACGACGTGAGCGACAGCAACAGCCTGCACGTCGGTCACAGATAGCCCGCCCGTCGCGAGCACCGCGTCGGCAAGCAGCGTCTGCGCGTGGCTGCCGCGCAGCTCATGCACCATGCGGGCGCCACGCACATCGTCGAAGGACTGATAGGGCGCATCGGTGCGAACGAAGTAGCCGTTCATCATCGGCATCACGCGCGCGAGCAGTCGGACGTCGCGATTGGCACGCGGGTACGGCGCAAGGCCCGCATAGGCGCGCGCGGCGTCGAGACTCGATACCAGCGCGAGCGCAACGTCGTCCTGATTCAGCAACGGAATGCCGCGCGACGGACTCCCGTAGGGCCGTGGCGAGGCGCGCACGCCAAGCTCCGCCTGAAGCACGCGCGCAACACCGCCTCCAACGGAAAAGAACAGGGTGCCGGCCGGCGTCGTCGCGATGGTCAGTACATCGCGTTCCAGCGCCTGAGCGGGTGACGCAAGCCACGCGACAACGAGCGCGACCGCGGGTGCCGTGGCGAGAAGCCTGACGGGGAGTTGCAGGATCATGCCCCAGTCTATCCCGCCGGTCGGACCATGCAGAAGTCCCTCCTCATCGTCGGGATCCCCAGATGCACGTGGCGCCCTCTGCCAGCTACCATATCCGGCCATGCCCGCACTGGTCGCTGCAATGATGGCGTGGCACAGACTCTCGCGCACGGACGTGTAACGCTATGAATCCGCTAACGACGCCAGCTCCGTGGACCCTGATCGCCGAGGGCTACCAGCAGGTCACCCAACCGTTTCTTGAGCCTTTCTCAACTGCCGGACTTGCAAGGCTCAGGCTCGATCATCGTCATTCAGCAATCGATGTGGCGTGCGGACCCGGAACGACCAGCCTGCTGCTCGCGTCTCTGGTGTCGCGCGTGGTCTGTGTGGACTTCTCGGAAGGCATGCTCGCGCAACTGCAACGCAATCGTGTTGCCGCAGGCATACGGAACGTTGAACCGCACCTCGCCGACGGTCAACAGCTGCCCTTTCCTGACGAGTGCTTCGATGTGGGCGTGTCCATGTTCGGCATCATTTTCTTTACGGACCACCGACGTGGCTTTCGCGAGCTGCATCGTGTGCTGCGTCCTGGCGGGCAGATGCTGGTATCCAGTTGGGCACCGCTCCGTCAGTCACCGATGATGCAGCTGATGCACGGCGCCTTGCAGGCAGCGGATCCCTCGCTGGCCGCGCCGGATGAAGACCACACCAGTCTTGAGAATCCCGATGCACTCAGGCAGGACCTCGAATCCGCAGGGTTTCGCAATGTCGTCATCGAGGCCGTCGAACGGGGTATTCACGTTTCCGATATCGTCGACTTCTGGCGAAAACTCTCTCGCGGAGCCGCGCCACTCGCTCTGCTCCGCCAGCAGCTGAGCGAGGCTGAATGGCGGGACAGGGAGGAGGCCGTGATCGAGCATCTGGTCCGCAAAATGCCGCAGCTGCCGACTACGCTCACATCCACGGCGTGGATCGCAACGGCCGTGCGCTAGGAGCCTGCACAGCCAGTACGATCGTGCCCAGGTTTCGGGGTCCATTTCTCAGCTCTACGCAGCGCTCGTGCGTGACTGCCGGGATTTCTCGGCGTGCTCCACACACCCGCGCCCAACGATGCGTTCGTCGACATTCTCGTCGACGGCGAGCTCGACTTCAGGGCCGCGACGTTGTTTCCCGGCGAGGAGCTGTCCGTGCGATCAGTCGCCGCGCGTGAAATCTATCGAGGCGACATCCGCGACGTACGGATTATTGAAGGCCATCACCGCCTGATGGGCCGGGTGGCGCTGATAGCTGCGCAGCGCATCGACGGATTCAAACGCCATGATCAGGACCACGTCCCAGCTGCGTGCGTCATGCAGCTCATCGCGGCCGATCTCCAGATGACGGATCTCGTCGATCATGCCGCGCAGCGCCAGCATGCGCTCGCAGAACGACGCAATGTGCTCGGCACCGGTCCCCTCGCGATAACGCAGAAAGACGTAATGTTGCAGCATTCGGTCAACCTCTCCCGACGCGCGCGCCCGGTGCGATGAGGGGTGGCGCGGTGTTCAGCCGCTCCTTCGCAAAACCCGCCGCGGCGCTGTAGCGACTCATGAATTCCACGCGTTCGGCCGGCGGCATGACTGCGTCGATGTCATCGAATACGCCGCCGCAACGCTCATCGAGCAGATTCAGCAGGCCAAAAGGGCCGGCCCCGCGATTGCGCAGCACGACCGCGGAGATGTCCTCGCACAGCTGCGCGTCGTAAGCCTGCAGCGCCGTGCGCGTGACGCCGTGCTCGACCATGGCCGCCCCGAGCACGCGTGCGTCAATCATGGCCTGGGTCGCACCATTCGATCCGGTCGGATACATGACGTGAGCCGCATCGCCGAGCAGTGCGACATTGCCATCCACCCAGCTGGGCACCGGGTCGCGATCGATCATCGGGTATTCGTACACATCCTGCGCGCCCCGCAGCATGGTGGGCACGTCCAGCCACTCGTAGTTCCAGCCTTCGAAGTGATGGATGAACTCGTCGATCCCGACGCGCTTGTTCCAGTCTCCGTTGGTCCAGCCGCGCTGATTGTCGACGGTGATCTCGGCTATCCAGTTGATCGTGGCAAGACCGGTGACACTGTCCGGCGGCGAGATCGGATAAAAGACCACGCGATGTCGATGCGTCCCGAGCCCCACGAACGACGCGCCGGTGCGTATCGGTACGCCAGGCGTGGTACCGCGCCACATGATGGCGCCGCCCCAGTGAATGGGCGGCTGGTCCGGATACATCTGTGCGCGCGCGGCCGAGTGCAGGCCATCTGCGGCGATCAGCAGGGATCCTTCGACTTCCATGCGCTCACCGTCTGTCTGCTGCATGCTGACAGTGACGCCACGGCCATCGTCGTGATTGCGGTAGCCGGTGACTTTCACGCCGGTGCGGATGGCATCGGCACCCAGTCGTTCGACGGCCGTGCGATACAGCAGCATCTGCAGCTCACCACGGTGAGCCGAGTACTGCGGCCACCTGTAGCCTGCGAGCAGCCCGCGAGGCTCGGAGTAGATATCGTTGCCGTTCAGGCCTACCAGCGCCCATTCTTTCGTCTGCACGCCGATCGCATCCAGTACTTCGGGGCCTATGCCGAGTTCGTAGAGCTCGCGCACGGCATTCGGCTGCAGGTTGATGCCCACGCCCAACGGCCTGAGCTGAGCCACCGACTCCAGCACCATGCAGGGTACGCCGATCTGGTGAAGCGTCAGCGCGACGGTGAGCCCGCCAATGCCACCGCCGGCGATGAGAACAGGGTTTTGGTTCATGAATGCATTTTCTGTTGCCCGCAGTTGATTCGATAGCAGCACCGACAGCAGGTCAGCGCTACGGGCGGCGGATAGCTTACCATTCCCGCGCCCGAACCCGGTCACGCGAGGCTTCGTCGCCTTACGTATGAACCTGCCGTTTTCTTGAGGGGCGTCCGGTCCGGGAGCCTGGCCGCTGTCGTATGCGGCCCGAAGCTTTCACTTGTGTCCGGCTGACCGGTAAAGCGTTGTGGAATCCGGTTCAGGTCAACGGTACCCGACGGTCGAAGGCCATACCAGGCAGACAACTGTGATACCGGTCACAGCGCAGGGAACGCGTTGCAACTTAAATCTCGGAGAACCGTGTTCAGCCGACATCCGCAAGATGTTGGCGGATGACCGTACAGACGCGACGCTGCGCCGAGCAGCGTGCCGGAGGAGGATGAGCCCATGTGCAGACCGATAAACTCCGCCCGAATCATGTTGTTCCTGCTGTCGTTGTGCTGGGCGGTATCAACGATTGCGCAGCCCCCTCCCCATGCGCGGGAGCAGGGACGCAACGCAGGGCCGCCGGCACATGCTCCGGCCCACGGCTGGCGGGCCATGAATGATCCGTACTACCTGGGCTACTCCGGCGTCCGCTACGAACGCGACTACGGCATTGCTGCCGGCAGCTGCAATCGGGAGGCGATAGCCGCCGTTGTCGGTGGTGTCGTAGGCGGTGTGCTGGGTTCCCGCGCGGCAACCGAGCATCCGGAAGTCGGTACGATCGTCGGCGCGCTGGCCGGAGCCTTCATCGGCCGCAGAATCGGCCGCACACTGGACGAGCGCGATCGCAGTTGCATCGGGCACGCATTGGAAATCGGCCAGACCGGGCGACCTGTGACCTGGGTAAACGAGTCGACGGGGGTGCACTTCGAACTCGTCCCCGGCGAGGATCGGGTCCGCAACGGTACCGTGTGCCGGGAGTTCAGCATGGCCGCCATCGATGAGTCTTCGCGCGCTTCGCGAAACGGTCTGGCCTGCCAGTCGGCACCAGGCGCCTGGGAAATCCTGTAGGCCACATCGGAATTGGCCGCCAGGCATTGGCCCGTCGTCACCAGTGGTACGGTGCCCCGGCGTTAGTAGCGGCACTGTCTTGCGGCCGCGTCCGGATCGCGTTCCCGGCCGGGTCATGTTCCTGCCTCCCCGCTCGCTTGCTCTGATGTTAGTCTTCAGTTGCGATTGTCAGGAGGTTGGACATGCCTATGCTGAGATCACTGTCGGCCGTCGCGCTGATGCTGGCCTTCTCGCTCACCGCAATAGCCCAGCCACCGCCGGGGCGCAACGTTCTGGTACCGACCGGGTACATTCATTATGCGCCGTCGCCGCTACCGGACCGCATCATCCTGCTGCCTGATGAGCAGCCGCACCAGCAGCAGACCGTCACCTGGCGCACCGATGCCTCGGTGGATCAGAGCCGTGCCCAGATCGCCGTGGCCCTGGATACCCCGGGCCTGCATCTGGCGGCCACGGAATTCTTCGGCCACAGCCTGGAAGCTGACAAGGAAAACGGCCTGGCCCGCCATCACCGGGTTACCTTCACCGACCTTGAGCCGGATACCCTCTATGCCTACCGGGTGGCCGGTAACGATACCTGGAGCGAATGGTTCCAGTTCCGCACCCCCAGGGACCGCTTCGAGCCCTTTTCCTTTCTCTACTTCGGGGACGCCCAGAACTCAGTGAAATCGCATTTTTCCCGGGTCGTGCGCGAGGCCTGGCGTCAGGCACCGATGTCCACGGTCATGCTGCATGCCGGTGATCTGATCAATCACGCCGGCAGCAAGCACGATGATGAATGGGGCGAATGGTTCGATGCCGGCGGTTTCCTGCACAGCATGGTGCCGGCCATCGTGGCGGCGGGCAATCATGAATATCTGAGCCCGCCACCAGACCGCTTTGCCTTGAACGAGCTGTGGAAACTGCACTTTGAAGTGCCCGACAACGGGATCGAGGAGCTGCCCCACACCACCTACTTCACTCACTATCAGGGCGTGTTGTTCGTGGTGCTCGACTCCACCATGGGTGCCGGCCGCGATGACAGTGCCCAGGCCCAGGCGCGCTGGCTGGAACAGGTGTTGGAGAACAATCCCGCCCAGTGGGTGATCATCATGCACCATCACCCCGTGCACTCGGTCTCTGCCGGTCGCGACAACCCCCGCCTGCGGGAATTCTGGGAACCCGTCTACCGCCGTTACAACGTGGATCTGGTGCTGCAGGGCCACGACCATACCTATGGCCGTGGTGCCACCAATATCTCCGAGGGCGCCACAGTGTTTGATGATGCCGGGCCGGTCTACGTGGTCTCGGTGGCAGGCCCGAAGATGTATCTGGCCTCGGATGAGGCACGCGAAACCCACGACCGCATTGGCGAGGACGTGCAGCTGTACCAGATCATCCATCTCCACGAGCGCCTGCTCACCTTCGAGTCCCGCACCGTCACGGGCAATCTCTACGATGCCTTCAGCATTGAGCGCATGCCCGATGGCCGCAAGCGCTTCGTGGAAAGCGAAGAAGCGCTGCTGCCCGAGCGCCAGTGCGAGCTGGCGGTGGACGAACGCAGGGTGCCGAGCCGCTGCTGGGATGGTGTGGAACTGGTGTACTGACTCCTTTTCCGGGTCCCTGTGGCGTTACAAGGACAACCTGATGCAAGCCGATGATCGCCCTCTGACCGTCGGTGAATGGATGCTCACCCTGCTTGTGCTCGCCATCCCCCTGGTGAAGATGCAGCGTGACCAGCGCCATCAGCCGTTCCCGCATCAAAGTCGGAAGCGGCCTGCTTCGCCTGCTGCCGGGTCTTCACGGACGCTTCACGAATCCGCTGTCGCAAGACCTCGCGCTCGATGTGTTCCTTGTAGTTGAGCACTGCCGCTCGAATCACGCTGCTCTTCGTGGTTTTCAGGCGTTTGGCCAGCTTGGTAAGCGTGGCGTCGAATCTGGCGTCAGCCTTGACGGTGATGGTCTTCATTGGTTGATTCCGTATTACCAAAGCAGGTACAAAAATCCTATCAAGGGGTGGCCTGTCAGCCAAAACCCGGGTGCCTGGTGGCGCGGCCGATCCGTATCGCTATGATGTCTGTCTCAGGCACGGCTCCATCGGATTCATGAACGCTCTACCTACAGCAACGCTCGGCCGCACCGGCCTCAAGGTCTCGAAGCTGGGCTATGGCGCGATGGAACTGCGAGGCCTGGAGCACTTTCCGCGCCTGTCTGCCGCCGAGGCCGGTGCGCTGCTGAACGGTGTCCTGGACCAGGGCATCAACTATATCGACACGTCTCCGGACTACGGCTACTCCGAGGAACTGATCGGACGTCACATGGCCGGGCGCCGTGGCGAGTTCCATCTGGCAAGCAAGTGCGGCTGCCCCCTGGAACCGCCCGACGTGGCGTTCAGGGACCGCAAGCCCCACAGCTATACACCCGCCAATATCCGTGCCGTCGTCGAGCAGAGTCTGGCCCGTATGCGGACCGACCATCTCGATGTCGTGCAGTTTCATCTGAGCCCGTCGCGCACGGTGCTGGAAGAACACGACAGCATTGCCGAGCTCAAGGCGCTGCAGAACGAAGGCAAGGTCCGCTTTATCGGTATGTCCGGCACGCTGCCCGAACTTGAAGAACATATTGCGATGGGCGTGTTCGACGTGATCCAGATGCCCTATTCCATGCTCGAGCGCGAGCACGAAACGTTGATCCGGCGGGCGGCTGAGAGCGGCGCCGGGGTGGTGATCCGCGGCGGTGTCGCGCGCGGCGTCATGGTCAAGGACGAAGCAGTCATCGACGGGTATCCGGAAATGCTCAGGGAGGGATTTCGCGCCCGGCGACGCCTGTGGCAGGCAACAGTGATCGATGATCTGCTCGACGGCATGTCAGCCATGGACTTCATGCTGCGTTTCACACTCAGCCATCCGCACATGGCGACGACCATTGTCGGAACCACGTCGCTGCACCATCTCGAGCAGAACGTGAAGGCCGCAACCAAAGGGCCGCTGCCCCGGCAGGTATACGACGAGGCACGCAGGCGATTCTCCGATCGCCAGGCAGGCTGCTAGCAGCCTCTTCACAGGCCGCTGCCGGCGCGGCAGCGCACTCTGCCTGCAGCCACGCAGCCGCATGGGAGCGGCTGGATCCGGGTGCGGCACTGCGGCGCGGGGCGAAGTCGATACCAGCCTGATCGGTACCGTCAGTTTCGAACCGCTGCGACATCGCCGTCGCTGATGCGCTAATCTGCACACACGATCGTTCCTGCCGACGGAATCGCGATTCCGCCCGGCTTCCTGCCCGACTTGCCGCCCGACTTTCCGCTGATGCCGGACAACGCACATCTCGTTCTTGAACAGATCGCCATCGGCGCATTGACCGCCGTCGACCTCGATGTCGCCGGCGGCGAAATCGTCTGCCTGTCAGGGCCCTCCGGTTCGGGCAAGTCGCGCCTGCTGCGCGCCATCGCCGATCTGGAGCCGCACAGCGGCCGCCTGAGACTGGGCGAGACACAACGCGAGTCCGTGCCGGCGCACGAGTGGCGCCGGCAGGTGATGCTGGTGCCGGCCGAGAGTCAGTGGTGGGCCGACACCGTCGGGGAACACTTCTGTCGCCCCATGCCCGAAGCGCTGGTCGAACTGGACCTGCCGGCCGAAGCCCGGGAATGGACGGTCGCGCGACTGTCTTCCGGCGAGAAGCAGCGTCTGGCGCTGATACGGGCCGCGTCGTCCGGGCCCGCGGCACTGTTGCTGGACGAGCCCACGGCCAACCTCGATGGCGCGTCGACCACGCGCGTGGAGCGATGGCTGACCGACCTGATCCGGAACCAGCGGCTGCCCGTGATCTGGGTGGCCCACGACCCCGGACAGATCAGCCGGGTGGCCGACCGTCACCTCGTGATCCGCGACAGTGACCTGGTGGCGGCCTGATGGACGTCATCGAATTGTCCTGGTGGCAACTGGCCATCGCCGGCAGTCTCGTGCTGCTGCTGGCCCTGTGCACGCATCTGGCCCGCCTGAAGGTTGGCGGGCCGTTGCTGATCGCGGCTGCGCGCACCGTCATCCAGCTGGCGTTGGTCGGCCTGGTACTGGAAACCCTGTTTGCCGTCGGAACGCTGCCGTGGATCGCGCTGATGGCGCTGGTCATGCTGCTGGTGGCCGGGCGCGAAGTGATGGCCCGGCAGAAATACCGACTCACCGGTGGCTGGGCCTTCGGCATCGGCACGGTGGCGATGTTCATCTCTGCTTTTTCGGTCACCGTGCTGACCCTGATCGTGATCATCGGCCCCGAACCCTGGTACACACCGCAATATGCGATTCCTCTGTTGGGCATGCTGCTGGGCAATACGATGACCGGGGTGGCGCTGAGTCTGGATCGCCTGACCGAATCGGCGTGGCGTCAGCGCGCGGTGATCGAGAACCGGCTGATGATGGGGCAACCCTGGCAAACGGCGATCGGCGACCTGCGCCGCGAGGCGATGCGCTCGGGCATGATGCCGATGATCAATGCAATGGCCGCGGCCGGTATCGTCAGCCTGCCCGGCATGATGACCGGCCAGATCCTCGCCGGCACCTCGCCGGCGCTGGCGGTCCGGTACCAGATCCTGATCATGTTCACGATCACCGTCGGCACCGGCTTCGGCACGGTCGCAGCCGTCCTGGCTGGCAGCCGCCGCCTGTTCGACCGCCGCGAACGGCTGCGCGTGGATCGACTGCGGCAGGTGGGCTGACCGGCCCCCTGGCTCGGACACGCCCGGTCCGCTCACCGCAGCCCGCTCACCGCAGCCCGCTCATTGCAGCCGGTTCACCGCAGCCCGCTCACCGCAGAAGCTACCGCGCCCCTTCGGCGCCAGGCACCGCGCGCGCACCGATCAGCCCTGCAAGCCTGTTGCGCGCATCCAGTACGAACAGATAGGCCGCCGGCACCAGCGCCAGCGTAACCAGGGTGGAGAACAGCACGCCGAAGGCCAGTGAGATCGCCATCGGAATCAGGAACTGGGCCTGCAGACTGCGTTCGAGCATCAGCGGCGTCAAACCGACGAACGTTGTGATCGCGGTCAGCATGACCGGCCGGAACCGCGCCACGGCGGCGTCGATGACGGCTTCCGCGGCCGGCATGCCCTCGGCAAGACGCCGGTTGGCGAAATCGATCAGCACCAGACTGCTGTTGACCACCACGCCGGCCATCGCAACCATCCCGAGCATCGACAGAATGGTCAGCTCCATCCTGAACAGCAGGTGGCCACCGATCGCACCGACCAGGCCGAAGGGAATCGCCAGCATGATGACGATCGGCTGCACGTAGGAGCGCAGGGGAATGGCGAGCAGCGCATAGATCACGATCAGTGCGACCAGAAACAGTGCGCCCAGTCCTTCCAGGGTTTCGCGCTGCTGCTGCTGCTCGCCTTCGAATGCATAACGGATGCCGGGGTACAGCGCGGTCAGTTCAGGCAGTACGCCGGCTTCGAGGCTGGCGATGATCTCGTTCGGATTGCCCAGGCTCAGATCGACGTCGGAGGTGACATTGATCGTGCGCTGACGGTCCGTGCGCTGAATCGTGTCGAAGCCGCGGCCGTGGCCGGCGATCGCGACCTGGCCGAACGGAACTTCCGCGCCCTGGGCCGTGCGGATGCGCATCTCATCCAGGTCTCCCAGTGAGCGTCGGCCCTCGACCGGATAGCGCACCATCACCTTCACTTCTTCCCGCCCGCGCTGAATGCGCTGCGCTTCTTCGCCATAAAAGCCCTGACGCACCTGACGGCCGAGATCGGTCAGCGTGAGGCCCAGCGATTCGGCTTCCGGCCGGATCGCGAGCGTCAGTTCGCGGCGGCCGGCGCGGAACGAATCGGCGATGTCGAACACGCCCGGATATTCGGCGAGCCGTACCTTCAGCCAGTCGGCCGCCTCACGCAGCTGGTCGAGATCGGGCCCCTGCAGCTCGATGTTGATGGCTTCGCCCGCGCTGAACAGCGATGCCGTGAACGTCAACTCCACGGCATCGGCTATCGGGCCGGCGCGCTCACGCCACAGCGTTGCAAGCCCGCTGCTGCCCAGTGAACGCTGTTCGGATGGCACCAGTTCGATGTTGACCTCGCCAAGATGGCTTGCGGCAGGTGCCTGGCCGCCACCGAGCATGCCCTGGCCCTGCTGTGATCCATAGGGCTGGCTGCCGATCGACGACAGTACGTGATGGAACACCGGTCCGTTGTCGCGTTCCAGTTCGGCGCCCAGTGCCAGCGCCGTCTCCTCGAGGTGGCGAACCGCCGCTTCGGTTACCTCGATCGGCGTGCCCTGGGGCATGGTCAGCATGACGGCAACGTTATCCGCTTCGATTGGCGGAAAAAACGCGAACCGCAGCCAGCCGCCGCCAACGAAGCCGGACACGATGATCAGCAGCGCGAAGCCTGAAGCCAGCGTCAGCGCGCGCCATTCCACCGCACGTTTCAGGGTCGGCCGGTAGGCCCGCTCGATCCACCAGTCCAGTCCGCCGGAGATGCGTCGCTGTACGCGGTTCCACGCCGCCAGCGGACCATGCCCGCCATTGCCTGCAGTGCCCGACCGGGCGAGGTTCGACGGCAGCACGAGCAGCGAATCAATCAGCGAAAACAGCAGGATCGGAATCACGATCAGCGGAATCACGCGAAACACCTGGCCCATCACGCCTTCCAGAAACAGCATCGGCGCGAACGCGGCAACGGTGGTGAGGACGCCGAAGATCACCGGGACGACGACTCTCTCCGTGCCCGCAATCGACGCCGCGGGACCGCGGCCAAGTGCGCCCTGCCGGGTATAGATGCTTTCGCCGACAACGATCGCGTTGTCGACCACGATGCCCAGCGCAACGATGAACGCGAACAGCGAAATCATGTTGATCGAAACGTCGAACGCCGGCATCAGCCACAGCGTACCGAGGAATGAGACGGGTATGCTGACGCTGACCCAGAACGCCAGACTGAGGCGCAGAAACAGCGCCAGTACGATGAAGACGAGCACGAAGCCGATCAGACCGTTGGTGACGAGCAGGTTCATGCGGCTCTGGAATACGCGCGATGTGTCCTGCCAGATCGTCAGCTGCACGCCTTCCGGAAGCCCTGCAGATGCCGACTCCACATACTCGCGCACCGTGGCCGCGATCGCGAGCGCATCCTGATTGCCGACGCGGAACACCTGTATCAGCGCGGCCGGTGCGCCGTTGAAGCGTGAGATTTCGTCGGTCTCCGCGAAGCCGTCAACCACGCGTGCAACTTCGCCGAGCCGCAGATAGGTGCCGTCGGGACGGGTGAGCAGAACCAGATCCTCGAATTCGGGGCCGCGATAGACACGCCCGCTGGTGCGCAGCAGCACTTCGCCACCTTCGGTTCTGATCGACCCGCCGGGCACATCCACCGCGGACTCGCGAACCGCCCGTGCCACGTCATCGAAGCGCAGTCCGTGTCGGCGCAGCGCGTCTTCGGACACCTCGATGGCGATTTCATAGGGCCGCACGGCGACCAGATCGACCTGCGTGATTCCCGGCAGCGCAGCGATCTCGTCGCGCACGCGTTCGCCCAGCCGCTTCAGCGCCTGCTCACCGACATCGCCCGACAGCGCAACATCCAGCACCTGCCGCCGCGAAATCACTTCGCGCACGACGGGCCGCTCGGCTTCGTCGGGAAAGTTCGCAATGGCGTCGACCCGCGTCCTGACCTCGTCAAGCACATCGCGGACGGCGAATCCGGTGTCGACCTCGACACTGACGGTACCCATGCCTTCGGCCGACGACGACGAAATGCGCCTGACGCCGTCTACACCCTGCAGCTCCTCCTCGACCGGCACCACGATGCCCTGTTCCACTTCCTGCGGGGCGGCACCCGGATACAGCACCTGAACCGTGACCAGGTTCGGATTGATCTCCGGAAAGACTTCCTTGGTGACGGATCCGACAGTGATCAGTCCCCCCGCCACCACGAGCACCCGCAGCAGGTTGGCGGCAACACCGTTGCCGACAAACCAGCGGATCGCAGCTTTCATGACGCGGCTTCCTCATCGCTGTCCGTGCGCACTCGCATGCCGTCGATGGCCACGTCCAGCGGCGACACACAGATGCGTTCGCCGGCCGCCAGCCCTGCGGAAATCACCACCTCGTTGCGGTCGGTTCGCAGGATCTGCACACGCCGGAAGCGCAGGCGGTTGTCGTCATCGATGATCAGCAGCTGGTCCTCGTCACGCAGCACGCTGCGCGGCAGTACGAACACGTCGTCGAAGGTCCGGCCATGGATTTCGGCATTCACGAACATGCCGGCGACCAGCGGTATCGAGGTGTCGTCCGGGGTCTGTCCGTACGGCTCGCGCACCTCGGCGACCAGATGCACCATGCGGCTCTGCGCATCGACTTCGCCTTCGATGCGGATGATGTGGCCCTGCCACTGCAGCGACTGGCCGGCGAACTGCGCGCGTATCGTTACCGGTGGTCCGGTGCGACCGCTGCTGATGCCCGGCGGCAGATCCAGAAACTGCAGCTCGCGGTCGGGCACGGGCAGCCTGACCTCGGCAACGTCGATGGCATGCAGTGTTGCGAGCGCGTTGCCGGGCGTGACGATCTGGCCCACGTCCACCTGTCGGTCGCGCACGCGGCCGGCGAACGGCGCCCGTATGATCGTGCGCGCCAGATCACGTTCAGCACGCTCATGGGTGGCGCGGGCTGATTCCAGCGCCGCCTGCGCTTCGGCGAGTTGCGGTTCGCGCAGCACCAGCGGTGACGGTTCGTCGCTGTGGCCGAGCACGTTCCACTCGCGACGCGCCACGTCCGCCTCCTCCTGCTCTATCCGCAGCCGTGCTTCAGCCTGTGCGATCTGCGCGCGCGCGCCGACAACCGCAAGTTCGTAGTCGCGCGGATCGATGCGAATCAACAGCTCCCCGGCCGCGAAAAAACCACCAGCGACCAGCGACGGGGAAGTTTCCGTCACGCGGCCGCCGACTTCCGGCAGCAGCACCGTCTGCGTGCGTGGCGCGGCCGTGCCCTGGCTGCGCACCGTTGTCTGTACCCGCGTCGGTTCGGCGATTTCGTAGCGGACCAGCGGCGCGACAGATCCGGGCGCACGGGTTTCAACCTCGGGCCGCGAAGCGATCAGGATGGCGGCGATCACGACCGCCGCGGCGACAACCGCCAGCGGCAACAGAACACGAATCAACTTGCGCATGTGGGCCTCGGATGTTGAAGATGCCGGTGACGATGGCTGTCAGTCGTCATCGAAGTACCCGCCCAGTGCCAGGTGCAGATCCACGCGGGCATCCAGCAGCTGGCGCTGTGCCGTCAGCAGCTGGCTGTCGGCTTCGAGCGAACGGCGTTGCGCTTCGAGCACCACCAGCAGGGGGTCGAGGCCGCCGCCGTAGCGTGTCTCGGCCATGGCACGCGCGGCCTCGGCGTGGCCGGCGGCCTCGGCCAGGAACTGTGCACGTTCACGCTGATACGCCTGTGCGTCCAGCGCCGTTTCGACTTCGGCGAATGCCATCAGCAGCTGGCCGGCATAGGATTCCAGCGCCTCGCGCGCGCGGGCGTCGGCCACATCGATCTGGGCGCGCAGCCGTCCGCCCTGGAAAATGGGCTGCATGAGGCTGCCGGCAATACTCCAGACGCTGAAGTCGCCGTCCAGCAGTCGCCGCAGGGCATCGGTCGAGGTGCCGCCGGCGGCGGTCAACGACAGCGTCGGATACAGTGCGCGGCGGTCCGCCAGCAGGCGCGCGTCCGCGGCGGCAATACGTCGTTCAGCGGCACGCAGGTCCGGACGCCGTGCGATCAGGTCGGCTGGCAGGCCGGCGGGTACGTCGCCGTCCGGTGCCGGCAGGGCAGGGGGCACGTCGAGCGTCCTGGCCGGATAGCGGCCGAGCAGCACTTCCAGCTGGCGCATCACCTGCCCGACAAGTGCCCGCCGCTGCGCCTGCTGCGCCTCGGCGGCGTGCTGGTTCGTCAGCGCGAAACGCAGGTCCAGTGAAGGTGTCAGGCCACGTTCGTAGCGGTAGCGGACCTGCTCCACGGTGCGGCGATAGCTCGCGACCGTGTCGTCGGCGAGACGCAACTGCTGGCCGGCTTCGATCAGTGCGAACCAGGCCTTCGCCGTCTGTGCCGCGAGCGACAGGCGAGCCGCCTGCTCATCGAGGTACGCCGCTTCCGCGTCGGCCAGTGCCGCGGCCGTGCCGTTGCGGATGCGACCCCACAGATCGGCTTCCCACGAAGTCTCCACGGACAGGCCGAACGTATCGATCTGCGTACTCAGCACCTCACCTTCGGCCCCTGGAATCGGCAGGCCGATGAAATTCTGCCGTTGCCGGCGTGCACTGCCACCGGCGCTGACGGCCGGAACCTGCGCGGCGCCGGAAACCCGTGCCATCGCCCTGGCCTGGTCCACACGTGCCGCCGCGGCGCGCAGGTCACGATTGTTGTCCAGCGTCTCGGCGATCAGTGCCTCCAGTGCCGGGTCGCCGAAGCGACGCCACCAGGCAGGCTCGGCGGCCGCGATGCCAGCCGGGGCCGACCAGTGCCCGGGGATATCGATACCGGCTTCCGGTTGCTGGACAGGCGGCGCGCTCGCGCAGCCCGCGAGCCATGTGCCAAGAACCGCGCAGGCGGTCGATGAACGCAGGCGCGCAGTCATGGCCAGGCGCGCGGTCATGACGACTTCCCCCTGGACTTCGTGGCATTCGGTGTCGGCAATCCGGCGCGAAAGCCGGCGGCGGCGAACGACACCACGTGAGGGATGCTTTCGGAGGGATCGGTGGGATTGGATGGACCGAAGGCGTCGGACCTTTTCTGTGAAATCTGCCGCAGGTGATGGCCGCAACTGAGGGTCTGCACCATCACGCCGACCATCAGGAACATGCGCCACAGCAGGTCGTGTCGCGACAGACCGGGCAGTGCGCGGCCGAACGCAGCCAGGTAGCGATCGATAACCGTACCGAACAGGCGCATGAGCAACGCGGTGGCGTTCTGATCGGGGCTGCCCATCGTGCGGCCCAGCAGGCGAGGGGCCACCTGTCCGCGCAGCGGATCCTCGCTGCACAGGCGCAGCGGCGGCGCAACGAACGATTCGATCAGATCTTCCAGCGACGGCCGCCCCTGTGCCTCCAGCGCATCCAGCCGTGCCAGACGTTCGGCGTTCAGCGGCTCGACCAGACGCTGCACAACCGCCTCGTACAGCCCTTCCTTGGAGGCAAAGTGATAGTTCACGGCTGCAAGGTTCACGCCGGCTTCGGCGGTCAGCGCGCGCAGCGACGTGAGCTCGAAGCCGTACTCGGCAAACATGCGCTCAGCCACATCGAGCATGCGCTGCTTCGTGTCCTGCCGGTCCGGCAGGTTATTCTGTTGAGTTAAACGCACGTTTGAATTAAACGCCCGTTTGAATCCGATTGCAAGTGCAGCCCGTTCAGGATGAGGTGCCGGACCTCGAAGCGCTGCGCGCGTTCGATCGCTATTTCGACTCGATACGGTCGCAGTGATCCAGCGGGTCGGGGCAGGTTGCGTCATGACCGGGCGCGTGGCCGTCTGACGTCATCGTGGCGGGTTGCGGCGGGGTCAGGTCCAGCCCGTTGCTGGCTGCCTGCTCCAGCAGCAGCGCCGCGAAATCGTGATCGGCATAGCCGGCCTCGATGGCCTGATCGACTTTGGACCGCACCAGTTCCGTCAGCGGCATGGAGATGCCGTGCGCCAGTGCCGCATCGAGCCCGAGGTCGAGGTCTTTGCGCAGCAGGCGGGATGTGAAGGTGGCCGTCATGTCCAGATCCACGAAAGCCGGCGTCTTGTAGCGGGTGAACGTAGAGCCCATCACGCTCTGATTGATGAAGTTCAGCAGCGCGCCGCGTGGCACATCGTTGCTTTCGGCCAGCAGGCAGATTTCCGCCAGGCTTTGCGCAACGGCACCCAGCATCAGGTTATGACAAATCTTGATGACGCGTGCCTGATCGCCCGCGCCGACGTAGGTCACGGCCCTGCCAAGCACTTGCAGGTACGGATCGGCGAAGTCGAACGCCGCGCGCGGACCGGAGACCACCACCGTTGCATCCCCGGAATCCACCGCCTTGGCGTTGCCGCTGATCGGGGCGGCAAGCATGGCCACGCCCTGTTCACAGGCGAATCTGCGCACGGCCGAGGATGCCTCGATGGATACACTGGAGCAGTCGATCAGAATGCGGGGCGTTTTTTCGCCACGCAGCAGGCCATCCGGGCCGCTGGTGACGTTGATGAGGTCATCCGAGGTGGCGACCGTGACGAACACGGTGGTGCACTGGCCGAGATCGTGCAGGTTGCTGGCCAGGTGCGCACCGAATTCGGCCAGCGGCTCGATTTTCTCGCGGGTCCGGTTGTACGCCATCACCTGATGACCGGCTGCCAGCAGTCGTTTCGTCATCGCGAAACCCATGCGCCCGCCCGCGCCGATCCATCCGATCCGGTGGGCTTTGATGGGAGAGAGGTTGTCAGCTTGCCGAGCCATCAGGCAGTATGTTGCCGGACCGTGAAACAGTGTATTAGAAGATGAAGCGATTGCGCATTCAGTAAAGATTTGTCAAGCGCAGGAAATTACTCTTCGTGGCAGCCGCACAATGCGGCTTGCGTCGGATATATTCACATATCACTATCCTACCGGCACAGGGACGAGAACGCCGTATGAAACGCAAGGGCATTGCCCAACAGATCACCATCAAGGACGTTGCGCGCGAGGCCGATGTTCACGCATCGACGGTTTCTCGAGTGATGAATCCTGCTACCCGGTCGATGGTGTCCGCGGAGCTGGTCGAGAAGGTGATGGAGACGGCGAAGGCGCTGGGATATCGCCGCAATCCGGTCGCTGCCGGTCTGCGCACACGCCAGAGCCATACCGTTGGCGTGATGATCCCCGATCTTACCAATCCCTTGTTCCCGCCCATCGTGCGCGGCATCGAGCGGACACTGGACGAGTCGGGCATCATCGCGATTCTGGCCGATTCGGCAAACAATCCCCAGAGCGAGATCACCATTCTGGAAAACATGCTGGCGCGGCAGATTGAAGGCGTGATTCTGGCGACCGCGCATCGCGAAGATCGTGTCGTGCAGCGGTGTCTGGATGAGAATATACCGGTGGTGCTGGTGAACCGGTCGGTAGATTCGGATCAGGTGCCATCGGTGGTCAATGACGACGAATACGGGATCCGACTCGCGTTTCGTCACCTCACCTCACTGGGGCACCGCCTGATCGCTCATGTGGCCGGTCCCCAGGATACGTCCACCGGCTCTTCGCGCCGGGACGCGTTTCTCGCTTCCGCGTCGGAAGCGGGACTGCTCGAGTGCGCCAGGCTGACGGTAAACGCCGACTCCTTTACCGTGGAGGCGGGCAAGGTGGCGCTTGGCTCGCTGCTGGCGGCCGGCAAACAGTTCACGGCCGTCGTTGCTGCCAACGACATGCTCGCACTGGGCTGCTACGACGCACTCCAGGAAGCCGGGCTGAGCTGCCCCGGCGACGTATCGGTTACCGGCTTCAATGACATGCCGTTCATCGATCGCCTCAGCCCGCCGCTCACCACGATCAGGGTGCCGCACGATGAATTGGGTGTGCGCGCCGCCCGGTTGCTGCTGCAGCGCATACGCAGCATCGAGGACGGGCAGGGTCAGCAGACGGTCACCATGCAGGTGCGCCTTACGCCCACGCTGATCACGCGCGGATCGACGCGTGAGCTTAAGGGCGAGCAGGAGCCGCTCAGATCTCAATCGTCCAGTTACTCTGCTCGAGCAGTGACCTGACCTTCGCGAGAAACGCGGCCGAATAGGCGCCGTCAACCGCGCGGTGGTCGAACGACTGCGCCAGTATGCCCACCGGACGAATCGCGATCGCGTCGCCATCGGGCCGTTCGATCACGACGGGCTTCTTGCGAACGCCATCCGTGGACAGGATCGCGACCTGTGGCTGATTGATGATGGGCGCGGTGATCAGGGTGCCGAAACTGCCCGAGTTCGACAGGGTGTAGGTGCCGCCGGTCAGGTCGTCGGCACCGAGCTTGCCACTGCGCGCCCTGTCGGAGATCTCATGGATCGCATGGGCCAGTTTCTCCACGGATAGCGTTTCCGCATCGCGGATCACCGGTGCAACGAGACCATCGGCAGGCCCCAGATCCACTGCGATCGCCAGATTCACATGGCTGTGCACGCGCAGCGCGTCGCCCTCGATACTGGCATTCAGATGCGGGAACCTGGCCAGTGCGCGGCACACCGCATGTGCGATGAACGGCAGATAGGTCAGCGAGTGCCTGTGACGCGCCTTCCAGGCATCGCGCATCCGCCTGCGTACGCTATCCACCGCACTGAAGTCGACTTCCACCGCCTGCAGCACATGCGGGCTGGTGGCCTTGGATCGCAGCATGTGACTGGCGGTTGCGCGTCGGATGCGGTTGAACGGAATCAGATCGCCATCGCGTCCGCCTGTCGTTCGCGCAGTGCCAGTGTCGGTTGCATCGGCCAGATGCTTCAGCACGTCGCGACGTGTAATGCGGCCGGCGCGACCGCTGCCTTCGATGCACGTGAGGTCAAGTTCATTCTCTGCCGCGATGCGGCGCACCGCCGGTGAAAGCCGTTGACTGCCGTCTTTCCGCTGGCGAGGGCGTGCGCTGGCGTCGGTGGCCTTCGTGTCGGCCGGCACGCCAGTGGCGCGGGCCGCAACGTGTCCGTGTCTGGTTTCGGTGTTGGAGTCCGTGTGGTCGGTCGCGGGTTCGGCGGAAGCGGCGCGCTGACTGCTGGCGTGTCCGCTGTCACTCGATGCGCCGTCGCCGTCGCCGGTGTCGATCACAGCCAGCACGGTGCCGACTTCAACGGTCGCACCGGCCTCCACCAGGATGGATCGCAATGTGCCGGTTCCGGGTGCCGGAATCTCCATGGAGACCTTGTCGGTTTCCACATCGAGGAGCACCTCGTCGACCTCGACATGATCGCCGGCGCGCTTGTGCCATTGCGCGACCGTGCCCTCGGCAACCGTTTCGCCGAGCTGTGGCATCAGTACATCCATCGACCCCTGTGTCTCCCCGGTCAGATTGATTCGTTGTGCCCTGCGCAGGCCATGCCCGGCAGGCCCGTCATTGTCAGTCGACCAGCCCCCGGACCTGTCTGACGATCCTGTCGACGCTGGGCAGCACCGCATCCTCGAGGTTGTCGGCCGCCGGCAGCGGGATATGCGGCGTGGTGACCCTGACGATCGGGCCGTCCAGATCCCAGAAGATCTCGTCGGCAACAATGGATGCGATTTCCGCGCCCCAGCCGCACAGACGCGGATTCTCTTCCACGGTGACCAGGCGGCCGGTTCGGGCGACTTCCGCGAGAATGGTTTGTGTGTCGAGCGGCACCAGGCAGCGCAGATCGACCACCGTTGCCGAAATGCCATGTTCCTTCTCCAGCACTTCGGCGGCTTTCACGGCACGGTTCACCATCATGGCCAGCGCAACGATGGTGACGTCGTCGCCGCGTCGCACGACGTTGGCCTTGCCCAGCTCGACGACGTGTTCGCCCTCGGGCACCTCGCCCTTCGTCGCGTACAGCGATTTCTGTTCGAAGAACAGCACCGGATCCGGATCGCGGATCGATGCGGCAAGCAGTCCCTTGACGTCGGCGGGGGAGGCTGGTGCCACCACCTTCAGGCCCGGCACGGCCATCGCCCAGTTCTCAACGCTCTGCGAGTGCTGCGCGCCGAAGCGTGCGCCGCCGCCGTTCGCGGAACGGATCACCAGCGGGAAGCTGCACTGGCCATCGGTCATGTAGCGGGACTTGGCGATTTCATTGGCGACGATGTCCCAGCAGACCGCAAAGAAATCGGAAAACATGATTTCGGCGATCGGACGCAGGCCCGTCATGGCCGCGCCCATGGCTGCACCAAGGATGGCCTGCTCGGAAATCGGCGTGTCTTTCACGCGCTCGGGGCCGAATTCCTCCAGCAGACCCACCGTGGTCTTGAAAACACCGCCAGCGGCGGCAACGTCCTCGCCGATGAACACCACCGACGGATCACGGCGCATTTCCTGCGCCAGCGCCGCGGTCACGGCTTCGCGATAGCTCAGTTCCGCCATGCCGAGCCTCCATCCGCCCAGACATCGGTTTCCGCCAGTGACAGATCGGGCGGCGGGGCGCTGCGCGCTTCCTCAGTGGCCTTGTCCACGGCTGCCTTCACTTCCTGTTCGATGCCGTTCAGCTGCTGTTCGCTGACGCCGGCCTCGATGAGGCGGCGGCGATAGCGCGGAATCGGATCCTTCTCCAGCCACGCCTTGACCTCGCTGTCGGGCCGGTACTTGCCCGGATCGGCGCGCGAGTGTCCGCCGTGACGGTAGGTCTCGGCCTCGATCAGACTCGGCCCGCCACCGCGTCGCGCAACATCCAGAGCGCGTACCGCCGTGCGATAGACCTCGTCGGCATCGTTGCCATCGATCAGCACCGGCTCCAGACCGTAGGCGCTGGCACGGTCGGCCGCCGGATGCTCGACGGCCGTTACGCTGCGTATGGCCGTGTATTCCATGTACTGATTGTTCTCGCAGACAAAGACCACCGGCAGTTTCCAGATGACGGCCAGATTCAGGGCTTCGTGAAAGGCGCCGATGTTCGTGGTGCCGTCACCGAAGAAGCACACCGCGACCTGCTGGGTGCCGCGGTACTGCGCCGACCACGCTGCGCCCGCGGCGATCGTCAGGTGTGCGCCGATGATGGCGTACGAACCCATAACGCCGTGTTCCACGCTGGTCAGGTGCATCGATCCGCCCTTGCCGCGCATCAGGCCCGAAGACAGCCCCATCAGTTCGCCCAGTATTCCGGTCATGGAAGCGCCGCGCACCAGCGTGTGGGCGTGGCCGCGATAGGTGCAGAAGGTGTAGTCGTCCTCGCGCATCGCCACGCCGAATCCGGCGGCGATGGCTTCCTGTCCCAGGGCGAGATGGCTGGTGCCCTTGATCAGGTTCTGCATGAACAGGTCGTAGGCGCGTTTTTCCAGATGCCGGCACTCGAGCATCGAGCGAAACAGCGCGATGCGGGTATCCGTGCCGGGCTGGTCGCGCCCTTCCATTACGTGAGACG